>NC_014377.1:1560011-1920023 GCF_000144645.1 Thermosediminibacter oceani DSM 16646
TTGAATATGGTCCACCAGAGTGTTTATGGTATAGCTACCCGAACCAAGAGTAATCTCCTGGATAATTCCATCCACGGAAATTTTGAATTTATTATTTGAAGGAGAGATATTAATGGTATCCGTCAAATTTGATACAATTCCACTGCCCTGCAGTTCTTTTGTGATCGGCGCGCCGCTTTCTATTTTCGCATAGTCGGCAAGCCCGACCACTTTGACGGTATACTCTCCCGCCATAGCTGTCGAACCGGCCACGGCGGTAAAATACACATCCGACGATGCGCCAGATGATAGAGTGCCGGTAGCCTTATATTTCAAATATGTACCCTGAAGTTTCATATTAAAGACATTGTCATAGAGCGCCTTCAGCTTGAGGTTTATATCCCGGTAATCCTGTCTCTGCCATTCCAGTATCTGTCTTTGCTGGTACAATTTATCGACCCTCATGCGCTCGACCTTCATGAGGTCCGAAATAATCTGGTCTATGTCTATGCCCGAAGCAAGACCGCCTATCCTTAAAGTATTGTAAGGCATTTATTCGCACCTACCCTTCGACATATAAAAATTAAACCCTCTTGTCTATTATGAGTCCTACTTGCTTCCATATATTTGCAATAAGATCCAAAAACTTCTCCGGTGGTATTTCGCTTATGAGCTCGTCCGTATTTTTGTCGTAAATCCTTACAATTACCCTTTTTGTCTCTTCATGGACGGAAAACTCGAACCGGGTGTTTTTAATTTCTAAAGCGAAATCCTCCAGCTTTTCGGTAAGGTTTTGAAAATCCTCTTCCCCAAAAACCACTTCTTCACCCGGTGGATTTTCTCTAGAACCAGGCTTCTTTAGATTTTCCGCTGGAATTATTGAACCCGAATCCGTCCTGTATTCGAGCTTTTCCAGCTGAAAGGTGAGGTTTTTTGTGCCTTCTATGCGCATGAAACTTCACCCTTTTTTAGAAAATTGGCTAATGAACTTGCAGTTTATCTTTTCACATGCGAAGCTAGATACTCCTTCTATTTTGTTTATCGAATTTCTTTTTACACAAATTAAATCGAAATATCGCTTATTTTGGCAAATATAACTGCTTACCTTAATTTACCGCGCCATTTTTTAACATTAAATCAATTTTTCTCTCGAAAGCTCAATCTATACAATCCCACTTATTGGAGGTTTACCCTAACCATGCTCCAGAAAATTTTTAGCCGGGAGCCTATTACCCCCGGCTATCGAGTAAAAATCAACTAATTAGTCCTTTTCTAATTTCAAAAATCCATTCGAAAATAATGCGGTTCCGTATTTGTTTTTTCTTTTAGTTGCTATTAAGTAACAATAATCATCATCCCTTGGAGAAACAGCAACTATATTTATGAGCTTTTTGTCCCTAACGAGTGTATATACAACCCTAATTCCTATGCCCCTGTATTTAATTTTTAAAAAAACAGTTAAGTTGTTGCCGTTCCTGGTGCCGAGATGTTTTCCATATCCTCCCTCGCTTTTGGAAAGAGGATTTTGACTTACTTTTTTAATACCTGCATAAACTATTTTTTGTATGGATTTGTCCAGTTTTAAAATGTCTTTTTGAGCTTCAGGTATTAAAGAAATCTGCCACATGTTATTCGATCTCCACCAAATCAATGTACTGCTCTAATTCTTTTTCGTTTAAACTAGCTTCTTTTAAAGCTTCATCAAATGGTATAAGATCCTCTTCTTTTAAGTTTTTCATTCTTTCAATTGCAAGCTGTAGAAGTTCTAACTCTTCCTGCGCTTCCATAAGTTCATCATACTGATCAATAGGTATAATTACCGCCTGAGGCTTATTATTTTTAATTATTATATAGTGCTCTTTCCTATTAGCAACTTCTTCTATAATTTTAGACGCCTTTCCTCTCCCCAAATCACTAACGGAGATCATATACGAAACCAGATCTTTAAGATCAAAAAATCTTCTTCTCATAATTGCATCGCCCACTCCTAACACAGTCTATCCCTCCTTCCTATTGTATTCTTTGCTTAATTTAATTATACGGGTAATACGAAAAATTCACAATGAATTCTAGTGAAAATTTTTATGAAAATATTACTGCGGATTTTATTCTTACCCGCAACGCTTTCTCCGCTTACTAACGCCGTAAAGAATAATATCTTATATTCGTTTATAGCTCTACATTTCTTCCTAATTCCAGCTCGATAGCCTTTCGTAAATTTTAACCGACGCGTTGGCAAAATCAATTCATCCTAAAAAGCTCCATTACTTCTTCCTTCGAAAGGGAATTTATGAAAACTTCACCCTCCGATACGTCGAACCTATAAGATCCTTCTTCTTTTTCTGAAGCTCGTCGATCTTCTCTTCTATGGTGCCCCGAGTTATTAGCCTGAAAACCTGGACATTGTTTTCCTGCCCCATCCTGTATGCCCGGTCGGCGGCCTGCTCCTCCACGGCGGGATTCCACCAAGCTCTGGGACAGGTATTGAGGGATAGCGGAGTCGGAAACTACATCGCAAATCTTATTGCAAGTACGCCCATGCCGCCGGTCCTGCTACCGTTTTTTGTAGCGACACTTGTACGTCTTGTACAAGGGAGCGGTACAGTCGCTATGATTACTTCAGCATCGATTACAGCCCCCATCCTGGCAAATCTCTCGGTAAATCCTTTAATAGCAGCCCAAGCCGCCGCACTCGGCGCAATGATATTTTCTTATTTTAATGATAGCTTTTTCTGGGTAGTAAATAGGCTTTTAGGGATAGAAAACGTAAAAGAACAAACTCTAACATGGTCAATACCTACTACCATCGGATGGGGTGTTTCGTTAATATTAATCTTGATAGCCGAAACCATTTTCTAGCTAAAGATATAAATCCCTGGGAATGATCGTTAGGATTTCCCTAGGGCTTATATTTTACTTATCATTAATATCGCGTCCAGCTTCTCTAAATACTTTTCTTGCCAGTCCATATAATCCCCCTCTAGGATAAGCGTATTGCCTATATATTTCCAAAGGTTCAATTGTAGGAATAAGAGTTAAGTCCATATAATTGCGTAAAATGGTGTTGAGCCACCCCCATCCCTCTGGTTAGAATTAAATTGCCAACACAAAAACCTAACTGGAGGGATGAGAAATGGCTCAATATAATATTACCATCGATTCTGAAATTTTGCACCACCTTTTTCTAAAGGGAGCTAAAGATGAGGGGATGGCCAAACTATTGGAGTCCATACTCAACCAAATACTCCAAGCCCAGGCTACCGAACAAATCAAAGCCGAACCTTATGAAAGAACCGAAGAAAGACAAGCCTACCGTAACGGATACTATCCGAGAAATTTAGTCACCAGAGTCGGTACCCTTACGTTAAGGATCCCCATGCTCCGCAACGGTAAGCTAACTACTGACATCTTTCGCCGTTACCACAGAAGCAAACAAGCCCTCTTACTGGCATTAATGGAAATGGTGGTTAACGGCGTATCTACATACGAGCTTTGCGGTACCGAGTTTTCAAAATCTACAATCTCCGAGCTTTGCAAAAACCTTGACCCTATTGTTACAGCCTGGAATTCCAGTCCTCTTAGAGAAAAGAAATTCCCCTTCGTCATAGTAGATGCTATGGTTATAAGAGTTAGGGAAGATGGCCGGGTTCGAAGCGGAACCTATTAATCGCCGTTGGTGTAAACGAAAAAGGCTACACCAAAGGCCATGGATGTATTAGAATCTGGATTTGAAGATGCTATAGCGGTATTAGAGTTTCCCGAGCGGTATAGGAAAAGACTTCGAACCACAAACGGGAAAGAAGCGGCTAAACGAAGAAATACGCCAAAGTGAAAGGTTTTAAGAATCTTCCAAACCGTGAATTAGCTATTCGTCTAATTGGAGCATTACTTATGAAACAGGACGAAAAATGGGCTTCTGGAAAAAAAATACTTAGATATGGCCGAATACTTTGAGTGGCAAAAAGAAAGCTCGAAAAAAGTAAAGGAAAAGGTGGTTTCAGAGGGAATTTTACACAAAAAATTGGACTTGATCTAAAGAAAAGATTAATATTTTGTTTTTACGTAGGAGTAGAATACCTCCATCACAGTAAAATTCATATTTGTGTCAACCGTCAATGAAAATGTAGGCTTTTGATCTTCAGCCTGTACGTAATTTTCTCAAAAGACATTTATGACTTTCTTCAGGTAAGAGTTGTTTTTGACGCTCTAAAGCCGTTTTTGTGTGTTGATAAAATTATTTCTGAAGAACGTCGCATAGCAATGATTTAGAAAAAAACCTTCTCCTTGTGAATTCTTAATACCTAACTTAATAATATTCAAAAGGCCCCGGGGAACCGGGGCCTTTGGCCGTGGCACTATATATTATTTTTAAATTTAGCCCAATAGTTTGAGTACCGACTGCGGCAACATGTTGGCTTGAGCAAGCATTGCCGTCGCTGCCTGGTTCAGTATGCTCTGTCTCGTGAACTCCATCATTTCCTTGGCCATATCTACGTCGCGGATACGGGATTCGGCAGCGGTGAGGTTTTCGGTAGCCACCGAGAGGTTGTTGATGGTGTGCTCCAGGCGGTTCTGGTAAGCGCCTAGTTTCGCGCGCTCATCGGATACAGTTTTGATTGCAGCATCTATTGTAGAAATTGCGGTATTTGCGCCGGTCTGGTTAGTTATAGCAACAGCATCTACACCGAGAGCGGCTGCATCCATATCCGCAATGCCTATAGTTATAGACTGTCCAATGTTGGCGCCGATATGGAATACTTTGCCGGTGAAAGAAGCATCGAGAAGTTTCTGCGTATTGAACTCTGTATTATCCGCAATCCTGTTGATTTCGGCAATCAGCTGGTTTACTTCTTCCTGAAGTGCCTTTCTGTCATCCACAGTGTTGGTATCATTGGCAGCCTGCACAGCAAGTTCTCTCATTCTCTGCAGTATAGCATGGGTCTCTGTTAAAGCTCCTTCGGCTGTCTGGATCAGAGAGATGCCGTCCTGAGCGTTTTTAACAGCCATATTGAGACCTCTGATCTGAGCCCTCATCTTTTCCGATATTGCAAGACCCGCAGCATCGTCTCCTGCTCTGTTGATCCTGTATCCGGATGACAGTTTCTCAAGGGATTTCTGCATGGAGGTGTTGTTAATGGTCAATTGCCTGTAAGCATTAAGGGCGCTGATATTGTGGTTAATCCTCATAATATTTTCCTCCTTGATTTTTTATTTTCCGCTTCCCTGCGGAATACCTTCGGCCGGCCGGACCGAAATTTTTCTTCCACTATAGTTATCGCCGTTTTATTTATTGCAATTTAACTCTGATAAACTCCATTTTTGTCCAAATCATTTTATTGTGACATTTTATCGACAGATTTCTTATCTATTGGCCAATTTTACTCAGAAAATCTCCACCTACGTTCGAAACATGTTTGCAACAAATATGTTTAGAGGCTTTGCAATTTCTTCATAACTAGATGCGGCGAGTTTAATATATTTTAAAGCATTACCCGGGTTCTTTTTGCTGAGTTCATCGAGTGCGTCAAGGATCGAATTTAGGAATAAAAGCTCTTTTTGGGATAGCAAGTCTTCTCTGTTATTTGCCACTAGCTGGCACAGTGTACCTAAATAAGTATCGAGAAGGCTTAAAATCCTTTCATCGGGCAAACTATCAACTATAAATGGGTTTATAAGGGTAAATTTTAACGCGTTTTTATACTTTTTGAGCATTTCTACGTCGATCAGTATGTTTTTATCTATTTTATCAATTCCGATAAAATATGCATCCAGGTCTTCCGAATTACCCGTATTGAGGATATCATTTACTTTTAGTAAATCGATGAAATCGTCTTCAATGTCGAGATTTCTAAAAGCCTCCAGACACTTTCTAACTTTTTCCGGAGTGAATTTTTTAAAAATTTCTTGCATAAGGTAAACAAACGAATCCCTTAGTTCGCGCTCATTAAAGGTAAGGACTATATTTTTGTATATATCTGCTAGTTCCTTATACCTCTCCGATTCGAAAGCACATTCGATCATGATTGTCGCTATTTCCGGCAGCAGCTGATAGTCAATAACTGATAGTCCTAACTCGATACATTCGGTATATTTTTTCAATCTGTAGTATGAAATCAGAAGCATTTTTAAAGCCTCATTTCTTGAATCTAGGGTATAAAATACCAATGAATCGTTGCCGGCTATATCCCGCTGCAGAAAATCGTCGTAAAGATCCAAGTAATTTTTCAGGTATTTTATGGCAGGTTCGTATTCTTCTTTCTTAAATAAAACTGCGGCTTTATAAAATACTAAATCTATATAATCTGGTTGGATTTTAAGTGCTTTGTCGCAAATCCTTAATGCGTCATCGTACATTAAATTTCTCAAATAAACTCTGGCAGCGTGAGCATAGTACATAAGTTCCCGGGGAGTTACGACCTCTTTGTTTTCTAATATTTCCATATATTGCTGCACATGCCGCAATGCTTCTTTTTCATCGCCGTACATACCGTAGCTAACGCTGAGCTGGAATCTGTAATATATATTGTGCGGATCCTTGGCGAGCTCTTTTTTCAGTAAAGTGGCCGTTCGTTTAAATTTTTTCTCCCTTACCTCTTCATCGGCCATTATATAACCGTAATGGAGCACGACGGCGTCGAGGTGCTTTATCGGAAGCTTATACATCGGTTGATTGTGGACGCTACCCTCGTAATAAAAGGTTCCATCATTTTTGAATATAAGGGCTTGAGTGTTAATGCTGTATTTAGTTAGTTCAACGTTGCTAAAGTTTTTTACTTTTAATGTGTAAGTACTGTATTTCCAATACCCATCCGAATTGAATGTTTCTATGAGCTCATTTACCCCTTCAGGTTCAAGTTCTTCATCGGCGTCTATTATGAATATATACTCCCCTTGGGCGAGGGATATGCTGTAGTTGCGCGCTTCGGAAAAGCTACCCTGCCAGGGATGCAAAAATACTTTGTCGGTATATTTTTTAGCAATTGAAATTGTATCATCTTTCGACCCTGTATCCACTATTATAAGTTCGGCTAACCCGGAATCGACCAGCGGTTTTAGACTGGAAAGGCAACGATCCAGGTTTTTTTCTTCGTCTTTTACGATCATGCAAATACTAAGTTTATATGGTTTTACCTGATTTTCAATTCGAAGTTTTTGTATGTAATACATAATGGCTTTTTCCATTGCAGGATAAATTTTGGCGGCATTAAGCAATAAATCTATGGCATCTTCTATATTCCCCTGGTTTAACTTTCCGATAGCCTTATCGATTTCTATGATGAATTTGGTCTCCTGATCGATGAAAATATTTGCGTTTTTCCTCATGCGGTCATTTACTGTATAAATAGCATAATTGGTATAATCGACGAAGACCTGAACCAATTTCTGTTTTTTTTCTATATCGTCCGCTTTTGCAGACATTTCCGTTATATAAGTCCTGGTTATTTCTTTAAATAAATACACTCTTTTGTTGTTCTTCATTTTTATTTCCTTGGGAAGGTCTATGGAAATCAAAAAATTATATAACTTATCATAAAAATTTTCATGGGAAGAAAGAAAATATGATATATAAGTTTTTGTTAAATCCATACCGATGGTTTCCAAAAAATAAATCAATAAATCGCCATCTTCCATAAATAGAGGAATAAAATAGGTTAAAAAGGTGTTCTTACTCGATACATTTAACTTTTTAATATTATTTTTAACAAGATCGCGGTAGCCTTCCTTTTTTTCCAAATACAATCTTTTTGTATTTAAGTACTTTTTATACTCTCCAAATTCTTCGTTTCTAAAAAGGTCCTCAATTTTATATTGTTCCTCTAGATTAAGCTTGAGTTTAATTTTTTCCAACGCCTCTAGAAACTTTAATCTCAGATTACCATCCTTGTCCTCTTCTGAAATATATCTCCACCAATTATAAACGATATCGTAAGCTTTATATTTTATCAGCTTCCATAAATTTTTCTCAATATTTTCTATACAACTTTCAAGCAAACCATAATCTTCTATTACACAATCTATACTTTTTTCCACAGCTTCGGTATTTTTTTTATTGAAGACTAAAGGCACTTTTATTTCCGCAAACTTATCTGGGCTATAGTAAATTCTACATTTACATGTAATAAAGGTGTTCTTGTCCAAAATTAAAAGACTTTCTCCCAAGTTTTCTACAAACTTTTGTTCAAGTTTCCAACCGTTTCTAATTATAATTATGTGGTCATTTCGGCATAGGGAAAAACAATATTCTTCCAAATTACTGTAATCGCCAAAGTATTCGTAAACAGGATATTCTTGCTCCAATGCGGATTCAATTTCACCATCACTTATTACAACTACCTCGGCATTGAATTTTTCGATAAGAGGTTTAAATGTTTCCATATACGTATCGACAATGTTTTTACACGTATCTAGAACTAGACTAAACATTTACGTATCTCCTCCGGAAAACATAAACATTAGTGGGGCTATTATTTACAACCACTTATCAACTTAACTTTCCGCCAACCATCAGAGTCAAGGGAATTTTATCTATAAAAAAACTCTAAAGGCTTAGATGATAATATTTTTTAACATTTCTCTATACCTCTCGTAATTTGTTAAAAATATGTTTCCCATTTCACTCCCATAAGTACTTAAAACCTTTTCTTTTACAGTGTTTTCAAAATGGTTATCAATTAGTTTTTCCCCTAAAAGATAATTAATGTTAAAAGCAATAGTTAAAGGTATACCGTTGAGTCTATAATGTAAATTTCTTGAAAATGATTGTCTGGAAAACCTATACCCTCGTAAAGTATAGTAAACAGGAAGGATTCTGTATATTGCACCTCTCATTGCTAGAAAATCAAAAACTACAGTGTCTTCCCCCACTTTAATTTTCTCTTTCTTGATAATCCCACCTAAAAGAGTACTTAGTTCCTCGTAGTATTGAATAAGCATTTCTTTTTTAAATAGAGTGTTTATTATAGAAACCTTACCGCAAAGAGACAACACCTCTTCAACTAAATAATCCGCAGCCGACGGCAGGATAGAATGATACCATATCTGACCGTTATAACCATTTTCATCCATCAGTGCACAGGATACAGGAATATGTATGCTATCACTATTGCTGAAATTTCCCATATCATTAATAAGTTTTTTGAACCCTTTTCTATAAATAATATCATCCATATCATGGAAAAACACATATTCGCCGGAAGAATGTTTTATGCCTTCAAGTCTCGAAAAAAACTGACCTCTATTGTCATCAAATCTTATAAATGTTGTGTTGATATTTTTTATTGCTGACATTTCTTTTTTAAGGATCTCTTCAGTGTTTTCTTCAGAGCCGTCATTCACAAATACGACTTCGAAGTTATCATATTCTATTTGAGATAGATTTTCAACTAATCCGGCAACATACTCGCTACCATTGTAAAAGGGTATTATTATGGAAACGGATGGATTCTTTCCCTCTCTTACTTTCACTCCCTTAGAAAACTCAACTCTACCCTTCAACTGCCTTGCTTTATTAAATATTTCACTGTACTGTTCGCTCAAAGTTCCTATCGAAATCAACCAGCTACCGATTTTTTCATTATCACTGAGAAACAACCGCGCAATATTTTCTCCTAAAGCAACTTCATAAGCTCCTAGATTTATCCTTTTTAAATATTGGCATTCTGATTGATAACCTATGACATCCTCATACAGTAATTTTAATCCTGCTTTTTCAAATAAGTGTCCGAGGGTATGAAAGTCCCTTTCATACCCGTATTCCCAGGTACCCGTTTTCTGTGAAAATTTCTTTGCAACACTGTAAATTTTCGAACCACTATATGGCACTCCAATTACGACGTACTTGCCTGCTCTAGCCATTTCTTTCAGCATCTTTATTATGTCATCGTCGGTGAAATGCTCAATCACATCCATGTTGAATACTATGTCAAATTGCCCATTTGGGTAACTTAAATCAAACCCATCTCCAAGCTTAAAATTACAATTCTTTAAACTGTAAAAGCTTGAAAGTTTTCTTGCTAAATCAATTGCATCTTTACTCAAATCAATCCCTTCATAAAATGCATTTCTTAGACAAAATTCCAAGGAAAATTGACCGCCACCACAACCGACCTCCAGGATTTTTGCACTTTTTAGTACGAAAAAATTATTTAAAAGATCGATAAACTCAGACCTTAATACCATCCCACCCGGTTCATTAGCAATCTTTACCGGTCCCTCGGATTTATAATGGCTCCATATTTTATCCCACACACTTTTTACTTGGGTTGTTTGCTTGCTTGTTATAGAGTTTATCTCAATCATGTTCCCTAAAGAATTAAGTAGTTCCCTTATCTTCTTAATTTGAATTTCCAAAGAATAATTACCTTCGATAAATCGCCTGTATTCTAGCGAATTATATTCATTAGAAAGAACCATTTCAACTGCTGTATTTATGGTAGTCCATAAATATCTATTTTCAAATATATCCTTTGCTCCAACAAAACAGTGAATAACAGGTTTTATTCCTTTAGCCATTGCTTCCATAACAGAATAAGGATGCCCTTCCAGAACACTAGTAGAAACAATATAATTCTTATCTTCAAGCCATTTATCTATATCATCAACCCAACCATAAAATATTACATTATCCTTAATACCCATTTCTTCGATCATTTGTTTATAATATAGTTTATATCGCTCGTCTTGAAAAACACCAGCAATGTGAAGTTTATATCTCTTATCAATATCAACAAGAGCTTTTATCAACTGTAAAAGCAACATCGGCCCTTTTTTGTAATTTATATACCCCACATATGCAACATCAAAACCTTTGCATCTATTTTTAAAAGTAAATTTGTTTAAGTCAATACCGTTATTTATAACGATGCTTTTACCTTTTTCTTTAATTCCGGAAAACCTTTTTGCAACTATATCATAAATGTGTTTTGCAACAAATATTACTTTATCAACATTAGCCCAATTCACTTTGGCTGGGTAATCCGTAAAAGCCTCATAGCTATGTAATCTGCAAATAACTTTCTTCTTCTCTGCGAGTAGGTGTTTGCTTCCGTAAATAACAAGCTCATCACACCACTCAAACCAGCAAATATCCGCCCATTCCATACCTTCATCGATTTGCTTTAAATTGTTCACTATAACTTTCCTGGTTTCATATTCATCGGTTAATCCCATTATTATATCATTAATGAAATTATCTAGACCCGGCTTTACAAAAAATACTATTTTTTTGGGGATTTCCATTTCATTGTCGCCTTTCAACGTCGAAATCAGATCTCGTATCTCTCTCTTCAATTCGTCTTCTGAAGAATAAAATAGTGCTCTCACTAAGTATTTCAAAGCCGTCCCGCCATCATTTAAGTGCATTTTTAATTTTGCCAAATTATACAGTAAATCCACATTATTATATTCAAGCAGCAATCCTTTTTTAAAATATCTCTCCGCTTCGTCGTATTTCCCTTCTATAAAACGTATGATCCCCTTCATCGAGTAAACATCAGCATCCCCAGTGATGCTTTTTTCATACTCATTCAAATACTTTTCAGCACTTTCCAGATCACCGTCGTTAATGAGTTCTTCAATGAGTTCTTTAAATCGTTTTTTCTTCAATTCCAGATCGTTCATCAACTTTTCTCCTTCCCACTAACAGATAAATCATCCTTCTCCCTCGCTGGATTCCCGATTACTACCTTGCCATCTTCCACGTCTTTCGTAACAACGGCTCCAGCCCCCACAAAGGCGTCCTCGCCTATGACCTTCCCAGGGAGGATCGTTGCGTTTACTCCAATCCTTGCTTTTTTCTTTACAGTTACACCCTTCATCTTCTTTACCCGGTCAGGATCCCGCCCAGCAGAGTTGTCGTTGGAGGTGGCTACGCAGGGGGCTACGAAAACTTGGTCTTCTATTTCCGATAGGGCGGTTATGTAGGCGTTTGTCTCTATTTTGCACTTCGACCCTATTTTGCAGTAGTTTTCTACTGCAACTCCCCGGCCTATTATGGTCATGTCGCCTATTGTCACGTCTTCTCTTACGGTAGCAAGGTCGGCAATGAGGCATTTTGAACCGATGACGCTCCCGGCGTATATTACTGCCGATGTACCTATTATGGTCTCGTCGCCTATACGGCAGGGAGGTTTTTCTGCAGTGTCCTTGAATATGCTGTTTTGGGCTCGCATGGGCTGTTTGCCTATTACAGCATTGTCGTCTATTCTTACGTTTTTGCCTATTTTCGTTCCTTTATATATAGTGACGTTATTACCGATTACAGTGCCTTTACCAATTTCTACGTCGTCTTCTATTACGGTG
The DNA here is from genome assembly GCF_000144645.1 of Thermosediminibacter oceani DSM 16646. Lineage (NCBI taxonomy): Bacteria > Bacillati > Bacillota > Clostridia > Thermosediminibacterales > Thermosediminibacteraceae > Thermosediminibacter > Thermosediminibacter oceani. The sequence continues at coordinate 1,572,291 of NC_014377.1, forward strand.
AACTTTCCTATTTTTACGTCAGGGGCTATTTTTGCTCTGTTGGATATGTGGTTCATTTTTTATCCCCCTATCATGTGTTCTGTTGAAAAGTCGCCGGGAGGCAGTTTCACCGGCTTTTTTGTGAGGGAGGATTTGTATATGGAAAGCACAAGTTCTACGGCTTTTTGACCTTCTTTGGCGTTTATTAGGGGTTCGCGGTTTTCTTTTACTGCGTTTATCATGTCTTCGTAAAGCAGGACATGAAGGTCCTTCTGTTCTTTTTCGGTTTCATAAGGTTTTTGGTCTTTAATGTTCCAGGTTTTTACTATGTCGAGGGTTTTCCCTCCGATTACAACGGTGCCTTTTTCTCCGAAAACGCCCAGGGTTTCTTCCAGATTTTCGGGGTATACACAGACACTAGCCTCTATGACGCCCAGGGCATCATTTTTGAATCTGAGTAAAGCCGCTCCTGCGTCTTCCGCTTCGATTTTTTTGATGAAAGTGCCGGTCTCGGCGTAGACGGTTTGGACGGGTCCCATAATCCATAAAAGTAGGTCTATAAGGTGTATGGCCTGGTTCATGAAAGCACCGCCGTCGTGTTTCCAGGTGCCCCTCCAGGGAGATGAGGAGTAATATTCGTTGCTGCGGTTCCAGCGCATGGCTGCAGCTGCGTGGACTATTTTCCCCATAGTGCCGGAGTTTACGATTTCTTTTAGTTTCTGTATATGGGGTAAAAATCGCAGCTGATGGCATACAGTGACTTTTAGGCCTTTCTGTTCGGCTTTTTTTGTTATATGGTCTGCATCTTTCGTTGAAAGGGCCATGGGTTTTTCAAGGATGAGGTGTTTTCCTTCATCAAGGGCTCCTATGGCTATTTTGGGTCTTATACCGCTGGAGGTGGTGATGGCAACTATGTCTATTTCCTGGTCTTTTAATATTTTCTCATAGTCGGTGTGTTTTTTTATTTTCCCTGGCTCTTTGCCGGTAAGCTGTTGATAACCGGCAGCGAGCTGTTCAGTCTTTTGAGGGTCAATGTCGCATAGGGCTGTGAGTTCTAATTTGTCTTTGTTTTCCGCTATAGCTTTTATGTGTTTTCTAGCTATGCTGCCGCAGCCTATTACAGCAATTTTTAGTTTTTCCATAAAGTTTTTCACCTACAGTTTATGGATTTTGGGGTGAGAGAGGTTTTTCATGGCGTTTCTAGTATCAAGGATCAGTTTCGAATGTTCCAGGATGAAGTTAGGGTCGTAGGTACTGTGGTCGGTGGCTATTATTACGAGGTCGGCATCTTTGAGGAGTTCTTCTGTTATTTTTATTGATCTATAATGTTTTCCTTTGTGGGTGAACTCGGGTATATAGGGATCGTTGTATTTTACATCTGCACCCACTTTTTCGAGTTCTTCTATTATTTTAAGCACCGGACTTTCTCTCATGTCATCGATGTCTTTTTTATAGGCTACGCCCAGGATTAGTATTTTAGCGTTTTTTAGGGGTCTTGATGCTTCATTGAGGATTTCAGCAGCTCTTTCTACGGTGTATTTAGGCATGTATTCGTTTATTTCACCGGCAAGTTCGATGAATCTGGTGTGAAAGTCATACTCTCTTGCTTTCCAGAGGAGATAGTAAGGGTCTACTGGAATGCAGTGGCCGCCTATGCCCGGACCCGGGTAAAAGGGCATGAAGCCGTAAGGTTTGGTTTTTGCCGCTTCTATTACTTCCCAGACGTCTATACCCATCCGTCGGCAAAGGAGGGCCATTTCGTTAGCCAGGGCTATATTTACGTGCCGGAACACATTTTCGTAGATTTTTTCCATTTCGGCAACTTTGGGACTTGAAACTTCGAAGACCTCTCCTTCAAGGACGTTGCGGTAGAGCGCTGCCGCCACTTTTGTGCAGAATTTCGTGACTCCACCCACTACTTTGGGGGTGTTTTTGGTGTTGTATCGTTTGTTACCCGGGTCGACTCTTTCGGGAGAGTAGGCTAGGAAGAAGTCCTGCCCGCATTTTAACCCGGTATCTTCGAGGATGGGTTTTAATACTTCTTCTGTTGTACCCGGGTATGTAGTGCTTTCGAGGACTATTAACATGCCGGTGTGAAGTCTTTTTGCTATTTCTTTTGTAGAGTTTTTTACGTAGGTGAGGTCGGGCTGCTTGTTTTTGTCTATCGGGGTGGGGACGCATATGGTTACTATATCTAATTCCCTTATTTCGTCATAATCAGAGGATGCCTTCAGTTTCCCACTTTCCACCACTTTTTTGAGGTCGCCGTCAATGACGTCACCTATGTAGTTTATGCCGCTGTTTACCATTTCAACTTTTTTCTGCTGTATGTCAAAGCCGATGACCTGGTAGCCGACTTTGGCTTTTTCTACGGCCAAGGGAAGGCCCACATACCCCAGGCCTATTACGCCTATTTTTGCGGTTTTCGTGTTTATTTTTTCTATTAGCTCGAGGGCTGTATTGTTTTCTATTAATTCCATTGTTCCCTGATTTGTTGTCATCGGGTTCACCCTTTTTTGTAGTATTCGATTATGGCGTCTGCTATGTATTTTATGTGTTTTTCGGGAAGTTCAGGGTAAAGTGGAAGCGAGAGGTTTTTTTCACACGTTTCTTCAGCGACGGGCAGGTCACCTTTTTTGTAGCCTAGGTTTTTATATGCCTCCTGTAAGTGCAGGGGTAAGGGGTAATATATCCCCGTTGGTATGCCTTTTTGTTCCAGGTATTTTTTAAGTTCGTCCCTTTCGGGAGCAAGGATTGTGTAGAGGTGATATACATGACTTTTTTCGTCTTTTACGCCGGGCGTTTTCACAGGGGTGTTTTGCAATAGCTCGTTATACAGTTTTGCCTTTTGTCTTCGCGCCTCGTTCCAGGCATCGATATGCTTTAGCTTTACCCTCAATATCGCCGCCTGGATTTCGTCGAGGCGGCTGTTGTATCCTATGATTGTATGAAAGTATTTCACTCTGCTTCCGTGTACCCGAAGGAGTTTTATTTTCTCGGCGAGATCATCGTCGTTTGTTACTACAAGGCCTCCGTCCCCGTAAGCTCCTAAGTTCTTGGTGGGAAAAAAGGAAAAGCAGCCGGCTTTGCCAATGGTGCCTAGTTTCCTGCCGTTTATTTCGGCTCCTATGGCCTGGCAGGCGTCTTCTATTACGTGAAGGCCATATTTCTCCGCAATGGCCATTATTCTTTCTATGTCAGCAGCTTGACCGAAGATATGGACGGGGATTATGGCTTTTGTCTTTTCTGTGATTTTTTTCTCTATTTCTTCAGGATTCATGTTTAAGGTGTCGGCATCTATGTCGGTGAATACGGGTTTTGCTCCCACCCGGGATATGCATTCGGCCGAGGCGAAAAAGGTATACGGGGATGTGATAACTTCGTCGCCGGGGCCTATACGCAGGGCGTCCAGAGTCATGACCAGGGCATCGGTACCGTTGGCCACGGCGATGGCGTGTTTTACGCCAAGATATGAGGCTATTTCTTGTTCGAAGACCTTGACGTTAGGACCCATTATGTACTGGCCGCTTTCTACGGCCGCTAAGAGGACATTTTTTATTTCTTCTTTTATCGTTTCATACTGGGTTTTGAGATCCAGAAAGTTTATTTGCATGGCTAGATGTCCTTTCTATATACTTGAAATCACTTTTTTATAATATTATCGAGCTTTTTTAATACCTCATAGGAAGAGCCATTAGCCCCACGGTTTTCTTCTTTTATCTCTTCGTAAAGTTCAGCCCGGAGGATTTTAGCGCCGGGCGGTGCATTGATTCCTAATTTTACCCTATCCCCTTCTATATCCACTATAGTAATCACTATATCAGACCCGATGAGGATCTTCTCTTCTTTTTTTCTGGACAGCACAAGCATTATAAATCACCGCCCCTCGTTAGCATCACTCAACAGCTTAATGGGGTGCTTCGTTTTGTATTCGGGGTTTTCGGCAATGATTTGATCAGCCAGACTCTCTATAGGATTCAGGATAATCGGTGCTTTTAAATTCACGGTTACCTTTAAGTCCTGCGGAACCGTTAGAACGCACAGTACAACCGCATCAGCCAGCGACTGGATTTTGAGAGGAGAAATGTACTCTTTGGATACTGTCGGAGAGTAGTCCGGAAAGAAAAGCAGGGGATCGACCAATGGAAGGGCAAAATTAGGTTCTTCAACGGACTGGAGCCATTTTATCTGTTCATTACCGGGATGATCTATGAGGATAAACTTTTTAAGCGACTCGAAACCCACAATACCGCTGACAAAAGTAATTATCTTGTTTTCGTCGATTTCAATTTGCCCGAAATATTTGGTTTTAATTTTTAACATATTTTAATTAGCCCTCCAAATTTTTTAATGAAATCACAGTTTAATATCGATCCTCTCCCCGGATTTTACTACATTAATATCTATGAAAGGTTTTTTCTCAAGATAAGCTTTAACTGCCGCCCTATAATGATTAAACTTAACCGGGAAGCGACCCACATCCACATTTACATGACCAGGGCGATAATTAAATGAAAGCTCTGCAGAAGTCGCTCTGATTTTCGGCCTTGACTTAGGAACAAAGTCAATATTGAAATCTTTTTCGGTGAAAACCTCAGATAAAGCCAAATCCTGAATTTGGATTCCTTTTTCTATGGCACCCAACATATCACCTTCAACAGCCTTTTTTTCAATGTAATCAAGGGTCGAATTTTTAGCATCCTCGAAAAAGTTCACCGCAAGTTCTTGAGGAGGAAAATATCCAATTTCCATCCAGCATTGCGAGGAATCTATTGTTATCTGTGGTAAACTAGCTTTATTATCTAGTTCCGGTTCTTTTTTTTCAATATTGAATTGATTTATAATATCGGTTTTTATTTTCACATCTCCCGGGTAAATATTAAAACCCAACTGTCCGAATCCGAATTTTATATCGACGCGATATAAAAGCAACAGGATCACCTCCCGCCATAAATTTAAGGCCCTTTCAGGGCCATATTATGCTATCTTAGAAAATCCACCAGGGTGGGCTGGATTATGCGGGCGCCTACAGCCAGTGATGCTCTATATACGTTTTCCTCCATTTTCAGGTCCATTATGAGTTTTGCCACATCGACGTCTTCCGTCTTGGAAAGCAGTTCAGTATAATCGATGTTGTTGTATTCCAGTCTGGTCTTTGTGGCTTCCAGCCTGTTTATCCTGGCGCCTATTTGCGAGCGGTATTTTAAGACTGTGTCTATGGCATTGTCCAGTTGATCAAGCCTTCCAGATAAACTTGCAGAATCGTTGTTCAGCAGGTCCTGCTCGATGTCTTCTACGGTCAGAAATATATCCGTGAAAACATCGTTACCCATTACATTCACCTGAATGCTATTGGACCTTCCGATGTTGTAGTCCACCGTCTCGCTCGTCGCAACTGAAGGTTTTATCTTACCATCCATTGCATCTATATAAAACGGAGCCTGATCGGTGTGATAACCGTTAAACAAATACTTTTTGTTATGGCTCGCATTGGCTTCCTGCAGCAGCTGGTGTTTTAGCTGGGTTATCTCATCCAGCACCATTTCTCGTTCCTCGGCAGAGAGGGTATCGTTGGCCGCATATACGGTGAGCTCCCTTATTCGCTGTAGAATCTCCCCCGTATTGGCCAGGGCGGTTTCGGTGCTTTTAAGCCAGGTTATAGCATCCTCGGTGTTTTTGGTGTACTGCTCTACGGTTAAGAGGGTATCGCGAAGTCTCATGGCGAGCGTGGCTGAGACCGGATCGTCGGAAGGCAGCCGTACTTTTTTGCCTGAAGCCAGCATGTCTTCCTTTTTACCGAGCCTTCTCAGGTTTTGAGACAGGTTTCTTATAAATGCTTCGGTTATCATACTCTGGGTTACCCGCATTTACATCCCTACCTTCCGGTTATTCCCATACGGCTCACAATAGTGTCCAGCATTTCGTCGATGGCCGTTATCATTCTGGCCGCCGCATTGTAGGCGTGCTGGTACATGATCATTCTGCTCATTTCCTCATCCAGCGAGACCGATGACACGGCTTTCCTCTGCTCATCCAGCTGGCTCACCATGAACTCCTGGCTCTCCGTCATGCGTATGGATTGCTGGGAATCGATCCCCAGCCTTGCAATCAGGGACCCGTAGTATTCGTCCAGCGTGCCACCCAGCGTGGTCAGTTTCATATACTTTAGATCAGCCAGCTTAAGTGCGTTGCGGTTATCGCCGGGAACCGCATCCGGGTCTTGAGCGGCTGCGATCTTTTTAACATCATTCAGTATGCTTTGATTTACCGAGAGGATGCTGCCCGAAAGGGAATTATTATATATGAAGAAGTCTTCTCCTGGATCTCCCATTAGGTCGTAGCCGCTTTTATGAATTTTGTTGAACTCCCCCGCCAGGGTTTGGGCAAAGGTCTTGATGGAATCAAGGTATGTTTTGACTTTTTGATCCCTCAGTTCAAGCAAACCTTTCAGTTCACCCTTCGCTATGTTTACCGGAGTGTTATAAACCTGCCATTTGATGTCCGCCCCGTCGAAGGACATTACTTCGTAGTCGCTGCCCTTCACCAGGATGGCGCCTCCCACGTTAACCGTAAAGACGCCGTTCTCATCCTCGTATGTGTTTATGTTAACCAGTTTCGACAGGTCGTCCAGCAGCACGTCGCGCTTGTCCCTCAGGTCGCTGGCGGTGATTCCGGTTATTTCCATCTGCTGTATCTGGGCGTTCAAGTCCGCTATCTGGCGCGCCAGGGTGTTGACTTCGTCTACCTTTACCGAAATCCTGAAGTTTATATCATCTAGTATTTCCGTGAGTTTGGTGGCCACGTGGTTCACGGTGTCGGCAAGGGTTACCGCTCTCTCCTTTACCGTTTCCCTTATTTCTATGGCCTCGGGATTTTTGGAAAGTTCCTCCAGCGCCTGCCAGAACTGGGTCAGCACCGAAGAAACGCCTATATCGGAAGGTTCGTTGAACACCGCCTCCACCTGCCGGAGTATATCGGTCTGGACCGACCACTGGCCGAGAGACGAGTTCTCGTCCCTGTACTGCATATCGGCAAAAGCATCCCTTATCCTGACGATATCGGCCACCCGGACCCCGGTCCCGGCCTGGACCGCTCCGGCAGCGGTATACATGCCGGCCCACGGCTTCGTATAGGTGGCCTCCATTACCGGTCGCTGCCTGGAGTATCCGGGCGTGTTAGCGTTGGCCACGTTATGGGATACGTTTTCCTGGGCCCTCTGCTGGGCAAAGAGCGCCCTTTTTGCGATTTCAATGCCGAAAAAGCTGGAATACAAAATAGTTCACCGTCCCGTCTACGCTCTTTTGTCGATAAGCCTTATGGTCTCCTTTTCCGCGGTTTTGCCATCGGCGCCGTAGCCGGTAGCCTCTTTGCCGACCCCGGCTATGATTTCAATAGAGTAATTGATGTATTCAAGAGCTCTTTGAATGAGCTTTTCGTTGATTTGATTCCTGTCGCGAAGTTTTGCGAGAACTTCGATAAGTTCTCCGGATATCCTTCCGAGTTCCATCTTTATATTATCCGGGAGTTTCTCCTCCAACCGGCTGACGGTAATTTCTCCGCCGGCGATCACCGCGACTATTTTTATCCTCTCCTCTTCTATTCTGCCGAGCCTTACTATCAATTCCTGTTCTATTTCCGTTATCTCCCCTAGGGTTTTTACATCACCTTTGACCAGGATATCTGTTTTCTTTTCCGAAAGCCCTAGCAGCTCCTCATAGATTTCCAGCTGTCTTTTTAGATTTTCAACAAGTTCATTTGCAGCCCCCAAAAAGTTCATACAAAAGCCCCCGTTATATCAATTTTCCCCCCAGAAAATCCTCGACCATTTTTTCGGCTATGAGCCTTCCCTCGATATTGTAGGTGCCCTTTTCAATCCTCTCCTTGAGCTCTGCAACCTTTTCCGTCCTTATTTCTCCGGTCTTTGAGGCAAGTTCTAAAGCTCTTTTTATTTCTACGGCATCGGAGGAAAGGCTGAGCCTGTCGGTCAAATACCTACCGGACTTTTTTTCTGATTTTCTCTCTATCTCTCTTGCAGCGGTTTCGTAGAGTTTTATGATACCCTGAAGGCCCGTCCGGTTTATATTCACGGTATATTCCCCTTTCGCGTAACTTCTATATAATTTATCGCATAAAAAAAGCGCGCGAATGAGGCGCATATCCGGCGGTTTGCCGCAAATATCTTAAAATTAATCCGAAATTCTTTGTTTTTTGCCCGCGTTTCTCTAAATTTTTTGCTTTTGGTAACGGCTGAGGTGTATCCTGCCCTTCATGTCCCCACTTTGATTCAGGGGAGTTTTGCCGATGCCGAACTTTCTCTTCATCTCTCCGGCGCACTTTTCACAGACCCGTCCGGTGAGAATTGGAGAACCGCACATTTCGCAATGGAGCAGTATGTTCGCGTTTTCCCTTTTGAGGATCAGCCGCCCTTCCCTTAAAAATTCCAGTATCTTCTTGGTAGAAACCCCGGTTTTTTCGGAAATTTCTTCCATAGTGGCACCCGGAACTTCATACAGGTAATCCTTTACCTTTCGGAATTCCTCCTCCTCTTTGGCCGCGCATTCCGAGCAGAGGTTCCTGGTCACGAAAACAAATACTTTACCGCACACCGGACAGTTCCTGATTTCCACTCCATTCACCTCCAGTAATCACCCTCTTGCAGCGGTCAGTACGTAAACACCGGAAGCCCCGGCTTGAAGCAGGGCCTTTGAGCATTCATCGGCCGTGCTCCCCGTAGTATAGACGTCATCGATGAGAAGCAGGGTCTTTTCTTTTATCGCAGAGCCGTCTTTTACCGCAAAAGCTCCGGCTACATTGGTTTCTCTGGAGCTTTTCTCTAAAAAGGTCTGGTGTTCGGTCGGCCTTGCCCTGATGAGGCCTTTGAAAACAGGTATACCGGTCTTGCTGCTGATCACATCAGCAAGCAGCAGGGACTGATTGAACCCCCTCTCTCGCTCCCTTTTCGGGTGCAGGGGGACGGGTGCCAGGTAGTCGAAGGAAGGCCAGTTCTGTCTTTCGAGAGCCTCGAGCATTTTTAGGCCTAATAAGTAGCTCAGGCGGCGCTCTCCCCGGTACTTGTAAAGGTGTATAACCTGTTTTAAAACGCCCCGGTAAACGCCCCAGGCTCTTGCCCCCACAAAATAGCGGTTTTTATCGCTACAGTCGGCGCATACCGCATTTTCGCAATAAAGCGGCCGGCCGCATTTTAAGCAAAACGGCTGGCTTATCGGCTCCATCCTATCCCTGCACGAACCGCAGAGCAGGCGCTCACCCTGCGGCAGCCTGGAGCCGCACACAGCGCAAAAGGGGCTTTCAGGGAAAAGGGCATCCAGTAAAAAGCCGGTAATTTTTTTGATTCCAACGTACAGCATAAATTTTTTATACCTTTATAAAAATTTTCATTCAAGATATACTTCGACAGATTTCTATTTTTCTCCTGCCTGACGAGGCAAAAATTACCTCGGGGTTTCACTTTTGCACCACGGCTCATATTATTTAGTAGGTTGCCTTTATCAAGAAAGCAGGTATTTTTATGGGCGACGAAATATTGAAAATACAGGAACTTTTGAATCAAGACTTTTTCCAAAAAATCAATATTAAGAGCAGTTCCGGCAATCCCTTAACCCTGATCCTACCGCTGATTACGTTTTGCTTTTGTTGTAGAGTTTAGACCCGAGAATTCGGATGAATTTTCCAGATTTAAAATTATCATTATCCAAGCAATAGGGTCAATTTCAGCGTGGAGTTTAAAATTTAAAAAAGCCTACCCGACAGGTAGGCTAGAGCATTTCGGGGACTATCAGGCCGTAATCCCCGTCTTTTCTCTTGTAAACAACGTTTATTTCATCGGTTTCAGCATTGACGAAAACAAAGAAATCGTGCCCGAGGAGGTCCATCTGCAGTACCGCTTCGTCTACGCTCATCGGCTTTACTGCAAATCTTTTAACCTTGACGATCCTCGGCTCATTTTCTTCGGGGATTTCGCTCTCGACCACAGCGTCGTTTTTGTTGGAATTCTTCCTCAGGGCTTTTGTGAGCTTTGTCTTGTATTTTTCAATTTGTCTGTTCAGTTTATCAACAACCAGGTCTATGGAAGAATACATGTCCTGGGTTTCTTCTTCGCCTCTAAGTATTATATCGTTTACTGGTATCGTAACTTCTACGATATGCCTGTCTTTTTCTACGTGAAGCGTCACCTGTGCCTCCAGGTTGTCGTTATTTAAATGATTGAAATGCCTGCCCAATTTTCCTATCTTCTTTTCCGCGTATTCTCTCAGAGCCGGAGTCACTTCAAAATTCTTGCCGCTTACCGTTACTTTCATAACAGATGCTCCCCTCTGTTTTTAATATTCTGTAATTATAATTATAACAGCAATCTCTATCAAAATCCACCGGGTATTCCCCCTATTTTCCGCTATCCCACCCTAAAGCAGCTGCTGCCAACGAATTCGCGGATTATTGATGTGGCCGGTATTTCCCATTCGTCTTCCAGAGGTTCAAAGTACTCCAGCAATTTCAGAAGATGCCCGGCCGTCACGTATTCCGGATGCTCGGGTTTGATCTCTCTGAGCAAGGGCTCGGCGTATTTTTTCAATACCGCAAACTCATATACCAGGGCCGAGTTAAACATTACGTCTGCTTCCTCCTGAAACGAGAAAATATGCTTTCGGGCTCCCTTTTGAACCGAAGGCCACATGGCTATGGTCATCCTGGCGTCGGCCCCGCGGGTGCGGCTGTCCCGGACGATGCGCCTGAGGAGCCTTGTATCTGTGGTTGAGATATAGTTATGATTGTCTATAGAAAGCTGCGTAAGGGCACTCACGTAAATTTTGAATTTATCCTCTTTCGGGATGGCAAAAGTGAGTTTCTCGTTGAGGGCATGTATGCCTTCAACCAGGATGGGCTGATCCTTGTCGATCTTGACTGGAAACTTTTGAAATTCCCTCTTTCCAGTAATGAAATTGTATTTGGGCAGGTATACCTCCTTGCCCTGTATTAAGGCAGCGAGGTGCTGATTGAAAAGTTTCAGATCTATAGCTTCCAGAGCTTCGAAATCGGGCTTTCCATCGCTGTCCAGCGGCGTTTTGTCCCGGTCAACGAAATAATCGTCCAGGGATATGGATACGGGCCTTAATCCGTTTACCCTGAGCTGTACCATCAACCTCTGTGCGAAGGTGGTCTTGCCGGACGACGATGGACCGGCGATCAGTATAACCCTGAGCATATCCCTGTTTTCGGAAATGGTGTCGGCAATCTGGGCAATCTTCTTTTCGTGGAGAGCTTCGGCTATCCTTATAATTTCCCCGGCCCGGCCGGAGGTAATGTAATCGTTCAACGCTCCGGCGTCGGCGACTCCCAGGATATGGGCCCAGCGCTCGGATTCCCTGATTACCTTAAACAGCTTGGGCTGTTCCTTAAAGGTAGGCAGTTCGGTCGGGTTTTCCGGACGAGGATGCTGCAGGATGATGCCCGGCAGGTAAAACTTCAGCTTGAACCACTGGACGTAACCGGTGGACGGCAGTAGATAGCCGGGAAAAAAGCCTTTCAAACCGTCGAGTTCATATACATCTACATAATCTTTTTTTACATATTTCAACACTCTTACCTTGTCGTCCCATCCCATTTTCTTGAACTCGATTGCCGCATCTTCGACGGCCATCCTTCTTTTAACTATAGGTATATCCTTATCGACCAGTTCCCGCATCCTCTTTTCTATCGATTCCACATCATCTTCACCGATGGGTTCCTTCCAGTACACTTCACAGTATATTCCATCGCCTATGGAGTGCTCCACGTGCACCCGGCTGCCCGGCAGAACATCGCCGCATGCCTTTATAAAAATAAAAACGAGGGTCCTCAAGTAAATCCTCATGCCGATCTCGGTAGAAAGATCCAGAAATTCTATATCCGCATCGCCGGTAAGGGTGTGCTCAAGGTCGTAAACCCTGTTTCCCATGACGGCGGCAGCTACAGGCGATGAAAAGGCCGCCTGAACTTCCCGGGATATTTCAAGGAAAGTAACGGGACCCTCGTAAGACCTTTCTCCGATGCCTTTAATGAAAACCCTCAAAATCAGTCACCCGCCCTTTGGGAAAATAAAAAAATTCCGTTATGATTATTATAACGTAACACCAGTCAAAAAATACCTGTACCGGAAGTTTTACCGGCTTGCTCCCCCGCCGCCGCTGGAGCCTCCTCCGAAACTACCACCTCCGCCGCCGAAACCTCCTCCAAAACCGCCGCCAAAGCCGCCACCGCCACCGAAACCTCCGCCAAATCCGCCTCCGCCGAAGGGACCCCAGAAAGGCCCGTGATCGTCGAAGGGCCACCGGCGCGCCGCTCTTCTACCTCTGTTTATAACCATAATCGCAGCAATAATAAATACTATAATAGCAAGGATCAGATCAAAAGGTATGCCCTCTTCCCGGACATAATCGGAGAGGCCGGAAAGCTCACCCTGTTCCAGATCGAGGGCATACTCCCGGGCGACTTCGGCTGAAACGGCCATGAAGGTATCCGCTATACCTCTGGAGAATTCCCCTTTTTCAAAAGCGGGCAGTGCATAGGTGTCGAGGATCCATCCGGCCTTCCCATCGGTTATCGCCCCTTCAAGGCCGTAACCCACCTCTATGCGAATCCGGCCGCTCCTTCCGGCCAGCAGGTTCTCCTTGTTCACCAGGATGAGGACTCCGTTGTTCTTTTCCCTGTCTCCTATGCCCCAGCTCCTGAAAAGGGTCAGGGCATAGTCTTCTATCGTCCTGCCTGCCAGGTCGTTCACCGTCACAACTACCACCTGAGCCCCGCTCTTATCGTCTATAACTTTCGCCACTTCCCTCATCTTTGCCTCATCGGCTTCGTCTATAAGGCCGGCGTAGTCGTAGACGTAAAAAAGTTCCGAAGGCCGGGCGGGAACGGGCTCGGCAGCGTGGACGGCCGGTAAAAATCCCGCAAGACACATTACGGCGGTTAAAACCACAAAAAGAAGTGTTAAAATGGATTTTTTAATATCCATTTTTATTGGTCTCCTTTTTTATCAAAGTCCACCTTCGGTGCCTCTTTGGCCCCCTCTTCTGCTTTAAAGTATTCTTTTTTATCAAAACCCATAAGTCTTGCAATGATGACCGTCGGGAAGCTGCGTATTTTGCTGTTGTACCTCTGGACGGCGTTGTTATAGTCCATTCTGGCCACGGCTATGCGGTTCTCGGTGCCCACCAGCTCGTCGGACAGCTGTCTGAAGTTGGCGTCGGCTTTCAAATTAGGATAGTTCTCCACGATGGCCAGCAAACGCGATAGGGCGCTGGAAAGCTCTGCCTCGGCCTGAGCCTTTTCCACCACGGAACCGGCGCTAATGAGTTTTTCGCGGGCCCTGGTGACCTCTGTGAATATCTCCTGCTCGTGAGCCGCGTAACCCTTTACCGTTTCCACCAGATTGGGAATAAGGTCGGCTCTTCTCTGGAGCTGGTTTTCCACCTGGCTCCACTTGCCGTTTACGTCTTCCTCCGCGGCCACAAGGCCGTTGTAGCCGCCCAGGACATATGCTACAAGCATCACGAGTATTACGGCAATGGCCACCAACGTTGTCGTGGCTTTATACTTCAAAAAAGACCCCTCCTATTATCATTTTCTTTATATTATAACATTAATTTGCCTCCATTGCATTTTGCAAATTATACTTGACAAAAATATTGACATTTTCAATTAATCGAATTAAAATCAATTGTATACATGTATGCATTTTAGTGGGGTTTTTTTAGAAAATAGTATATTTAGAGTTACTTGTAAATTAAAATTAGAATAGAATTAATTAACAAAAAAAGGAGGCCTGAATATGGGTAAAAAAATTTTTAGCCTTCTAACCATCTTGCTGCTGGTTGCCCTCTTCACTGCCGGCTGCGGTGGCAGCAACGCCGGAGGGCAGAAATTCATCAATATAGCAACCGGCGGAACTTCAGGTACCTATTTTCCTCTCGGCGGAGCTTTAGCGGAAATCTGGAATAAAAACATACAGGGGGTAAACGCCACCGCTCAGACCACCGGCGCTTCGGTGGCGAACGTAAACCTTTTAAAAGACGGAAAAGCCGAAGTGATTTTCGTACAGAACGACATCGCTTATTACGCTTACAACGGCACCGAGATGTTTAAGGACAACAAGTACGAGGACATAAGGGGCCTTGCGACTCTCTACCCCGAGACGATCCAGATCGTCACCAGAGCCGATAAGGGGATCAAAACCCTCGACGACCTCAAGGGCAAGAAGGTGGCCGTGGGTTCCGCGGGCAGCGGCACCGAAGCCAACGCCAGGCAGATCCTCGAAGCTGCCGGTATAACCTACAACGATATTCAGGTTCAATACTTAAGCTTCGCTGATGCTGCCAACAACCTGAAAGACGGCAATATCGACGCAGCCTTTGTTACGGCCGGATACCCAACGGCAGCGATACAGGATATCGCCGCCCAGCATAAGATAGTGCTCATACCCCTTGACGACAAGACCATCGAAACCCTTACCTCCAAGTACCCGTTCTACACCCGGACGGTAATACCGGCTAACACGTACAGCGGACAGACGGAAGATGTTGTGACGGTATCGGTCAAATCCATGCTTGCGGTAAGTGCTAAATACGACGAAGATACGGTCTACCAGCTGGTTAAGACCATGTACGAAAACCAGGAGCGCTTGAAAGCGGCTCACTCAAGCGGCGAGCTCATAGTGCCCGACACCGGCAAAGAGGGTATGTCCATACCGCTTCATCCCGGAGCCGAAAAATACTTTAACGAGATCGGCAAATAGCTGAAGGAGGGGTTTTCGAGCATTGGAGCCATTCCAATGCTCCTTTTATGAAAGCTGAGAAACTCCTGTGCGTGGTTATATTAACGGTATTGACAGCGATTTTCTTCACCCATTTCCGCTTAGAACAGGAAAAGGTACTTATCATATATAACGAGCATAAAAAAAGCAGAACGGTCATTCCGGTTAAAAACGGTGAGTTTACCCTTACTTTCCTGCACTCCATAGAAAAAACCCCGGTTTACGAGCTTTATAACATAAACGATGACAACACCATGACTATTAAAGAAGTGCGTTTTTATTCGCTCGGTACGGGATTGCCCTTTTCATCCGAGGGGGGATTTAAAAATGAAAACGGCGAATTCGTCGTGAGGGAATCGAAGACTTTAGACAAAATACCCCTCTGGGTTTCTCCGCTGCCCGGTCACGCAGTAATCGTTGACGGCAGGCGCATAAATTTCACCGATATCGCGGAAAGAGAAGACCTGCTCACTATTTCCGCCGGGCATCGATGGATTATAAAAAAATCAACAGAAGGGAGTGGAAAAAATGAGCGAAAAACCAAATTTTAATGCAGACGCCGAAAAAATTGCCCAGGAAATATTAAGAAAAGTCGATGCAGAATCCGACTATAGAACACTCCGGGGTTTTGCGGCAAAGTTGGTCGCCGCTATCGCCATAACTTTTTCCGTGTTTCAGCTTTACACCGCCGCCGAAGGTGCCTTGGACGCCATGATCCAGAGGTCCATTCACCTTTCATTCGCACTGTGTCTCATATTCCTTTTATACCCAGCGCGAAAATCCTGGTCCAGAGAAAGTATTCATCCTATCGACATAGTTTTTTCAATACTGGGAGCGGCAGTTCCCCTGTATATACCCGCATTTTACCAGCAGCTGGTAGAGCGGGCCGGAACGGTTACCACTCTCGACTACATCATAGGCTTGGTAGGAATTCTCCTGGTGCTGGAGGCCGTGAGGAGGGTAGTAGGACCGCCAATGGTCATCATCGCTTCTCTCTTCATTATCTACGCTCTTTTCGGGCGACAAATGCCGGGACCACTAGCTCACAGGGGTGTAGACCTGCCGGGCCTCGTCCAGCACCAGTTCTTTACAACGGAAGGTATATTCGGTATACCCATCGGAGTTTCTTCGCAGTTTATTTTCCTGTTTATACTGCTCGGTGCCTTCCTTGAAAAAACCGGGCTTGGCCAGCTGTTCATTGACCTTGCCAACGCAATAGCCGGATGGGCAGCAGGAGGACCGGCCAAAGTGGCGGTCATTTCTTCCGCTCTTGAAGGAACCGTATCCGGCAGTTCAGTGGCCAACACCGCGGGTTCCGGAAGTTTCACCATCCCGATGATGAAAAGCCTTGGGTACAGGCCCGAATTTGCCGGCGCCGTGGAAGCCGTCGCGTCCACCGGAGGGCAGATCATGCCGCCTATAATGGGCGCAGCAGCTTTCTTAATGGTCGAATTCATTGGAGTTCCTTATTTGAGAATAATCCAGGCGGCAGTCATACCCGCGCTTCTTTACTATTTCGGGGTATGGACTCAGGTTCACTTTGAAGCAAAGAAGCTCGGGCTCAGGGGCATGAAGCGCGAGGAACTCCCGAAACTCGGTATAATTTTGAAAGAAAGGGGTCACCTGCTCATCCCCCTCATCGCATTAATTTATCTGCTGGCAACAGGCCGTACTCCAATGAAGGCGGCGCTTTTTGCAATTATGCTCGTAATCCTTTCTTCGATGCTGAGAAAAAATACACGTATAAGCTTTTCGGATATTGTAAAAGGCCTGGAACAGGGAGCCCGGAGCGCCCTCGGAGTAGTGGCCGCTACCGCTTGCGCCGGTATAATCGTCGGCGTCGTCACCCAGACGGGACTAGGCCTTAAGCTAGGCTCAACGCTGGTGGATCTCGCCAACCAAAACCTTTTCCTAACCCTGTTTTTCACCATGATAACATCCCTTATCCTGGGCATGGGGGTGCCGACAACAGCCAACTATGTCATAACTTCTACTATAGCGGCTCCGGCACTGATAATGATGAACGTTCCCGTGCTGGCGGCTCACATGTTCGCCTTTTACTTCGGCATCATCGCCGACGTAACGCCGCCTGTGGCTTTAGCTGCTTTCGTCGGCGCCGGTATAGCAAAGGCAAATCCTTTCCGGACCGGTATAGAGGCGTCAAAGCTGGCAATAGCTGCATTCCTGGTACCTTATGTTTTTGTTTACCACCCTTCGATGCTCCTCATAAATGTCACGGCTGCAGATATCATTGAAATCGTTATAACCTCCATTATAGGTATAATCGGAGTAGGTTCAGCGGTATCCGGGTACTTCCTCACCCATCAATCGATACTGGAACGAATTATTTTCTTTGCCGGTGGTGTTCTAATGGTGACTCCTGGTATCGAAACCGACCTGGTAGGCCTGGGGTTGCTTATAGCCGGATATTTTATACAGAAACAGAAAGTAAAGAAAGGTCTTTTAGAAATCCCCCCGAAAGTCAATTCCGGTGGTGTCGCCTAAGAAAGTCCATCTGCTTTTAGAATTTCCATAAAACCCTGGCCACGGCCAGAAATATAAACAACCCACCGGGAATAAAAGAAAAATAGCTTTTTTGCCCCTGGAACCTTTTAAATCCCAAATGCAGTCCTATCATCATGAAAATGAACCCCATAAATGTTACAAGTGTGATTGTCGGAAGCACCTTAAATCCAGCAGCTCCAGCCCCCAAGCCCGCACCGAAGGCATCCAAAGCCAGGGCTGTACCCAGCAGGAAAGCTTCTCTGGTTTCTATAGTGCCCGAAATATTCAGGTCCGCTACAACGGGTTCTTTCAGTATCTTTACGACAAGCCCCAGCGGTTTTATCTTAAAGGTGGCTATCATCCTGGGTCTCGGGTTTTGGCGATCTTCGGGCAAATCCCTCCGGGCCAGGGTTTCTCTCAACGATGATACGCCTAACAAAAATAAAATGAAGCTGCCGGCATATTCGGTAAGGTGCGGGCTTATAAATTTCTCCAGCAGCTTACCCCCTGCCATTGCCAGTGAAAGGGCCACCGAAGTCGAAAAGGCAATTATAAGCTGGGAAAGTACGGGTATTTTTATCTTTCTCATTCCATAGGCGATTCCTGCAGAAAAACTGTCTACGCTTACCGCAACGGCAAGCAGAAAGCTCGATAATAATTCCGGCATAAACCCTTCCCCCGGTTAATTTTTTAACACTTTATATCCCTGGCTTTGAGCACTTCTTCCCGCAAAAGCCCCCAGATTTCTTTGTAAAGCTCTACAAACTGCGGAGAGGACTTTATCGAAAGCATATCCCGCGGCCTCGCCAGCCCCACTTCGAGAATGGCTTTTATTTTTCCCGGCAGTGCAGTCATTACTATTATCCTATCCCCAAGAAGCAGAGCTTCATCGATGCTGTGGGTTATGAAAACGGTGGTTTTGCCGCTTCCTTCCCATATCCGCAAAAGTTCCTGCTGCAGGATTAGCCTGTTTTGTTCGTCGAGAGCGCCGAAAGGCTCATCCATAAGGAGTATTTCCGGGTCACTGGCAAAGGCCCTCGCGACGTTTATCCTCTGCTTCATACCACCGGAGAGCTGGTGGGGATAATAATCGGCAAATTTTTCAAGCCCCATCAATTTTAGATACTTCAGTGCGATTTCCTTCCTCTCGCGGGCGGGAATTCCCCTCATTCGCAGGCCGTATTCCACGTTTTCCGTCACCTTCATCCACGGAAAAATGGAGTCTCCCTGAAACACCATCGCGGTGAGGGGGTTATCGGTATTTTTAACCCTGAGGTACACCTTTCCATGAGTTTGTCTCTCCAGCCCCGCAAAAATCCTGAGAAGGGTGGTCTTGCCGCATCCGCTGGGTCCGACTATGCAGAGAAACTCCCCTTCCTTAACCGACAGATTTACGTTTTCCAGAGCAACGATCTCGGAATCACGGGTCCTGAAAATTTTTGTCAGGTTTTCCACTCGAATAACTTCCGCAGCGCCCAAGATTATCCCCACCTTTCAGCGATTCTTCCAAGGAATTACAACTTTCTCGACAAAGTCCAGGGCGTAAGAAAAGATGTACCCCAAAATAGCCAGGACTATCAGCGCACAGAACATCTTTTCTATGTCGAACATGTCGTACGCCCGCCAGATCATCCACCCCACACCAGCCTGGGCGGCAGAAAGCTCTGCCGCTACGATAAGAAGGAGCGCGGTGCCCATTCCCAGCTTTAACCCCGCGAAGATCATCGGAAGGGCGCCGGGAAACGCCACCGTCGTATAAAATTGAGCCCTGTTCGCACCGAAGCTCCTGGCCACATCCATATATATGGTGTCGATGTTCAGGACTCCCGCCATGGTATTAATCAGCACCAGGTAAAATACGCCAATAGCTATTGTAAATATTTTCGAGGTTTCACCAAGCCCGAAAACTATAAGTATCAATGGCATAATGGCCAGTTTGGGTATGGGAAAGGTGACGGCCACCAGTGGCATGAGTAAAGCTCTCACCGGAGGAAAAAGTCCCATGGAAAGGCCCAGGATTACCCCGGGCACGGCGCCTGCGATAAATCCAAGAAATATTCTTCCGGCGCTGATCAGAGTGTGGTACAGCAGTTCTCCCGAAGAAATAAGCGGCACCAGTGTAGCGAAGATCCGCGAAGGGCTGGAAAAAAGGCGGACGTCTATAACATTTAATCTGGCCAGGATCTCCCATATTAAAAGTAAAAATAAGGGGGAAAGAAAGGAGAGGACTTTGAGTAAGAGAGCCCTTCCCTGCAGCGATTTATCGGTACCGCTACTTACTTCTTCGATTTTTATGATCCGGTTTAGCTTATCTTCAACAGCACTCACGATGCTTCCCCCCTTTCAGATGCGTAAACTGGTCCATATAATCTACCATTTTTATTCATACTTTCCAAGGACACTCAGAGCGTAATCTACGTAGCTGTTATCTACAACGTCTTCGGCCTTAAGTTCGCCCTTCAATAATCCCCTCTTGCTATACCAATCCAGGTCCATTCGGATGCCCTTCATTTTAACATAGCCGTCGGGGTTCAAACCTACCGGAAACATCTTATCGTAAAGGGCTCTGTCCTTGACCACCGAGTATTCGGCAAGAATTGATACGATCTCGTCCTTATTAATATTCTTGAAAAAGGCATCGTTGTAATCCCTGAGGGATTTTATATATGCCAGCATGAATCTTTTTGCGACCTCCGGCCTTTCTATCATGCTCTTTCCGTAAACCAGCAGCGCGGTCTGGGCATCAGGATCGTACTCGGAAGGGTCTTTCCACGGATCCGCTATGTTCTTTTCTACAGCCGCGGCTATAAAAGGCTCTATGAGCATGCCGCCGTCAATGCTCTTGTTGCTCATGGCAGCCACGATATCGGGAAAGGATCTTATGACCTGCAGGTCTACGTCACGAGTGGTCAAACCCGCTTTGTTCAGGACCCGGTCCAGGGCGATCTCATCGAGAGATGCAGTGCCGACCACAGCCAGTTTCCGTCCCTTCAGGTCCTTGTAGTCCTTTATTTCGTCCACCAGGTCCTTACGGATTACCAGCCGGTAGTATCCCCTGCCCGGCACATTTATTCCTTTGTCGGCCACTATCTTTATCGGAATCCCCCGTAACATCGCATTGAACAGGCCGGACGCCGTCACGGTACACCCCACGTCAAGCTGGCCAGCCCCGAGGGCGTTTATCATGTCCTGTCCCGTGTTGAACTGTACGGGCTCGATTTCTATACCGAGTTCTTTGTAATATCCTTTAGCCATGCCGATTAGTATTCCCGCATCGGAAACCACCTGCTTCATCCCCACTGTCACCTTTACCGCGGGCGAAAGCGGTTGAACCCCCGGGAAATGGCCTCCCTGCACACCACCGCCTTGCGCGGACTGCTCTTTTTGAATCTCGCGGCTACATCCCGCCGCAAAGACAGATACCAGCAGGACAATAACCATAATTAGCGCTATTTTTCTCAATTTCGTCACTCCTTCCTTCCGCCAAAAATCTATCTCTTCATATAATATTTTCAAAGGCGCATTCTGGTTACTTTAAAAATTCTCCTGCGACGAAAGAGGATTTATCAAGATCGAAAAAAAAAAAGACCTGTGTCTTAATATTAAAAGACACAGGTCTCAGACTGTCGACAAAGTAACTGTCGACAGTCTTTTTTTGCAAAAGCCAGTACAAAAATCATCAGCTTTTTAGTAAAATTAAAGAAGATACAAAAATATTGTGGGGCGATGAAATGTTAACGAAGAAAAATCGAGAAATAATAGAGCAGGTAGAATTAGTAAGCATCGATAGCTTAGTACCTCAAGACCATCTCCTTAGGGCAGTAGAAGAAAGCATCGACTTTAATTTCATTTATGATGAAGTAAAAGACCTATATAGCGAAAATACAGGAAGACCTAGTATTGACCCGGTAGTGTTAATTAAGCTACTCATGCTCCAAGCATTGTATGGAATCCGCTCCATGCGCCAAACCATCAGAGAAGTAGAAGTCAATGTAGCTTACCGTTGGTTTTTAGGCTATGGATTACAAGAAAAAATACCTCACTTTTCAACTTTTGGAAAAAACTATGAACGGCGGTTTAAGGAAAGTGATCTATTTGAAAAGATATTCGAGCGGGTGTTGATGGAAGCAATAGAATGCGGGTTTGTTAAAACAGATGCAGTATTTATCGATGCTACTCACATAAAAGCCAGTGCCAATAAGAATAAATATATCGAGAAAGTCGCTAAGCAACGGACTCAAAAATATAAGAAAGAACTTTTAAAAGAAATCAACGCCGAACGGGAAGCAAACGGTAAAAAGCCCTTTGAAGAAGAAGATGATGATGACGATAACAACAAAGGAGAAAATAGCTCTAAAAAAGTCAGGGTAAGCACCACAGATCCTGAAAGTGGGATGTTTCAAAAAGGGGAAAAAGAGCGCTGCTTTGCCTACACAGCTTCTGTAGCCTGTGACCGGAACAACTTTGTCCTTGGTGTCAAAATAGCACCTGGAAATGTTCATGACAGCCAGGTATTCTCCGATTTATTTCAAGAAGTAAACGATAAATTTTCTAAAATAGAGGCGGTAGTGGTTGATGCAGGCTACAAAACCCCCGGGATATGCAGAGAAATCATTGAGGCAGGAGCGCTTCCCGTTATGCCCTACAAGAGGCCGATGACCAAAGATGGCTACTTTAAAAAACGCGAATACGTCTATGACGAATATTATGATTGTTACATATGCCCCAACAACCAAATATTAGAATACAGCACCACCAACCGGGCGGGATACCGGGAATATAGGAGCAACCCCCAAATATGCTGTAAATGTCCCATGCGCCTACAGTGCACCAAAAGTAAAAATTACACAAAAATCATAACTCGGCATATATGGGAGCATTACATAGAAATAGCGGAAGATATAAGACACACCCAATGGGGTAAAGAACTATACAAAATGCGCGGCCAGACCATCGAGCGGGTATTTGCCGATGCGAAGGAAAAGCATGGCATGCGCTATACAAATCTACGAGGCTTGAGGAAAGTTGGACATTACCTCACGCTTCTTTTCGCATGCATGAATTTAAAAAAGCTGGCTTTATGGAAGAAAAGACGGGGAACGTTTCCGCCAACAGTCCCCGCTTTACATTCGTTTTTCTTAAAAATTTTCTTCGCCTTCAACAAAAAGCCGCTTTTAGGTTATGCATCCTAAAAGCGGCTTTGTCTACAAGCTGACCTGTGTCTTAATATTAAAAGACACAGGTCTTTTTAAGTTTTTTTGATCCCAATTTTATAGATACCCTGCGGCCTTCAGGGTGTCTACCGCGGATTTCAAGTCTTCATGGGCCACCAGTATAACGGGACCGGTACACCCCATACCGCTTTCCGCATATATGCCGTTCTTCCATAAAACTTTCACAGCATCCTCCACCTGGAGCACGTCGATACCGGCTATCTCTTCTGTAACGCTCTTTTTCGGCGGGGGTGTAATCTCGGCCGCTTCTGCCGGTTTTGCGGCTTTATCCAGTTCGGCGAGTATCTCGTGAAATTTTACCGCTCTCAACTTTTCAAATTCCTGGGCCGCTTTTTCCAGGAGGTTGCCTCTTACCAATTCCGCCGCGTACTTTATCGCTCCCTCTACCACCGGAGCGCCGGACGCCCTGGAGAGGATCAGAATTATCCTCCGATACCCTTCGCCTATGCCCGGGCCGTACCCCCATCCCAGAGCTTCATAATCACCGCCGGTGGTGTAGGCAGAAAACACTTTCATGAGTATGTTTCCGGTTAGCGTGTCGGTCACCATGACGTCACAGGAGCCGGCCAGCAGGTCATTCCCCCGCATTATGCAGCCACCGTCGGCCCTTACGGACTCGGCAAAATTAATCTCGTACCCCCGCTCGGCCAGCAGCTTCAACGTTCGCTCCACCTGTCGGGAGCCGTCCAGATTCAGGATGCCCACCCTAGGGTTTTCGATGCCGAGAGCTTTTGCCGTGATGATACCGTACACGGCGTTTTTAACCATGGCTTCCACCCGGTTGGTGGCGGAAGTCCCCGTCGTTGTGGCAATCAGCATGGACCTGCCGCGGGCCGGCGTCACGACCCTGCCGACGGTGGAAACGCCTATGGGGAAATTGTAGTGCATGGTGACTGCAGCATCGAGCTCCCCACTATCCAGCATTCTTTCCATAATGCGGTGAGCTTCCTCCAGGGTCGAGGCTTCTATGCTCTCGAGCCCCGGGGCGGATATCTCCTTCCCGGGGCCGATGACCACCACATCGACTCCCTTCAGGTTTTGGGCCGCTTGTTGTGCCGCATCCACCAGCATTTTCGGCGGGTGTTCGCTGCCGAGCGCGGTCAGGCCTATTTTTACCCGCCTGCCGCCCCGGCCTTCAAGGGCGTCGGCCAGCATGTAGAAAAGACCCGATTTATCTAGAGGCATCGACCTTCCCCCTTGTCTCGAGGTATTCTGCGAACTCACGGAAGGCCTCTGCCAGGTACGACGAAACGTCGATTGTCTTGGCCGCCTCTTTTTGTATGCCGGGGTTCTTTTCCATTATAAAGGATATACCGTCGAACATATTAGTCATACGGCCAAGGAAAAGGCTGCCCTTACCTATTATCATAGCTCTCTTCATACTACCTGCCAGGATCTGTTCCCTTGCGTACCCTATTATGGGGACACCCGAAGGGATATGGCCCTGGGTCGGGGCAAAGCCGGTTACTCCGTGCTTCTCTACGAAGGAATCCAGGTCTTCCTTCCTGAGCTCTCCCCGTTTTACGCCGATGGCTGCTATCATCCTGTAGTTCGCCCTCGGCACGTCGCCGGCCCCGGCGGGTTCCGTGATCTCCGGGTTCTGGAGCTCGGGCGCGTATTTGTCCACGTCAGAAGCTTTGAGGCCAAGCCTATCCAGAGGATTATAAACTATATTTTGCATTACGGCCTGGGGAGCAGCGCCGGCGGCGATCGGGTGCTTTCCTATCGAATCGAGCCTTATGATGGGGTTCATACCGTCGTCGGCACTGACGAGCACTGCAAACCCGCCCAGGACGTCTTCCAGCACGGGCATTCCCTTGTTGACATGGTCCCTGCCGTTCATGCCCAGTTTTGCCGTAGCGCCTCCGGCAACCACTACCACGTTCCTATATATACCGGAGCTTACTAAGGCGGCCGCGCTTATGAGGGCATGGGTGGGCCCGGCGCAGAACCCTCTCATGTCAGCCCCCGTCGCATTGCCGCAGCCGGCTATTTCGCCGATGGCCTTGGCGAAATTTCCGCCACCCCTCTGGTTCATGTCGCCGCAGGCTTCTTCGGAACATTCTATGATATAGTCCACATCCGTCGGGGCAATGCCGGTAACTTTCAGCAGGTACCTTAATGCCATCACCGCCGAGGCTTTGGTAGCCAGGTTTTCGATCATCACGTGAGCCGATAGAGTTTCATCCTTGTCGTGGGCTTTCCTAACGCAGCCTACGAGCTTTCCGCCGTACATCAATTCGACGGCGCCGTTTTCTAAATGCTTTTTGATGGTCTCCTCATCGGCCACCATTTTTATGCGGTTTACATCGTTCTCCGACAAAAGCGGGTGGCGGGAAAGTTTTTGCTTTACGCCTTCGGCGAATTCTTTTTCCAGAATTACCAGGTCGAAAACGTCGGAGATGGCCATCAAACCGTAAAACTCGTCCTCGGGCATTATTTCACCGTATCTGCCGAACCTCGATGCGCCTTTTATGGGGTTCTCGTACCAGGGCCTTTTTATGCTTCTCAGGTCTCCGGGGGATATATTTCCTATATAGGCCTGATTTGGCGGGTAGGCGATGGCGTCATCGTAGCTTCTAATGTGGTCCTTTATCCGCTTTATATACTCCGAATTGGGATTTTCCTTTTCTAAAAGCTGGGTGGTGCCAGCCACCATCATGATGTTGGGAGCGTGCACCAGGACGTAGCCGGCACCTGAAATAACAGCATTGCTCACTCTAAGCCCTCCTCCGTTACTTTCCTTGCGCAAACGCCTAGTCCTCAAAAACCGTCTGGCTTTCTACGTCAATCGTCAGGGCTTTCAAAGCCTTGAGGACCAGCTTGCGCCTGAGGGATTTTTCCTGCTCCTTGGTGAGCGACGGGTTACCCAGCGGGTGCGGTATGGCCACGGCCGGGACTATCCTGTTGGCGCCCACCGTCATGGAAATCGGCACTATCGTGCAGATATGAGTTGTGGGCAGGCCTGCCCTTTCGAGTTCTTTTACCATCGTTGCACCGCAACGAGTACAGGTCCCTCAGGTGGAGGTGAGGATTACGGCCTGGACGCCGTCGGCAATGAGCTCTTTTGCAATTTCCTGGGCAAATCTCCTGGCATTTGCCACCGATGTGCCGTTGCCCACCGTGGCGTAGTAGTACCTGTGGAGCTTCCCTATAACGCCTTCCTGCTCCAATTCGCGCATTACGTCAACAGGCAGAACTCTGTTGGGGTCCTCATTGGCGTAGGTGGGGTCATAACCGCCGTGGGCGGTCTGGTATTTATCGGGAGTAAGGTATTCCACTCCTTCGATATCGTACTTACCGTACTTGGAAGCGCTGGAAGCCTCAATCTTGTCGGGATTGCCCTTGGGCACTATGCCGC
Source organism: Thermosediminibacter oceani DSM 16646 (assembly GCF_000144645.1). Lineage (NCBI taxonomy): Bacteria > Bacillati > Bacillota > Clostridia > Thermosediminibacterales > Thermosediminibacteraceae > Thermosediminibacter > Thermosediminibacter oceani. The sequence goes on from NC_014377.1 coordinate 1,598,176, forward strand.
CCGAAGTGACCAGGGCTACAACCGCCTTCGAGAGATCTTTTACGGCCGGTGCGGGCGTCACCCTGTCGAAGTTGGGCATGGGATACTCCGTGATGAAGGGCTCACCCTTCAGCTTCTTTATCAGCATATCTACAGCCCGCTTAGCGCCGTATTCCTCCACGAAAACGTTCTTTCTGATTCCGCGGGGTATGTAACCTTCTTCTTGGGGCGTGCCGATCTGTTCGCGCTTTAGAAGCTTCAGGGCAAGTTTGGCCATTTTTGGCACCGCATCGCGCATACCCGCAGCCGAACCGGCAGTCTCTATAATGTATACATCTTTTTTATATACCTCCACGCCGGGGTTTTCTATAAACATGCCGGTAACGGCGGGTATTTTTAGGGCTTCCCTAACCGCCTTACATACGCTGCCGCAAGCCATCCCGTAACGGCCGGCGTTGAAGGCGGGACCGGCGATCACCAGATCCGGATTGTATTTTTTTATACACTCCATAATGTCGGCTATGGCCTCTTCCTGGTGTTCGTTGAAATACGAGTCGCCGCAGATCACGGTACCCACTATTTCTGCTTCACCGGCGAAGGCGGCATTAAAAGCCATGCCGGGGCCGACAGCCCCTTCCCTATCCTGCGGGGGTGTGTCGGCCTTGTCCTCGCCTCCTATCTGGCCAAAAAACTGGTTAATGTAATGGACAACCCTGAATTTACCCATCGCGCAGCTCTCCTTCCAGGCTATGCCCTATACTTGGAATACTGCTCGCGGTACTTTTTGACTTCTTTTGCTATAGCCTCCACATCCAGCACCATCTCCACTACTCCGACCTGTTCCTCGTACACGGCCGGGTCAACGGCTGCTTTTACTTCGGGTTCCACTATGTGGTACACTGCAAGCCCCAGCGACACACCGGCCAGAGGACCGGCGAAGGTCGGGTCGCCGTTGGTTACGGTTTCCGCCGCGATTCCTGCAGCTTCAGGTTCAGCACCGCCTAAAATCACGACTACGTTTTCGGGGCCGTGCTCATCGGCCAGTTCTTTGATTCTCCTTTGGATCTCCAGATCCATCGCACCGGCGGCCGTTCAGACGAAGCACTCGGTGGTGGAGAACACCACTTCACCCGGAGTTGTCTTCATACATGCTTCTATGGCCGGACCGGGAACACCGTCCCTGTCACCCACTATAACTATCTTTTTGCCTTCAAACATAATTCCGCCTCCCTCGCTATTTTATTACAGGGTTATTGCGCTCAGGCGCGTCAGGCCCACTTCCGACGTAGCGCCGGTTATCGCCTGAAGCTCGATTTCTATGCTGCCGTCTTCTCTCAAAGCCTTCTGCGACCCGCCAGCTATAACGGCGGCGGTATCCACAAGGCCTATTACCTTCTTCATAGGAGGTAATACGATTACCTCGTTGGCATTGCCAGCGGTAACCACCGCATCGGCCTTCGGGTCGGCATCGGCCAGCGACTGGGATGCCCCATCCCTACCGGCGTATTCGTCAGTAATGAGGACCGTCTTGATTCCTTTTGATTCTATCTTTCTGCAGTTCATTATGAGGTCGGTATCCGGATTGCCGAAGCCTTCCTCGGTGATGATAACGCCGTCAAGGCCCAGGTACTCGGCGAGTTTTGCCGTGTAGTCGGAAGAGCGCACCTTATCGGCAAGAGTAACGTTCTCGTTGGTTATGATTACACCTACAAAGTTTATATCCTCGCCGTGGCGTTTGTAGAGTTCTTCGACGACGGGGTTGTTCTGATGCACATAGGTGGTATTCTTGTCGCAGGCGGAAACGCAGTTACCGCTTACGACAGCTCCATCCATTAGCTCGGTGGGATATATGAGGGTAGGTATAATCTTTTTGGCGTCGACACCGTATACGTATGTATCGTGCAGCAGTCCCTGGCTCTGAAGTTGATAGACGTAGGCCACCTTCGGCAGCTCGGGGTATTCTTTTAAGGCCTGGGCGATGGGTTTTGTCTCATAGACCTTGATTTCCTCGGGCTCTTTTTCCTTCACGCAGGCCGCAAGATAAGCTGCAGCCTTCAGCCCGGCTATGCGGAGGGCTTCTTCGTGTTCGTGGGCGGAAAGGCCGTCCACGGGGTTTGCTATTACCACCAGGTTGATCAGTTTCGAGAACGGGGTGTATTCGGCTCCGGGGCCGCTCATGTCGATTATGCCTTCCTGAAAGCCCACGATCCTTCCGCAGGTAACAACGGCCATGCCTCTCAGGACGTGGGTCCTTCCTTGGCCGACGGTGGTCGGTTTGCCGAGAAACCCCGGAAAGACAGTGCCATCGGTTACCTTAACGCGGGGCTCGATTACGTCTTTGACCGGAATTATCCTCACTTCCTCGCCGGGTTTTGCCACATCAAAATCCACATCTTTTATCCGGTTGTCGGCAAGTAAAAGCTCGGCAAGTTCTTTCTTATTGACTGTTAGAACGCCGTCTTCAAACCGGGTGGTGTCACCGAACACCACTTCTTTTACGTTAAAATACCCGAGCTCCAGTCTCATTATTACCCTCCCCTTATATGTTCCTCTTAATCATTTCCTCCACCATTTCAATAGTGACTTCTTTCGTTACCTGATCAACCTTCTCTCCGTTCTTGTAAATCGTGAGCGTCGGGAGTCCCATGACTTTCTGGCTTATAGCAAGCCGCATGTTTTTAGAGGTGTCGAGCTTGCAGAACTTAACCCTGTCGCCGTATACATCTTCGAGCTTTTCCACGTGCGGCATCAGTGCCTTACAGGGCTCGCACCTCGGGCTCCAGAAATCGACCAGCACCGGTTTTTCAGACCTTAATACCTCCTGCTCAAAATTTTCGCTGTTTACCTCGATCAAAACATCGCACCTCCTTAAATTTAATTATGCCCTAAAACGTCAAATAAAAAAGAGAAATAAAGGGATAAACCTTTATTTCTCTCTGTCCTTTACCTGAGAGATTCTTTCCCGAATTCTCATAATTCAGGAAATTGCCCCGTCGGCGCCTTGCGGCTTTCCAGAGGCATGTCGGGATACGGTCCTTTTGCCTGAGAGTTTCATGGCTAAGCCACTTACCCCTTCGGCGCCCCTTAGTGGGGTCTCTCCCGCATCCTTCATCCACAGGGCTATTTAGTTTAATAATTTTCTATCCGTTTATATTATATTATAAATTTTTTCAATAAGCAAGGCTCAGTTCACTATATTAGTATTGCATGATAACTTTTAAAAAAGTATGGTCAAATTTCTTTTTTTATAATTCTCAAGAATTCCTCCGGACTTACTGTTTTGATTGCTTTGTCCGCAAACCCCATCTTATCCCTGGTTATTATATAATCGACTTTTTTACGCTTTGCACTCTGGAAAACGACTGCATCCTCAAAGTCTGCACTTTTCATTTTTAAAGCCCTCAAAACATCCACTTTAGTAGTACTTATTATATCGACAAGCTTTAAATATTCAGTTAGCATTAATATTCGTTCCTTCTGCGTTTTATACTTTCGCATAATAAAATAAATGTCGGTTACCGATGAGGCTGTAATGCAGGCTTCAATTTCGTTATTTTTTACCATTACTAAAATTTTATTTACCGGCTCAAAAAATGGCTCCCTTTTAAGCAAGAAGTCAAGAGAGATATTTGTGTCAAGTAATATTATCATATCTTTTTAGCCTCTCTTCTCTCATGGCCTCCAGGTCAATTTCTTCGCTAACCGGTTTACTTCTTTTTATCATCTCCAAAAGTCTGTCATAAGCAATCTCTTTATCATTTTTTGATACTGCTGTAAGTTTTGCAACAGCCTTCCCGTTTTTTAAAATCAAGATATCCTCTTTCTTTGAAAGTTTTATAAACTTTCCCACATTGTTTTTAAACTCTGTTGCACTAACCTGTATCATTGCTAATCACCTCCTTATTGCCTAATTTTATTATATCGTATATTAGCCATTTTGAATACTACATATTATAGCGAGTTGTAACAGATAGTGTACACAATTGCAAGTTTATTTCAATAAAATTTTTCTAATACTATATTGGGGTGATAATCCAGGTAATTCATTACCGACAAATTATATGTAGTTGTAACAACAATATTTTTTATTTCATCCCATACTAAAAGTCGTGAGAAAGGAGATGTGGCAAAATGGTGATGGTAGGTAAAAAGGCACCCGACTTTACGGCGAGGGCGTATCACAACGGCGAGTTCATTGATGTGAAACTCTCGGATTACTTGGGTCGGTGGGTGGTACTCTACTTTTACCCCGGTGATTTCACCTTTGTCTGACCCACAGAACTGACGGCAGTTGCCGAGCGGTACAACGAACTAAAGTCGCTGGGAGTTGAGGTGCTCGCTATCAGCGTTGACAGCGTATTCGTACACAAGGCATGGCAGGAAGTGGAGCTTTCCAAGTTGGTGGAAGGCGGCCTCCCATACCCGATGCTCTCGGACGCCGGTGGAGATATAGGCAGAATTTACGGAGTTTACGACGAGGAAGTTAAAGTGGATGTGAGGGGAACTTTTATCATAGACCCTGACGGCGTAGTCCAGGCCTTCGAAATCCTGACGCCTCCCGTAGGCAGGAACCCGGAAGAATTTATAAGATGGATAAAGGCCTTACAGCACGTGAGGAAAACCGGCGGCGCCGAGGTCACACCTTCCGGCTGGGAGCCCGGCTGCCCGGTATTAAAGCCCGGAGTCAACCTGGTGGGTAAAGTCTGGGAGGAATGGAAACAGAGTTAATATTCAGATTGAATAGAGGAGGTGATTAGCCACCTCCTCAACTTTTTTAACGCTTACTTTTCCACCCTTTCATCATCTTTCCTGCCCAAAAGTTCGAAAGCGAAGGCCACAACTTCCTCAAAGACCGAAGTGTTTAGGGAATAGTATATGTTCTGACCCTTTCTCTCGTCCACGACCATGCCCGCCTGTTTTAAAGTATTAAGGTGGTGAGAGATGCTAGGCCAGGATATATTAAACTGGGCTGCGATCTCCCCGGCGGTCATATCCTTTTCCTTCAGCATGGACAGGATCTTCCTTCTTACGGGATCGGAAGGGGCTTTAAAAACTATGCTGAGACTCGTATTCGGCACCTCCCCGTATTCCATCGTTATACCCCGTTTTGAAGCTTCTTAAATACCACGTACGAATAAACCACCCCGAAGATGGTGACGGCAAACATCGATCCCATGCTGAGGATGAACCCCAGCTTTTCGTTGAAAAATACGCTTAAGACCCATACCGCTCCGGCGGCTACCCATAAAGGTCCTGAAATCCTGTGGGTTTTGTTCCATACTTCCTCGCTGGCGAGCGTCCAGGGGGTTTTTATGCCGAAAGTGTAATTATGCCTTATCTTGCCCATGTAATTGCCCAAAAAGACCAGCATTAACCCGATGGCAGGCATAATAACCTTCGCTACCGAAACCTGGATTCCCAGAGCGTACAAGGTGGCCGCTATATATATCGCGGAAAGAATGAGGACCATTATCGTACGGAAGGCCTCAACAACGTTCTTGAACTTCTCGTAGCTCTCGGGTTTCGGGTCGATGACGGGAGCAAACGACATCAGCAGGTATATGCCGAGTATAAGGGACGGAAAAAATACAATATGGTAGGTTTTAGCCATATATCCGTCAACCTGCCCGTAGATATTCCAGTGGGACGGTACCATATCCGACAATACGGGGTATAAAATGAAACTTACGACGTACAGCGATAGTATCAATCCCAAAAGCAGCCAGTTCACCGGCAGGGCGGATTTTTTATTTTTGCCCATTATAATCCCCCCTTAGATATTTAGATAATCATCTAAATATATTTTAGCACAAAAATAACTCTTTTGCTACAAATTTTGCAAAAAAATTCTGGGCTTTACCCTTTCACTGTAATTATTTAGCCCAGATTTATATACTTTTATCTCCTTTTCCTTTTGTCTTTATCTGCTGCAGTTTATTAAAAAGTTCATTTGCTTCCTTCAAATTTACATTGAAATGTTTTTTGCAAGAGGAAATTCCCCATTTTTGCAAAGGTTTTTCCCCAGGCACCGGTGGGGAATTTTTATGTTAACTTAATTGCCTCATGAGTGATTGCCTCATCCGGTAGCTTTGACCATCAAAGATCAATAGGTAACTGTGGTGTATTAGCCGGTCAATCATTGCTGCTGTCATCTGCTCATCGTAGAAAATGCTCGCCCAGCGGCTGAATTCCAGGTTAGTGGTAATTACTACACTGCGACGTTCATAGCAGTCCGAAATCACCTGAAAAAGTAGCTGCGCTCCTTCGCGGTCCAAAGGAACATAGCCCCATTCGTCGCAGATCAGAAGATCTGGTTTGGAAAGCTGTTTCAGTAACCCGGAAAGTTCACCTCCCTTCCGGGCTTCCACCAGCCGGTTTACCAGCGCTGCAGTGCGGAAAAACTTTACGTTGTAGCCTTTTTTACAGGCCTCCACACCGATGGCGGTGGCAAGATGGGTTTTGCCGGTTCCCACGTTGCCGTAAAGGATCAGGTTTTTCTTTTCTTCGAGAAATTTGCAATCTTTTAGGTCCTGCGGTGTAAGCCCCTGCGGGAGTTTGATTTCATCGAATATGTAGCCGGCAAAGGTCTTTATCGTGTAAAAGCCCGCATTTTTCAAAAGCCTGTCCTTTCGGCTTGCGTCTCTGTGCTCCAGTTCTAATCTTAGCAGCTTCAGCAGGTATTCTTCATGGCTTTGAGCCTCGATCTTGTCGCAGTTTTCCACTAGATTGCGGCTGAGTTTTAATGCTTTACAGCAGGCGGCGATTTCGTCCTTCAGCATAAATTGGCACCGCCTTTCAGAAAGGCTTTGTCATAGTCTTCTGCATTGAAGCGGAATGCAGTGAGTTCAGGAACCCCTTCCGGAATCTTTACCGGCTCCAACTGCGGGGTTATACCCGTTATCCTGTTATGGATGGCTACGAGGCTGTCTAAATCCTGCACTCCGTAAAGGAGAGCCTCGGCTACAGCGTTCACAGCCTGTTCAAAACTGCTTTTGGTACAAAGCACAGCCAAAGCCTTGAGCGCTTTGCCGCGCTCACTTTTGCTTAAGCCGTCGAGGTATTCCCGGAGTGGGTCCGGCAGCATGCTGTATATTCCCGAATACTTAAGGGCTCCCGGACAGCGGGAAAGCTGGGTAAGATATGGCAGCCAGTCCATGCTTTCTTGCTTGTTGTCCCCGTAAAGCCGCCGGTGGCGCACGATTTCCCGGTGGCTCTCATCCAGCGGTATGACCTCATGGGCTGTTATCTTTACAAGCACCCGGCTGTTGGCGTATTTGGGGGCGGTAGAGTATAGGTGCTTTCCACCGTTCAAGCTGAATTTGGCGTAGGCGTTGGTTTTGACTGTTATGTAACCGGCTACCTCGTAAGGAACGGTAGGCAGCTCAAGCAGAGCCTTACGGTCTTCATTAAAAAGTTCGGCTATGGATGCCTCCTTCCGGTAGTGTTCGCGGTGCATGTCCCGGTCGCACAATCGTAAAAGTTCGCGGTTAAAATCCTCCAGCTTTTCAAACCTGGGGACCGGGACAAGGAAGTTGCGCCGGTGGTATCCCACCTTGTTTTCCACATTACCCTTTTCATGGCCGGAAGCAGGGTTACAGAATACCGCTTCAAAACCATAGTGCTGCTTGAACCTCAGGAAGGCGTCGGTTAGTTTGCGCTCTCCATTTTTCGAGAGTTTCACGATAGTGCTGGCGTTATCAAACCATAGCTTACGGGGTACTCCCCCCAAGTGTTCAAATATGTCCTTAAGTCCCTGAAACAGGCATTCCTGGTTTTCTCCCTTGAAAAGCTGGGTATATCCTACGTTACTGTAGGGAAACGACAGGTTCAGATAAAATCCGTGATGCAGCGTCCCGTTTTCGTAAAAGTCTGCCTCACCGAAATCCACCTGCGCTTCACCCGGGATATGTTCCAGCGGCAGACGACATGAGTTGTCCTGGTACAATTCTTTTTTTCTCATGGCTACGTAGCCTGCTACGGTGCGGTAAGAACAGTTAAACTTATCTTGGTATTTTTCACAGAGCCTGTCATAAATCCTTTTGGCGGTATGCCTCTGCTTTTTGCGAGCTTTTTTATCTTCTTCAAGCCACTGATCTATATCCGCCTTGAAAGGGTCGAGTTTTGGGAAGGTATGTTTAACTTCTTCAACTTTAACCCTGGTGTTCCAGTCTTCTTGATAAATATACTTGCGTATAGTTTTTCGGTCTTTTTGGAATTCCCGGGCTATCTCGCTGATATTTTGCCCTTTCATAAAGAACGCTTTTCTGATATTATCAATATGGGTCATTGTGAGCATCCTCCAATCCTCCCTTGCAGTTAAGATTTCCCTAACTACAAGGGTAAAGGTTTTTAGGGGTGCCTGCAATGACCTTTGCAAATTTGGGGATTTTTGAGTTGCAAAAGTGGGGATTTTATTTTGCAACTCTGTCCATTTTAATTATGCAATAAACAACATTGAAACCAAAAAAGAATCGCCGCCGAAAAAGAAAGCTAGCCAGATCTTTTTATTCAGCGGCAGCCATGCTGTTATAATGTAAATGCACCTTAGACCCTATGGCTTTTGCACCCCTACCTTTCATTGAGTTTACCCTTTTCTCTGTGTATTATTTCTCTTTAATTGATAATTTTAAAATTTATATTTCCATATTCCTTAATTTTCCTGCCGATATAGCCGAATACGTAAATATTTAATCCCAAATTATTCCCGAAAAAGGACATAAAAAAGAAATTAATCGTATCCCGAATGGGAAGGATTAAAAATTTTTTAATAGGGGGGTATTAAAATACCCTCTTATTTACTCTTTAAATAACAAGGGACAAACATAAGGAGGTGGTTGATGTCACCGCCGGTGTATAATTGACCCAGGAGCAACGAAAAGGAATTGACCCACCCCCTGGCGAAATATCCCTCTGATACCAGCCAAAAGATCGGAGGGAAATAAGTGCTAGGGAGTGGATCTATTATCATGTTACACGAATTAAGAGCAATGGGCAAGAGCATCCGTGCAATTGCACGAGAAACAGGCCGTTCAAGGAATACGGTAAGAAAATACTTAAGGGCAGAGGGCATTCCCGAAAGGAAGCCGCATCCCAAAAGAGGATCAAAGCTCGATCCATACAAAGATACCATTCAAGAGCTCATAAATCTTGGTATATTCAATTGCGAAGTTATCTACGAAAGAATCAAAGAAGAAGGCTATACCGGCGGCCGCACTATCTTAAGGGACTATGTAAGACAATTTAGACCCCCAAAACAGGTTCCTGCCGTATGCCGCTACGAAACCAAGCCCGGCCAGCAGGCCCAGGTCGACTGGGGCGAATACACCTACATTGACGAGGAAACCGGCGAAATACGTAAGCTTTACGTCTTCGTCATGGTACTGGGTTACTCCAGAGCCATATACGTAGAATTCACAAACCGCTGCGACATACATACCTTCATCCGCTGCCTGATCCGCGGGTTTGAATACTTCGGCGGAGTGACCGACATAGTCCTTACCGACAGAATGAAGACCGTAATACTTGGCACCGGAGAAAACAGAAAGCCCATATGGAACTCCATCTTTGAAGACCTGGCTGTAACCCTTGGATTTACCCCTAAAGTGTGCAGAGCACGACGTCCACAGACCAAAGGCAAAGTAGAAAGCGGAATAGACTTTGTCAAAAGCAACTTCCTGCCGGGTAGGAAGTTCATAAACTACGGTGACTTAAACCACCAGGCAATAGTGTGGTGCGAAAAGAAAAACAGGAGGATTCACGGCACCACCGGGGAAAAGCCTATTGACCGCCTGAAGGAAGAAAACCTCAAACCACTCCCTGCCTCTGACAGATACCAAAAATTCCTTGAAGAAGTAAGGAAAGTCCACAAAGACGGCCTCTTGAGCTTTAACGGCGTAAGATACGGCGTTCCCTGGCAATATAGCGGAAAAGAGGTGGTTGTAAGGGACAAAAACGGCAAAATCGAAATCCTCTATGATGGGAAGGTGATAGCAACCCACGAAAAACATTATCGCTCAAGGACCATCGTTTTCCTCAAAGGTCAGTATAAGGGTCTAAAAGAAGCCGAAGGCATGTTCTATCCTAGACCGAGGGCTATCAAGTTATCTTCCCTGGAAGTTGAGAAGCGTTCTCTGGGGGTTTACGAAAGCCTCCTGGAGGTGGGCACAGTATGATAGACCTTGAAAAAGCTCGGTCCCACCTTGAAGAACTGGGGCTTTTAAACGCAGCATCTTTCCTTGACGCCCTCCTTGAAAGAGCTCAACGCCAAAATAGCACGTATCTTGATTTCTTAAATAACCTGCTCGAGGCTGAACTTGCTGAAAGGCAAAGGCGGAATATCGAGGTAAGGTCAAAACTTGCCCGGCTTCCATACCGCAAGACTCTAACCGAATTTGACTTTGCCTTCCAGCCCAGCATCGATGAAAAACTGATAAAAGAGCTTGCCACAATGGCCTTTGTCCACCGGGTAGAAAACGTAATATTTCTTGGCCCGCCTGGAGTAGGGAAGACGCACCTTGCCGTGGCTCTTGCTATAGAAGCCCTATCTTGTGGTATATCAGTCTACTTCACGAGTCTTTCTAGGCTCATTGAGGACCTCAAAAAGGCATATAAAGAAAGCCGGTTAGAAAGGCGAATGAGGATCTACACTAGGCCCAAGCTCCTTGTAATCGATGAAGTAGGCTATCTTCCATTAGATGGCCTTGGCTCGAACCTCTTTTTCCAGCTAATAAGTGCCCGATATGAAAAGGGGAGCATAATACTTACCAGCAACAAAGGCTTTGGAGAATGGGGGGAGCTCATGGGAGACCCTGTACTTGCTACTGCAGTGTTGGATAGACTATTACACCATGCCCACATAATCAACATAAGGGGCAACAGCTACCGCCTAAAGGACAGGCTAAAGACCGGGTTGTATGGTAACCAACATAATAATGCTTAAATTTAAAAAAAGCCAGGGTGGGTCAATTTAAAATCGCTGAAAATGGGTCAATTTAAATCCGCTATTGACAGTTGAAAATGTGAACTCCTAAATAATGTTGAGTAATTTATATTATTTCAAATTCAAAAAACCAAAATATTAAGACGTGCTATGAAAAGTCAATAGGCTAGAGCAAAAATTTCTTGACAATCACATAGAAATTCTGTTCACGCATTTTTGCCGGGAGGAGACCATTGATAATCCGGGTCATACGGCCGGTTATCCTTCCAGAGAGAGTAGATCAGGTGAACAAGTTTTCTTGCAACGGCTCCTGTAGCAACATTCGAGTGCTTTCCCTGGCTGCGTTTTTGCTCATAATAAGCCCTCAACTCCGGGTTAAAACGGCGGGCTGAAACAGCGGCTAACCACAAGCTGTTTCTTAAAACAGGGGAACCGCGTTTAGACATACGGTTACGAGTACCCTCAAACAATCCTGAAGCCCTGACTGTAGCATCTAAACCGGCATAAGCTACGAGAGCCCGGGGGTTAGGGAAACGAGAAATATCACCTATCTCACCGATAATTGCGGCAGCCAGGACAGGGCCAATACCTGGAATAGTTTCAATTACGTGGCGATAAGGGGTATCCTTACTAGGACGAAGCTCCTCCATAACCTCGTTAATTGCATCTTCAATAACCTTTATCTGTTCTTCAATAAATTCAATTTGCTCAACCAACAAACGAAGCTGTAATGTGAAAGCGTCTAAAGCCATGGTGATACCGAAGGTCCCCTTAGCCAGAGATTGAATCTTTTTAGCTCTTTCTTCACCGAACCGACCGCGGGAATGTTCTTTCAGGAAAGCAGATAACTCTGAAAGGTCCACTTCGGCTAATTCTTCCCGGCTCCGGGTAAGATTTAAGCAGCTCCCTTGAAGTCCGGATAAACACATCGGAGAAGCAGTCTGGGTATTCAGGGAAAATCCTATCCAAAATACCAAGCACCCTGTTCTTAAGGCCACCGACCTGGCGTACGAACTCAAAGCGGAGTCGGGAGAGCGACTGCAATTTGAGGGTTGTTTCGGAAGGGAGTCTGGTCTCGGGGGCTCTTCCCAATCGCAGCAAGTCAGCAAGGAGCAGAGCATCTTTTTGGTCGGTTTTAGTTTTACGCACATAGAGATTCCGCAAAGCATCCGACTGAATGGGATTGATGACATGAAGTTCAAATCCCTGGTTAGTGAGGTAGCAGTAGATAGGGAGCCAGTAATGGCCGGTAGCCTCTAAGCAGAACTTTACGTCATCAGGCTTTAAACCGAGTCTTTCCAATGCCTGCAAAAGCTTATTCATTCCTTTATGGTTATTGTCTAGATGCATTTTTAAGACTATATCACCGGAGTCGTTTACGAGGCATACTTCGTGACTGTGTTTAGCCACATCAATACCGCCATAGAACATGATTTACATCCTCGCTTTCACTGAATTAGGCAGGGTTCCCGCAATCCTCTATAAGTCTCAACCTTGCGCGTAACTCGAGGCATGCAGCAAGCTACATCCGCAACGTGCTCATTCGAGACATCTCATAGAGGAGGGGCTTCACTCTTAATTTCGGGACAGCGAAAGAGCTTCCCAAGGAGGAAGATCGAAGTCCCCTGCCGCTACGAGAAATATTAGCTAAGTTTTATCAGAATTCCTGTGTGGTTGTCAAAAAACTTTGAATGACCCTTAATTACATTATTAAAGCTAACTATATTGTACAAGGAGGATGGGTAAAATGGCATATGGAATCCATACAGCTACAAATGTATCTAATGTTTTAAATTGTCTCAAAAATAATGGTAAAACTTTTGTTGGAAGATACTTTGCAGTTACTAATACTTGGAAATCATTGACTAAAATTGAAGCTCAAAATATTTCTTCTGCGGGACTATATATTGTATCAATTTGGGAAGACGGTCCTGCTGATAAACCTTCGTATTTCACATATGATCAAGGTAAAAAAGATGGTAACAATGCTTTTCACTATGCTGCAGATATTCAGCAGACAGCTAATACCCCTGTTTTTTTTGCTGTAGATTTTGATGCTACTTCATCACATAAACAAGCTATTCTAGATTACTTTGTAGGAGTTAGAGATGGTTACTTACAATACCTTTATGAGCGTCGGAAATATGGTGAAGAAGAAATTTATTACAAAATTGGCGTATATGGAAGCTATGATGTACTAACTTGGTGTAAAGAACAAGACATTGCAACCTACTTCTTCCAAGCATATGCTCCAGCTTGGAGTAACGGGAGAAACAAAGATCCATGGCCTGGCTATCATTTACGTCAACTTGGTTCAAATCAGGATCTTTGTAATATTAAAGTGGATCCTGATGAATCAAGCGGTGCTGCTGGTGGGTGGAAATATTAAAAAAAGTTAGCCCGAATATCACTAAAAGCTGCCTATCTTTTATAGGCAGCTCAGACTGTCGACAAAGTAACTGTCGACAGTCTTTTTTTGCAAAAGCCAGTACAAAAATCATCAGCTTTTTAGTAAAATTAAAGAAGATACAAAAATATTGTGGGGCGATGAAATGTTAACGAAGAAAAATCGAGAAATAATAGAGCAGGTAGAATTAGTAAGCATCGATAGCTTAGTACCTCAAGACCATCTCCTTAGGGCAGTAGAAGAAAGCATCGACTTTAATTTCATTTATGATGAAGTAAAAGACCTATATAGCGAAAATACAGGAAGACCTAGTATTGACCCGGTAGTGTTAATTAAGCTACTCATGCTCCAAGCATTGTATGGAATCCGCTCCATGCGCCAAACCATCAGAGAAGTAGAAGTCAATGTAGCTTACCGTTGGTTTTTAGGCTATGGATTACAAGAAAAAATACCTCACTTTTCAACTTTTGGAAAAAACTATGAACGGCGGTTTAAGGAAAGTGATCTATTTGAAAAGATATTCGAGCGGGTGTTGATGGAAGCAATAGAATGCGGGTTTGTTAAAACAGATGCAGTATTTATCGATGCTACTCACATAAAAGCCAGTGCCAATAAGAATAAATATATCGAGAAAGTCGCTAAGCAACGGACTCAAAAATATAAGAAAGAACTTTTAAAAGAAATCAACGCCGAACGGGAAGCAAACGGTAAAAAGCCCTTTGAAGAAGAAGATGATGATGACGATAACAACAAAGGAGAAAATAGCTCTAAAAAAGTCAGGGTAAGCACCACAGATCCTGAAAGTGGGATGTTTCAAAAAGGGGAAAAAGAGCGCTGCTTTGCCTACACAGCTTCTGTAGCCTGTGACCGGAACAACTTTGTCCTTGGTGTCAAAATAGCACCTGGAAATGTTCATGACAGCCAGGTATTCTCCGATTTATTTCAAGAAGTAAACGATAAATTTTCTAAAATAGAGGCGGTAGTGGTTGATGCAGGCTACAAAACCCCCGGGATATGCAGAGAAATCATTGAGGCAGGAGCGCTTCCCGTTATGCCCTACAAGAGGCCGATGACCAAAGATGGCTACTTTAAAAAACGCGAATACGTCTATGACGAATATTATGATTGTTACATATGCCCCAACAACCAAATATTAGAATACAGCACCACCAACCGGGCGGGATACCGGGAATATAGGAGCAACCCCCAAATATGCTGTAAATGTCCCATGCGCCTACAGTGCACCAAAAGTAAAAATTACACAAAAATCATAACTCGGCATATATGGGAGCATTACATAGAAATAGCGGAAGATATAAGACACACCCAATGGGGTAAAGAACTATACAAAATGCGCGGCCAGACCATCGAGCGGGTATTTGCCGATGCGAAGGAAAAGCATGGCATGCGCTATACAAATCTACGAGGCTTGAGGAAAGTTGGACATTACCTCACGCTTCTTTTCGCATGCATGAATTTAAAAAAGCTGGCTTTATGGAAGAAAAGACGGGGAACGTTTCCGCCAACAGTCCCCGCTTTACATTCGTTTTTCTTAAAAATTTTCTTCGCCTTCAACAAAAAGCCGCTTTTAGGTTATGCATCCTAAAAGCGGCTTTGTCTACAAGCTGAGCTGCCTATCTTTTATAGGCAGCTTTTTAAAAAATTCTTTTCCACGAAAGCCCGCCGCTATTGCTGTGAAGTATCTCTGTTCCCGTGTCAAGATTAATAAGTGCCCACCCTACTTTAGGATTAACGAACTGAATCTGAACTGCGCCTTTAGGATGATGGAGCTCGTTCCAAGTATTACCGCCATCGCGGGTTCCATATAGCTTTGATTCTGTTAAAACCCACCAATGGGATCTATCCGTTATATTTATAGAAATAATCCTTTCTTTTGCTCTGAAAGGAGGTGCTCCAGACCAGCTTTCCCCTTTATCATGGGTAATGAAGAAAACTACCGAATAGTCGCCTTCTTTATTCATAAACCAGACCGGTAATATCCCGGTGGACTCTTTTTCATCATTGAAAAAGATAGGGGCAGTAATATAAATACTACTGTCACTGTATTCTGATGGTATTGGAAGAATACTTTGCAGCCAGGTATAACCACCGTCCCTGGTGACATATAAACCGTACTTTCCCAGTTCGCGGTATTCGATGGTTACAAATCCGGTTTTGGTATCCGGCAGGAATACAAAGCCGTTTTTATATCCGGCATAGGGGAGAGTGCCTGGTTTTTCTAATGTAGTACCCGGACCCTGACCCTTGTGAATCATCGACCAGGAGCCGTTTATCAGTTTATATACATCGACGGGACTGCTTCCCGAAGCAGGGCCGTAATTTTTTAAAGCCCATCCGTTATAAGACTTTTCGCCGGGGATAAAGAATAGTAGCCCTAAATTAAAAGGCACCTCCTCTTCAACCCAATGCCTTCCTCCATTTTCCGTTCTGTAGAGTGTACCCTTTAAATCTCTCGAAGATACGATCCACGCCAAATCTGAATTCAGAAAATACCAGGTATAGATTTCCTTCGCACCCTGTGGGGTTACGTCTTCCCACGTTGCCCCGCCGTCGATGGTTCGGTATACTTTATCCGATCCAATAGCCCATCCTTCATTTTCCGTAACCATTTTTAAATATACCAAACTGATATTTTGAGATTGCGAATTTGTTTTATGCGCCAACTCTTCCCGCTTTATTAAATGGTTAAATCTTGAGACTCCAATCAAAACCAGTATTATAATCAGACACCCGTAGAAAAGTCTCTTTTTGAACTTCATTGACATACATCCACCTGGTTCATAAAACTTGACCTTTTTACTTTGGCCAAGCAATCTCCGAACCAGGTATGCACATCCTTTACTTAAAATCTTATGCTTTTGGGATAGTATTAGTGAATCTAGGCGCTTTTCCCACCGGAAGCCCTGATAAAAGGTCCTTTATATCTTTTTATTGCCGATTTTTCTTACAATTTTTACCTTAATTAATCAAATAATTAAATTTTGGACAGATTATTAAAATGTTTTTTAATTATTATTAATAATAGAGGTCCAGAAGGAAGGTGTCAAGATGGTCTACAAATCCCAATTTAACGTAAATTTTAAAGACCTTGATAAAGAAGACGCAAAAATACTGTCGTGGTTTTTAGTCGGGCTTCGGCATGAAGCTATTAGGCTATTAAAAAAGGAAAAAAAGTTGAAGCAGCATGAAATATTGATCTTAAACGATTTCGTAAATCCTGACGATAGTAAACCTGTGGAAATGATTAACACTATTTCAGATCCCACCGATCCTTTCAGTGAAGTTGAAGATAAGATATACATACAACAAGTTCTATCAGTACTTACTCTACAACAAAGAAAAGTTATTGAATTAATTATTTTTAAAGGGTTGACGGAAAAAGAGATTGCCAAACAATTAGGTATATCTCAACCTTCTGTTCACCGTTTGAAAATACGTGGACTAAATAAAATAAAAAACATTATTTATATTAGTATGGTGTAGGTTCAGGTGATACCCGGCATAGAAAATACATTCCCTGTCAATCGGATGTTTAGCCTTTAGGCTGCTTACTGGTTTGTTTGAATAATCCGATATTACCCAAGGACTTTTTGGGGATCGTAATTTTCTCTCTTTTTGGCAGGAGTAAATATAACCCTTATCAGTTTAACTGAAATCGTTGTCACCGCCGGTGTAAATTTTCCAGGAGCAACGAAAAGGAATTGATCCCCCCTGGCGAAATATCCCTCTGATACCAGCGCAAAAGATCGGAGGGAAATAAATGCTAGGGAGTGAATCTATCATCATGTTACATGAATTAAGAACAATGGGCAAGACATTCGTGCAATTACACGAGAAACAGGTCGCTCAAGGAATATGGTAAGAAAATACCTTAGAGCAGACGCAATTCCGAAAGGAAGCCGCATCCTAAAAGAGGATCAAAACTCGATCCATACAAAAATACCATTCAAGAACTCATCAATCTTGGTATATTCAATTGCGCAGTCATACCGGTAACTATTCGTAACCGCCGAAAGCATCCGGTATCAAGGACGGGCAAAGCTCGGCGATAGCATATCCTTGACGCCTAAAAAAAGGGGAGGGCGGAGGCGGTATAATAGGCTAAACGGTGGTGATGAGAAACTCCTGGTTCTAGCCAGAAGGGTTTTCACAAAAAATTGGACTTGATCAAAATTCCTGGACCCTACTTTTCACTGTAATTATTTAGCCCAGGTCTTATATATTTTTATGCTCCTTTTCCTGTTGTCTTTATCTGCTGCTGATATTTATCAAAAAGTCCACCTGCTGCCTCTAGAAGAACTCAACTTAGTCTTTCTTAGAGCCGGGGGTGTCTTTAATATCACTCCAGCAAGTTCTGGTGTAATGGAAAAGGTACTGCTGAGCGAACCCGGCGAGTGGGCCGAATCTATTTTCCGCAAACTCCTGCAGTTTTTTTACCGGCATTTCCCTGCCGTCAAAATAAAGGTGCTCCACAACCCTTTTTATCCATACGTCTACCGGGAAGGCGTCGAATTTCCGCAGGGAAAAAAGCAGCACGCAGTCGGCTATCTTCCGCCCTACTCCGGGGATCTTCATGAGATAGTCTCTTGCTTCGCCGGTGGGAAGCTTCTCCAGTTCGTCCAGGACGATGTCGCCACCGGCGACCATCCTGGCCGCTGCAATCACGTACTTGCCCCTGAAACCGCAGCGGGTATCTCTGATCTGGGCTTCCGATAAAGAAGCCAGCACTTCCGGGGTGGGAAAAGTATAGTAGATTTCTCCCTCAAATTCCACAGGAGTTCCGTAACAGCTGCACATCCGCTCTATCGTCCGCTTTATATTAGGTATGCTGTTGTTGGCTGAAAGGATAAATGAAATCAGGGTTTCCCATGGTTGTTGGTGGAGTATGCGGTTACCGCTGCAGAACTTTACCGCTGGTACCAATTCGTCGAAACCGCTGAGCTTATCCTCGATCTCCCGGTAATCTCTTTCCAGGTCAAAATAATCCCGAATAAACCCGATCGAATCATTACCGCCGTTGGTAAATATCCTTAGGGTATCTTCCTCCTGGTAGGCCTTTATCACCAGGTTACCGACCACGCCCAGGTAACCCCCGTCTTCCAGCCTGTTCCAGCGGAAGGCCTGACCGCTTTCGGCTATCGCTTCCAGGTTGAAAGGTTGAATGCCTGTAAATGTTATCTCCAACGCTGTTTCCCCTCTCCGAATAAAATGTAACCGCTTTTAAAATTACACCGCTGGACAAGCATAATAGCTCCCACTAGTAATTTTTCTACGGCTATTGCCCTTTTCCTGCTCCCGTTTCAAGATTTGCCGAAAATCACCGTCAGAGGGCTATACATGCCATTAGACTAATAACCGAACTAAAAAAATAACCCGAGGGTGTAGGGTGCACCCTCGGGTCAGATTTTATTCGTATTTTTCCCACTTCAGCACTTCCGACAGCGGCTTCTTGGGCGGATTCGGCGTCTTATCAGAGTATCCCAGGGGTACCAGCGAGATAAGTTCGTATTTTTCGGGCACCCCCAGTAACCTCCTGACCTCATCGCTGTAAGGCCTCCTGTATCCCGCCACCCAGCAGGAACCGATACCGTAAGCTTTAGCTGCCAGTATGATATTTTCGGTAGCAGCCGAACCGTCTTCCACAGCGTGGTTGTTGTCCTTTTCGCAGAACACAGCCACGCAGGCGGCGGCATCGGCGATAAACTTCCCCCAGGTTGCGAGCCGGGCCAGTTCCTTTTTGCCTTCTTCGTTGGTTACTACCACGAATACCCACGGTTGAACGTTGTTGGCCGATGGAGCAAGCCTTGCGCAATCTACGATGTCCTCCAGGATTTCCCTGGGTATGGGTCTGGCTGCATATTGCCTTATACTTCTTCTTTCCTTTAAGACCCTGATCGTTTCATTCACAGCCCTCACCTCACGCTTTTTTTACTCCAAGCAACGCCCCGTGCCCGTTTATATCCCACTCCCTGGCAAAGCTGTCTTCCGGCGGGGCGGCTTTTTCGATGGAAATCGCCAGCGTATCGCCTTTAATCTCCCCTCCGTGGACGTCCATGGCTTCATCAATTACTGCGTCACCCTGGTAATAGACGTATATTTTATCTTCTACTTCAAATCCGGCTTCCTTCCTCATGTTCTGTATTTTGCTGGTGAGCTCCCGGGCTATACCTTCCAGCACTAGTTCGTGGGTAATCGTTGTATCGAGCACCACGTAGTAGCCCCCTTCTCCCTCGGTGCAGAACCCTTCTTTGTCCTGGGCTCTTATATCGAGATCGTCCTGGGTCAGCTTTACCTCCTGCCCTTCTACCGTCAGGACTACCTCGCCCTTTTCTCTGGCTTCCCTGATCAATTCGGCAGCATTGGCCTTAGAAATTTCCCGGGCAATAGCAGGCATGAGCTTACCGTATTTGGGCCCCAGCAGGTCGAAACGGGGCTTTAGCATGTAGGTAAAGTACTGTTCGGCCATGTGGATATACTCGATTTCTTTTATATTCAGCTCTTCTTTGATAATATCGGTCAGATCTTTTAAAAGCTCTTCATCGTTGGGATTCCTCAGCTGGACCATCATTCTCGAAAGGGGCTGGCGGTTCTTGATTTTAGCCTTGTTCCTGGCAGCCCTTCCTAATTCCACGATCTTGCGCGCCAGCTCCATCTTGTGCTCCAGTTTTAAATCGATAAGCTCCTCCCTTACCTCAGGGTAGTAGCAAAGGTGTACGCTCTCCGGCGATTCGGGATAAGGCACTCTCACCAGGTTCTGGTAAAGTTCTTCGGTGATAAACGGCACGAAGGGAGCCGCTATCTTTATGAACTCCACCAGCGCTTCGTACAGTGTGAGGTATGCTGCGATTTTGTCCTGGTCCATTTCGGATTTCCAGAACCTTTCCCTGCACCGGCGGACGTACCAATTGCTCATATCGTCTACCAGCTCTTCCAGGGCCCTGGCTGCAGTAGTTATATCGAATCCGTCCAGGCATTTCCTTACTCTCCTGTTGGTGCTGTTTACCCTGGACAGAAGCCAGCGGTCCATTTCGTGCCTGGATTTCGGATCCAGCGAATGTTTTCTCGGGTCGAAATTGTCGATACTGGCGTAAAGTGTAAAGAAGGAATAGATGTTCCACAGGGTGCCCAGGAATCGCCGCTGGGCTTCGCTTACAGCCTCTTTGTAGAAGCGGCTGGGGTTCCACGGAGGACTTGCCACGTAAAGGTACCAGCGCATGGCGTCGGCACCCTGCTCGTTCAGGATCTCCCACGGGTCCAGCACGTTACCCTTGTGTTTGCTCATCTTCTGCCCGTACTGGTCCAGCACGTGCCCCATTACCAGTACGTTTTTGTAAGGCGAATCGTCAAACAGCAGAGTAGATATCACAAAGAGGCTGTAGAACCATCCCCGGGTCTGGTCGATGGCCTCGGATATGAAATCCGCCGGGAAATGGGTTTTAAAGGTCTCTTCGTTTTCAAAGGGGTAGTGGAGCTGGGCGAAAGGCATCGAGCCCGAATCGAACCAGCAGTCTATGACCTCGGGCACGCGCCTCATATCGCCGCCGCAGCCGGGGCATTTTAATACGACTTCGTCAACGTAGGGCTTGTGCAGTTCTATATCTCCCAGCGGCAGCTTGCTCATCGCCTTCAATTCCTCTATACTGCCGACGGCGTGCTCTTTGCCGCATTCCTGGCATATCCAGATGTTGAGCGGCGTTCCCCAGTAGCGCTCGCGGCTCAGACACCAATCTATGACGTTTTCAAGGAAATTGCCGAAGCGGCCGTCCCTTATGTGCTCCGGATGCCAACCTATCTTCCGGTTTATCTCCAGGAGCCTGTCTTTAATAGCTGTTGTCTTGATAAACCAGCTGCTGCGGGCATAGTATAAAAGCGGCGTATCGCAGCGCCAGCAAAAAGGATATGTGTGCAGGTACCTTTCAGCCTTGTACAGAAGCCCCCTCTGCTTCAGGTCTTTTATGATGCCTTTATCGGCGTCCTTTACGAATACCCCGGCCCAGGATTCCACCTGTTCTGTAAACCTTCCCTGGGCATCTACGGGCTGTAATACCGGCAGTCCGTGCTTCTGTCCCGTCCTGTAGTCGTCCTCGCCGAAGGCCGGCGCCATGTGCACGATTCCGGTGCCTTCGTCCATCACGACGAAATCCGCGGTGACCACATAAAAGGCTCTTTCCCTCTCGTTTTCAAAGAACGGGAATACGGGCCTGTACTTAACGCCGGAAAGTTTTTCGCCCGTGAACTTTTCCAGGACGGTGTATTCCCCATCCAGGACGCTCAGCCTTTCTTCAGCAAGTATGAGTTTTTCGCCGTTATGCTCAACCTTTACGTAGGTGGAGTCTCCTTTTACTGCCAGGGCTGCGTTGGAAGGCAGCGTCCACGGAGTAGTGGTCCATACAAGGAAATAAGTATTTTCTTCTCCCTCCAGCGGGAACTTCACAAATACGGATGGGTCTTCGACCTCGTCGTAACCCTGGGCTACCTCGTGGCTGGACAACGATGTCCCGCACCTGGGGCAGTAGGGCACAACTTTGTGACCTTTATATAGAAGACCCTTCTCCCAGATTTTTTTCAAGGCCCACCACACCGATTCGATGTAGGTGTTGTGGTAGGTGACGTAAGGGTTCTCCATGTCGATCCAGAACCCTACCCTCTCGGTCATCCTCTTCCATTCCTGTTCGTAGGTAAAGACGCTATTTTTGCATTTCTTTATGAACTCTTCCACTCCGTATTCCTCTATCTGGGGTTTCCCGCTGATTCCAAGCTGCTTTTCAACTTCCAACTCCACCGGAAGCCCGTGGGTATCCCACCCGGCTTTACGGTCGACCCTGTACCCCATCATGGTCTTGTACCTGGGGATCAAGTCCTTGACGACCCTGGTCAGCACGTGGCCGGCGTGGGGCTTTCCGTTAGCCGTAGGAGGCCCCTCGTAAAACACGTAGTTGGGGGCATCCTTCCTGTTTTCTATGCTCTTTTCGAAAATCTTTTCCCTTTTCCAGAAATCCAGTATTTTCTCTTCGATCGGGACAAAATTCATAGTAGGCTCAACTTTTTTAAACATGACATACTACCTCCATCTTTAGCAATTGAAGGTTAGAATATATAAAAAAATCCCGTCCCTCAAAAAGGGACGAGATTTCTCCCGCGGTACCACCCTGGTAAGGTGCGGAAAATTCCCGCACCTCCCTTGTCTAGATAACGGCAATAGCCGTAGGCTCCTACTCCGCTGGTTTCGGGCCTCACTCAGGGGTGATCTTCAGCCACCGGTAAATCCACCGGGCTCCCACCCAACCCCGGCTCGCTGGGGGCTTCCCGGCGCTTACTGTCCCCTTCATCGTTTTTGCTTTTCAAGTTTTAATATTTAAAATACCACACTTTTTTTTCTTTGTCAACGCTTTTGCCCCGGTCGGTTTGTAGATGAGCCACAGTTTCGTTCACACTACTTTATTAAAGTGAAAAAGACATTGCAAAGGGTGGGTATCCCTGGGGTATTATGGATATGGAACAACAGAAACCCACTAAGGAGGGATCCCACCCAATGACATTATACCAAAAACTTAAAGCTTCGGGTAATCCCCAGGCTGTTGCTCAAATCACTATCTCTTTACTTGAGTCTCATTCCGTTAAAGAAACCGCTAAAATCTTGGGTGTTACTCCAAGATGGGTGTATAAATTAAGAGAGCGTTTCAGGCTTTCTAATGGGGATATATCGGCCTGTATCAAAAAACGAGGACCTAAATTCCGCATGCCTAACAGAACTCCGGAGCACATCGAAAATTTGGTCGTTACTCTGGCAAAAGAAACTAATCTGGGCTCTAAAAGGCTGGCATTGTTCATTAAAAATACCTTCAATATTCAACTTTCCCCTTTTACTATTCGAAATATTAGAAGACGTTACGGTATACACTGCCGTAAACACAAGACGCTTACCGGCTCCCGCCGATTTGCTACAGATTTCTCCGCCTTCGAACCTTTGCAGCTCTGGCAGATCGATGCAAAACATATCGCCGATCAATCGGCTTTGCCTCCCGAAGCTTATGCATCTATTTTCAAAAATAAGCTGCCTCCTTTTCAGTTCACTGCTATTGATATTAAAACAAGGTTGCGCTTTATTGCGTATGCCGATTCTCTCGATTTTAAAAATGGGTTGACTTTCATGCTGCTTGTGGCAGCCTGGCTTAGAGCCTTCGGTGTAAAACATCAACTCTTCTTTCAAACAGACAATGGAGCAGAGTTCGGAGGCAGTGCCGGCTCTCGTAAAAGAAAACTCATTCAAAAACTTATTTTCGATCATTGGAACGTATCTTTGCTTAATATCCCGGAAAGGAATAAGGAAACAAATTGCTTCGTTGAACGCTCTCACCGCACTGATGATGAGGAGTTTTACGCTTTAAACTTGAAAAAAGTAACTTCAAGGACTTCATTCCTAAAGATGGCTCAAAATTGGATACTATATTTCAACTACAGGCGGCCGCATTTTGGCAAAAACATGAATGGAATGACTCCTGTTGAGGCGTTGAAGTTTTATCGCTGCTTTTATCATCCTGCAATTGGTTCTATGCCTGTAGTTGTTTTGGATCAGCTTTCTAATTACACTTCTTTGCTTTTTGACATCTCTTCTTTGCCCTGGGATAACCTGCCCAGAAATAAAAAGCTATTGAACGAAACTATGGCACATTACATTTGCCCCGGTCGGTAAATCAGAGCCTCTTGGTCTATGTAAAGCTCGCAGGGCATAGACTTATTTTCCATTCCCTTGAAGCCGCTTAACGTCTCTATGCGGTACATTGAGGACCTGTACCAGTTGAGCCTGGGTTTTACCTGCACGAAAGAGTAATCGTCTCGAATGCTACCCAGCAGGTAATCCCAGTTGACGTAGTGGTTGAAGTCGTCAATTATATCGGTAATGGCCACCTTGAATTTATCTACCAGCATCTGCTGGAACAGGTTCCATTTCTTCAGGGAAGCCTCCGTACGGGTTAGCCCGAAGTAACCGGCACACCCCTCGCCTGAAAGGCCCGTGAGTCCCCTGCCCATGCAGACCTCAAGGGCTTCCAGGGTCTCCGGCGGGTCTGTGGTAAAAGTATCGAAATAACCCACGTATTCATCGGGCAGTTTTTCCCTGAAATCGTACTTTATAGCCTTTACCGGTAGCCCTAATTTAGTGGCTTTGTCATTAATATATTCAACCAGCCTGTCGTCGATCTCCATGACGACGACCTCCGCTGGCATCCCCGAAAGGCCGGCGGCTATGCTCACAAGATCGTCGTCTCCCAGAACCAATAGCTTTTTACCCTCCAGATCCCCCCTGTCCGCCATGAGGGCTATTCTGCTCACCACGGTTCGTGTTGTCACGAATCCCTGGTCGTAATCGATTATGGCTTTGGGACGGTCGGCGGTCACTTCATCAAATTTTTGCACCAGTTCTTTCAGCTTCTCGAGCCCTATTCCCCGTCCCTCGCACGCCGGACAGGTGTAATCTTTCCTGGGGGTTATCCCGCGGCTTTTTAAAAATTTCATGCCTTCAGGAGTAAAATATATGTCCCCCTGTTCATCTACTTTTACCAGTCTTGTCCGCTTTAGTACCTCGACTACTTCAGCTACAACGCTGAACGGCTCCCGGGCTGTACAGACGACCTCCCAGAAATGGGAACTGCTTGTCAGCCCCGACAGTACTTTTTCCACATCGCGCCCTGTAGTTTCAACCCCTGTCTTTTTGCAGACTTCCTCCGCTATCCCTTTGATGTCCATGGCTTCACCTCCATCCCGAGATTTAAAAAGGACCCTGCTTTTTTACAAGGCCCAACGGTAGACAGAGGTATAAAATTACCACGAACGGTAAAAATTATATAATTTTCACTCCAATAAGTCAAGTGACGAGCCGGGAGCTGGTTGTTGAGTCGTGCTTTTCGGCCTTTTTTGGCGGTTCTCGTTTAAAATTATATTTAAATTTATTAAAATAAAGGGTTTCCTTATTTTACATAGAATAATTATGTATCTGGAAACGGAGTGATTTTATGAGAAATTTTCTTGCCCTGCGGGATTTTTTTTACCGCTATAAGGGTATGTACGCAGTGGGTGTGCTGTGGCTCGTAGTTGTGGACTTCCTGCAGATAATTTACCCCAGGTTGCTGGGCGAAACGGCTGACGCCATAAACCGAGGGACTTTTAATAGAGATTTCGCCGTCAGGTACGTTTCCGCTCTCATATTAATAGCTTTTGCCATCGCGCTCCTAAGGTACCTGTGGCGGATGTACCTGCTTGGAAGCTCCCGGAAAATCGAATACGAGCTGAGAAATAAGCTTTACGCCCACCTGCAGACCCTATCACTGACGTATTTTCAGCACCATAAGACCGGCGATATAATGGCGCACGCCACCAACGATATCCAGGCGGTAAGACAAGCTCTGGGTATGGGAATCGTGCTGGCGGTAGATGCAGCATTTATGACGCTGGCGGCAATTTTTATGATGGGAAAGACCATAAGCTGGGAGCTGACGCTTTTTGCTCTCCTTCCCCTCCCCTTTCTGGTCTTTACCGTAACGCGGTTCGGCGCGATGATCCATAACCGCTTCAAAGCCGTCCAGGAGGCTTTTTCAAAACTCACCGAATGCACTCAGGAAAATTTCGCGGGTATCCGGGTAATTAAGTCCTTCGTACAGGAAGAAAAGGAGATGGAGAAATTTTCCCGGATCTGCCGGTATAACATGGAGACGAACATGCAGCTCGTAAAGATATGGGGGATGTTCTTCCCGCTGATCGAGTTGATCTCGGGCCTTAGCCTCCTCATCGTTATTTGGTACGGTGGAAAACTTACGATGTACGGCCGCATTTCTGTGGGCGATTTTGTGGCTTTCATCTCGTATCTTGGCCTCCTCACCTGGCCCACAATAGCCATTGGCTGGCTTATAAATTTGATACAGAGGGGTGCCGCGTCCATGGAGAGAATCAACGCTATTTTACAGGAAAAACCGGAGGTGCTTGACGGGCCCGATACTCTGCCTGTCGATGACCTGCGGGGAGAGATAGAAATCAAAAACCTGACTTTCACCTACCCGGGAGCTCAAAAACCTTCCGTCAGCGATATAAGTTTGCGGGTCCCCGCCGGCGGGAGCCTCGCCATCGTGGGCGCCGTAGGCAGCGGAAAAAGCACAATAGCAAGTCTTCTTCTCCGCCTTTATCCGGTACCGCCGGATACCGTATACATCGACGGCATCGACATCAACAGAATTCCCCTCAAAACCCTGCGAGAAAAGGTGGGGTACGTCCCACAGGATACTTTTCTCTTTGCCACCTCCGTCCGGGAAAACATAGCTTTCAGCGGTGAATATTCCGATGAAGAAATAGTGGATGCTGCAAAAATGGCAGGCATTCACGAAGATATACTGGCTTTACCCGAGCAGTATGAAACCCTCCTGGGCGAACGGGGTGTCAATCTTTCCGGCGGTCAGAAGCAGAGGATTTCGATTGCCAGGGCCCTGATCAAAAACCCGAGAATAATTATCCTCGACGACTGCCTCTCGGCTGTGGATGCGGCCACGGAAGAGAAAATCCTCGTCAATTTAAAACGGTTCTGCCGCGGCCGGACCAGTATTCTAATTTCCCACCGCATATCGACTGTAATGCACGCCGATGAAATCATAGTTCTGGACGGCGGGAAGATCGTCGAGAGGGGAACCCATGAAGAGCTGCTCGAAATCAAGGGCATATATTACAACCTCTACCAGAAACAGCTTCTTGAAAAATCTCTCGAAGAGATGAATTGAGGAAAGGGTGTAACTGTTGAACGGTTTTCACGAGGACGAACTGCAGGAAAAACCTATCGACCTTCATATTTTCAGGCGGCTCCTGAAATATGCGCGCCCTTATGCTGCCCTGATGGTATTCTGTATCCTTCTCTTAATGGTTGTCACCGCCGCGGACCTGGCTCAGCCGTACATAGTGCGCTCTGCCCTCGACGGCTATATCAATGCCTTTAAAATTCCGTATTTGGAAGTCCCCCGAGATAAAATCCCGCCGGGAGCACACACAGTCAGCTGGCATGACAAAACGCTGGTGCGAAGCAGTGACCTTTCCCAGGCACCACCCGGTGCGACTCACTACCGGATTGTAGAGCAGCACGGAAAGTATTACCTGGTCCAGGGCTTTGCGGAAAACGGTAACGTCATTATCGAAACCGTTGACGGCGAAATCGTCGCCAGGCAGGGAGAAAAGCTATTGAAAGCTTTCCCGCTTGATCCCGATGAACTCAAGCGTTTCAGGGCCCGCGACGTAGAAGGGCTCACCAGATTGTCGCTAATTTTTGTTTTAATACTTTTCATCAGGTTTGCGGTCAACTATGTCCAGGTGTACCTGCTCCAGTATGCCGGCCAGAACATCATACTCAATTTAAGGAAGGAAATATTCAGCCATATCGAAAACATGCACCTTTCATATTTCGACAAGAATCCGGTAGGGAGGCTGGTTACCAGGGTAACCAACGACACCGAAACCCTCAATGAGATGTACACCAGCGTGCTGGTAAACCTGTTCAAGGACCTGTTTTTGCTTTTGGGTATCATCATTGTCATGATGAGGATGAATTTTAGGATGGCGATAGCAGCGCTCTCCGTAGCTCCCATCATAGCCGTAGCCACCGTTATTTTTCGGAATAAAGCCCGCGAAGCTTATCGGGAAGTTAGAAAGAAAATCGCCCGCATCAATGCGACATTGAGCGAAAACATTACGGGGATGAAAGTTATTCAGATATTCAACAGAGAAGCAAAAAAGTTTGCCGAATTCGACCGTATAAACCGGGAATATTACCTGGCCACTATGAGGGAGCTTCAGGTATTTGCCGTTTTCCGGCCATTCCTGGACCTAGTGTACTACCTATCCCTCTCACTACTCATCTGGTACGGCGGGCCGAGGGTTATAAGGGGGATGCTGAGCTTCGGCACCCTCTATGCTTTCGTCCATTATATGGGCCAGTTCTTCCAACCCATCAACGACCTGGCCGAAAAATTCAACATCCTCCAGTCGGCTATGGCCTCTTCCGAAAGAATCTTCCAGGTGCTAGATACCGAAAGCCCGATCAAAGACCCGTCCGATCCGGTAGCGGTAGGCAGGTTCAGGGGAGAAATAGAATTCAGAAACGTATGGTTCGCCTATGAAGGTGAAGACTGGGTACTGAAGGACGTGAGTTTCAAAGTAGAACCCGGCGAAACCGTGGCCTTGGTAGGCGCTACCGGCGCGGGAAAGACTTCTATAATCAATCTGATCTGCCGGTTTTACGACGTGAACAGGGGCCAGATCCTCGTAGACGGCGTAGATATAAGGGATATGAGGCAGAGCGACTTAAGGCGCCAGATAGGCGTGGTGCAGCAGGACGTGTTTTTATTTTCCGGAGACATAAAATATAACATCCGTCTCAACGACACCGAAATAGACGATGAAAAGATCCGGGAAGTGGCGCGTTACACCAACGCGCACCGATTTATCGAAACAAAACCGAACAAATACGACGAAGAGGTCACCGAAAGAGGCGGCACCCTTTCCGCCGGCCAGAGGCAGCTTCTGGCCTTTGCCAGGGCTCTGGCCTTCGACCCAGCCATCCTCATACTGGATGAAGCCACATCGGCCGTTGATACCGAAACTGAGTCTCTTATTCAGGATGCGCTGGAGAAGATCACCCGGGGCCGCACGACGATAATAATAGCCCACCGCCTGTCAACCGTACAGCATGCCGACAAGATAATTGTGCTCCACAAAGGGCGGATAAGGGAATGCGGAACTCACGAAGAGCTGCTGGAAAAGAGGGGACTTTACTACAAGCTCTACCTGTTGCAGTTTAAGGAAAACCGCTCCGGAACCAACTGAAGAGCCGTTGGGTTATGGTATGTAACTACCGCCGGGTCGGGGTCATGAAACCAACAGGCTGTATTGTAAAGTAAAATCCAACAAAATAAGAGGCAAGTCATATAAATGAAGGCTTGCCTCTGTAAAAAAATAATATAATTATGAAATGTTTTATCCCACTAGCCCGGTATATACGAGTATAAGCATGATTACTCCTGCGACGATCCTGTAATACGCAAAAGATTTTAAGGAATGCTTGGTAAGGTACGCCAGAAATCTGTCCACCGCCAACAGGGCCACCAGGAAGGAAACGACAAATCCCACGCCTAAAGCCTGCCACTCCGCGGGAGTTACGGCGGAAAATCCCTTCATCAGTGAAAAGGCGGTGGCTCCCAGCATGGTGGGGATGGCCAGAAAAAAGGAAAACTCCGCGGCGGCTTTCACGGATAATCCTGCCGCCATACCGCCCATTATTGTGGAAGCGGAGCGCGACATGCCGGGAAACAGTGAAAGGCACTGGGCAATCCCGACGATCAGCGATTTCCCGGCATCCATATCATCCACGTCGTTTATACCGTAACGGCCGAAGACGTTTTCGGCTAATATCATGAGAAAACCGCCGGCTATGAGGGCAATAGCTACCGTAAAAGATGAAAACAGATACTCCTCAATATAATCATTAAGCAGCACTCCGGCTATGGCCGACGGGAAAAATGCTATCAAAATATTGAGCCAGAAACGAAACCCCTTTTGCCCCGGAGAAAGCTGCCTCAGGGAGCTCGCTATTCTCTTCCTGTAATAAAACACCACTGCGAGTATTGCGCCGAGCTGTATCACTATATCAAACATTATGTGGAAGGGGCTACCCTTAAAACCTATCAGGTCACCGGCAATAATTAGATGGCCCGTTGAGGATACGGGCAGGAATTCGGTCAGACCTTCGACTATTCCCATGATGACTGCTTTAAGCAAAAGCGGCATTTTTACTCACCTTTTCTTTTATTTTTTAACATTACCAGGACTTCATCGTCCTGCACCTCTCTGAAATCACTGTAAAACTGTCCTACAGCGTAAAAGGGCTCCTCGGAGTAAATGTAAACCACTTCGTCGACAAGATCTTGAAGCTCCCTCAGGGTATCGGGTGCTATAACCGGGGCGGCTACTATGATGCGGCCGGCGTTTAGGCCCCGGACGAACTCCACGGCAGCCTTGACCGTATAACCGGTGGCGATACCATCGTCCACTATGATGGCCGTCTTGCCTTCCAGGTTGGCGTAAGCGTCGCTTCCCCGGTACATTTCCAGCCTCCGCCTGATCTCCTCGATTTTGCGCAGCCTCTGCTTTTCGATGTAGTCCTCGCTCACCCTCAGTATTGCTACGGCATCCTCGTTCAATAAAACTCTGCCGCCGGGAACTACCGCTCCAATCGCCAGCTCCTCGTTAAACGGAGCCCCAATTTTGCGTGCAACGACAATATCCATGGGAAGGTTAAGATAGTCGCAAACAACCCTGGCTACCACCACCCCACCCCTGGGTATTGCGAAAACCACCGCATTCGCGGTGTTTTTGTATTTTTCAAGAATCCGAGAGAGCCTTTTACCTGCATCGATGCGGTCTTTAAACACGCGCATCACCTTACATAAAAAACTTGCACTGTAAAATAATTTTATGTAAAATATAGTCAAAAAATTCTGGGAGGTATGGCTTTTGGAAAGAACCTTTGTCATGATAAAGCCCGACGGCGTAAAACGGGGACTCGTCGGGACTATTTTACAGCGCTACGAACAGAAAGGGCTAACTCTCGTAGCGGCCAAGCTCCTCACCGTTTCACGGCAGCTGGCCGAAGAACACTACCGGGAACACTCTTCTAAACCCTTTTTCCGGGAACTGGTAGATTATATTACTTCCGGACCGGTTTTTGCCATGGTGCTTGAGGGCGAAAACGCTATAAAGCTGGTTCGGCTCCTTAACGGTGCTACAAAAGTGGAAGAAGCCCTCCCCGGCACAATCAGGGGTGACTTTGCCACGTCAACTACCCACAACTTGGTTCACGCCTCCGACAGCCCGGAGAACGCCCGCCGGGAAATAAACCTTTGGTTCCCGGAGCTTTAACTTTACTTTAATTTCTTTAACCTGGGATTCTCGATAATCCCAGGGATTCGTCCGCGTTTTGCTACGGGCTTACCTTCTACCATCTTGATGTCCATGGTCATATCTATGGGTGATGCACCCGATATATAGCTTCCAACCCCGAAGGCATCGGCCCCGGCTTCCGAGAGTTCCCTTATCCGGTCGGGGGTAAGCCCACCTGACACGAAAATCTTTACATAATCGTAGCCTTTCTGGTCCAGTCTCTTTCTGACTTCATAGACCAGCTCTTTGGTCACGCCTCCCCTCTCGCTGGGGGTATCAAGCCTTATCCCTTCCAGGGCTCTGCCCAGGGCCTCCGCCACCGCCAGGGATTCCTCGACCTCATCTTTAAAGGTGTCTACCAGGATAATCCTCGGCGAATCCGGCGGCATTATCTCGTTGTAAGTTCTGGCCACCGATATGGTATCCCCGGCGATCAGCATAGCGGCGTGGGGCACCGTGCCCGAAGGCTGCTTGCCCAGCAACTTGGCGGCGAGTATGCAGCTGGCGTTGCTGGCGCCGCCTATTAAGGCCGCCCTCTCCATAACCGGTGCCACTGCAGGGTGCACGTGGCGAGCCCCGAAGCAGATCATAACCTTGTCTCCCGCCGCCTCCCTGCATTCCCTGGCCGCTGTGGCCCAGCCGCTGGAATGAGCCAGTATGCCGAGGAGAGCCGTCTCAAAAATTGCGAATTCCTCGTAAGGCCCTTTTATTCGCATTATCGTCTCTTTTGGTGAGAAACTTTCTCCCTCCTGAAGGCCGTAAATCTCCACGTCCTTGTCCTTCAACAGATTCAGGACCTCTTCCACTCCGCATATAATGCCCGATTTCCTCGGGAAAACCTCTGCCACCACCTCCTTGCGGGCGAGCCCCATGTGATTCAAAATCTCCATGGTCTTTACGAAGTAAATGTCGGCGGTGGCTCCTGTTTTTATTTCTTCGTGGCTGGCCGAATAAAAAAGCCTCTGCGGTTCCAGGTTCAATTTTTTTACATCCTCAAGAGTCCTGATTTCCTTCATAAACTAACCTCCATAAAAAATTCTTAATTCATAGTTTGTACAATCTCTTGTACCAGGTATAGGCTCTTTTGACCTTATACACGAAATTTCTGGTTTCACCGAAGGGGATCAAATCTACGTCCCTTTTTCTGCTTAATACTCCGTTTTTTATCCACTCTTTTACATTGCCAGTCCCTCCGTTGTACGCCGCCAGTGCCATATTCGTATCCCCGTCAAATTCCTTTATTAGCATCGACAGATACCAGGTACCTATACGGATATTCAGCTCCGGATTGAATAAATCTCCGTTAAAATTACGGACTCCCATTTGGTCTGCAGCCCACCTGGCGGTCTCAGGCATAAGCTGCATCAATCCTATGGCCCCCTTAGGGGAAACAGCCGTGGGGGAAAAGTTGCTTTCTACTTTTATCACGGCAGCCACCAGATAAGGATCTACCTCGTATTCGGCAGCATACCTGACGATATACTCCTCGTATCTTAGAGGGTAAAGATACTTTAAAAACCAGGAAATGTTGTTATAAAGCGCCAGTAAACCCAGTAACATTAAAATGTAGACTGCTGCGTTTCGTGTTTTGAATCTTCCCACGACTTTTCAATTTCCCTCCATATCCTGTCTACTTGTTTTTTAGTATTTTCTATATCGCCGTTGTTATCTATAACCCTGGTTGCAAACTTGAGTTTTTCTTCCAGCGGCATTTGAGCCCTAATCCGTTCCAGTGCCTCGGTATAGCTTATAGATCGCTCTCTCTCAATAAGCCTTTTAACCTGGGTTTTTTCAT
The DNA here is from genome assembly GCF_000144645.1 of Thermosediminibacter oceani DSM 16646. Lineage (NCBI taxonomy): Bacteria > Bacillati > Bacillota > Clostridia > Thermosediminibacterales > Thermosediminibacteraceae > Thermosediminibacter > Thermosediminibacter oceani. The sequence continues at coordinate 1,631,281 of NC_014377.1, forward strand.
CGACCGACACGAGCCATACCTCGTCCACCAGCATGTCGAGGCCTATTTCCAGAAGAAGGGCGGCGTCTACCACAACGACCTTCTCGTTCCTTTGCCTACATGCTTCAAGCTCTTTTTTGATCTCCTCGACAATCCTGGGGTGGGTTATCCTGTTCAGCACGGCCAGCTTTTTATCATCGGAAAAAACGATTCTCCCCAGTTTTCTTCGCTTTATACTACCGTCTTCGTTCAAAATGTCGCTGCCGAAATAATCCACGATTTCCTTCCATGCCGGTTTACCCGGCTTAACAATTTCCCTGGCTATCTCGTCGGCATCTATAATATATGCCCCTTTTTGGCGTAAAATCGCGGATACGGTGCTCTTGCCGCTAGCAATGCCACCGGTAAGGCCTATAACCTTCAAGGATGTCTCCTCCTCAGCTTATTTCTTCCCAGGTATAGCCCTCCTTAAAATCGACCACCAGCGGGACCTTCAGCGGAATGGCGTTTTCCATATCATCTTTAACGATATTTTTCACGACTTCAAGCTCGGACTTCGGAACGTCGAAGATCAGCTCGTCGTGAACCTGAATTAGCATTTTGGCCTTGAGTCCATACTCACGAAAGTGGTTGGTAATTTTCACCATGGCAACCTTTATTATATCTGCAGCACTCCCCTGAATGGGGGTGTTCATCGCCACCCTCTCGGCAAAGGACCTGAGGTTGTAGTTCCTGCTGTTAATTTCCGGAATGTAGCGCCTGCGGTTGAGGATGGTGGTCACATACCCGCTCATCCTGGCATTCCTGATGGTCTCCCGGATATAATCCCTTACCTTCGGATACCTGTTTAAGTAATTTTCGATATACTCCCGGGCTTCCGCGGTGGATATGCCCAGGTTCTGGGCAAGGCCGTAATCGCTTATACCATAGATTATACCAAAATTTACGGCTTTTGCTCTATCCCTTAAAAGAGGGGTAACCTGTTCGGGAGGAACCCCGAAGACCTCGCTGGCGGTCCTGGTATGGATATCCTCCCCTTTTATGAAAGCCTCGATAAGCCCCTCATCTCCCGATAAATGTGCCAGGACCCTCAGCTCTATCTGGGAATAATCCCCGGACAGCAAGACATGCTCGGGACTTTCCGCCACAAACACCCCCCTTATCTTCCTGCCTATATCGGTCTTGACGGGTATGTTCTGCAGGTTCGGCTCGGTACTGCTGATACGGCCGGTGGCGGTTATAGTCTGATTGAAATTGCTGTGAATACGATAAGTGCTTTTGTCAACAAGGGCCAACAGCCCATCGGCATAGGTTGACTTCATTTTCATCAAGAACCGGTATTCCAGAATCTTCTCCACGACCGGATGGGCGTTTTTCAGTTTTTCCAGGACTTCGGCATCGGTGGAATAACCGCTCTTTTTTTTCTTTATGACCGGCAGGTTTAGCTTTTCAAAAAGCACTTCCCCCAGTTGTTTCGGCGAGTTTATGTTAAACTCCACCCCCGCAAGCCGGTAAATTTCTCCGGTTAGTTCCTCCAGTTTTTCCCCGAACTCCCTTGATAGAGATTCGAGCTTTTCGGGGTCCACTTTTATCCCCGTCATCTCCATATCAGACAGCACGAAGCTCAGCGGCATCTCAACTCCGAAAAAGAGCTCTTCCATTGCGCAGCTTTTAAGTTTTTCGCTCATTATCTCCTTCAAAGGTATGAGGTACGCTACCCTCCTGCCGGGATCTTCGGTGCCTTTCAATTCCACGCCCAGGTTATCGAAGACTACGCTCTCCAGGTCATATCTGGGCTTTGAGGGGTCCAGCAGGTAAGCTGCCAGCATGGTATCAAAATTGTATACAAAATCCATTCCTATTTTAGCAAGTACCGTCCTCGCGTACTTTCCGTCGTGGATTATCTTAGTAATCCCCGGGTCGGCCAGTACGGCTTTTAGATCGGATTTCACCTCCGGGCTTTTTTCCAGTACTTCTGCCGGTACGTAAAACCCTTCCCCGCGGGAAGGCGAAAAGCCTATGCCTATAAGGTGGGCATCCATGGGATTTCTACCGTCGGTTTTCAGTTCCACGGCCAGAACTCCCGCAGCTCTTACCCTTTCCATCATCCGGCCGAAACCGCTGTAGTCGATTACGGTGCACGACAGCTTCTCAGGATGTTCTTCTTTCTCTTGCGGGCGGGGCAGTTTATTTATGAGAGTGTAAAACTCCAGCTCCCTGAAAATTTTTAGGAGCTCTGCGTAATCGGGTTCGGTTAAAGCAATCTCTTCCAGGTCGACGTCCAGCTCCACATCCCTGACGATGGTCGCCAGGCGCTTGCTGACTCGAGCCTGCTCACCGTATTTTAATATATTTTCCCGTAACTTCCCCTTGAGCTTCTCTGCATTTTCCAGGATATTTTCCAGGGAGCCGTATTCCTGCAAAAGTTTCAAGGCCGTTTTTTCTCCTACCCCCGGAATGCCGGGTATATTGTCGGACGAGTCGCCCATGAGCCCCTTCATATCGGGGATGGCCTGCGGTGGTATACCGAACCGCTCAGCCATCTTATCGGGATCGTAAATCTCCATTTCCGATATACCCTTCCTGGTAAGCATCACGTGGACCATGGGAGATACCAGCTGAAGGGTATCCTTATCCCCTGTTACGATGAGCGTAAAGATCCCTGCTTCTTCGGCTTTTTTCGACAGGCTCCCGAGTATGTCATCGGCTTCGTATCCGTCTATTTCGATATATCGGATGTTCATCGCCTTTAGTATTTGTTTTAAAACGTCGAATTGGCCCACCAGCTCTTCGGGTGTCCTGACCCTGTTGGCCTTATACTCAATAAATTCCTGGTGCCTGAATGTGGGTGACTTTTTATCAAAGGCCACCGCTATGTAGTCGGGCCGCTGTTCCTTCAGAATCCGCATCAGCATGTTCATGAAGCCGTATACAGCGTTGGTATGCACTCCCTTGGATGTCATCAGCGGCGGCAAGGCATGAAAGGCCCTGTGGATCAGGCTGTTTCCATCAATCAACATTATTTTCTTCATCACATTCACTCCTGTATACTTATTATTCACCAAAATCTTTTAAAAACCTTCTCTATGAGGAAAAATATTTGTGGGGCGACCGACATTATTCGACTCATTTTTTAATACTTATATTCTCTTTACTTTAGTTACCAAAAATTGCACCATATAGTAAGGGATACTTGTAGGGAGTTGGTCTATTTGGAAAACGGGGAATTTTTCAAGAATATAGGCAAACGAATAAGGCAGATAAGGTTGCAACGGGACTTGACGCAGGAAGAATTGGGTGAGAGGGCGAATCTCCACTACAGCTACATCGGACAGGTGGAAAGAGGCGACAAATTACCCTCCCTCAAGACCCTTTCCAAAATAGCGAAAGCCCTGAACGTGAGCCTGGATTACGTGCTGGAGGACCCCGCGACTTACGAAGCCCAGCCGGATACCGAAGCTGCCATAAATGAGCTGGTTACGATGGTTAGGACCAGGCCTGTGCAACAGATAAAACTGCTCATATCGGTATGCAGGACCATTTTGGAGGAACTGGACTCCTGGGAAAGAGCAACCTGATTATTAAAAAAAGCCCCTGCAGGGCTTTTATATAAAGATTTTTTCGGAGGGCAGGTACTTTTTCACCAACCCGGATACATATTCAATTATCTCTCCTTTTTTCCGTTCCGGATAGCTATAGATTCCATTCCTTTCTTCATAGGGATAAAAGATTATATCAGAAGCTGGAGTGATTTTCCTCATCCTCTTCAGGTAATCCCGGGAGATTCTGAACACGCCGATGCCGGCGTCGTATATTTTTTCAGGCTGAACGATAGAAAAAGTTCGGGTTATGAGATTTTCATAAGCCCGCTGCCAGTTTTCAAAATATAAAACCGGATCGAAACACAGCCTCACCTTCCAACCGTCGTCAACAGCATTTTTTATGCATTTCAGCCTGTGTTCCAGGGAAGGCGTCTTTCGCTCGTATTTCTCGATCACCTCGGAGGGCGAAAGCGTCCAGGCTAAAATGATATTATCAGCCGGTGGTAGTCGCCTTATGGCTGAATAATTTGCGCTCTTTGTTCTGATTTCGACTTTTAAGTTCCTCTTCTCCCTCGCGTACGCAATCCACCTGGAAGTAAGGGGCACTATCCTCTCCATTGCCAGAAGATCCGAATCATAGGAAAGGCAGAGGTAAACCGGCTGTCGTTCCAAGAGGCTCTCTACTTTTCTAAAATAATCCTCTATGTTGACAAAGATCACTATGTTGGCGGAAGGGTACATTCCGCGAAGGTAGCAGTACTCGCAGCTATAAATGCAGTTTAAAATTGGAGCGGTGTAGTAAAAATTTTTATTCCCGAAATCCTGGCAGACTTCAGGGCCGGGGTAAATCATTTCACCGTTTTTCTCGGCAAGGATCAATTTCCTGCTCATTTCCTGTACGATAAAATTCTGCCTTGGTCTGCAGAATACATCCTTATAGTGCTTTATCCTGATTTTCACCGCACCGGGAAACTTTTTTATAATTTCCCGCGTCACCGGGTGATCCATTACCCCTTCCTCTATGTAGATGTGGGAAAAACTTTTAATGACTGAGCATTTCTCTAATCCTTTCAAAGTATACCTTCCCCTCGTTTTTAGAGCATACTTTAATATTCAAAAAACCCTTCAGTTCTTCCGGCCCTCTTTTGTGCCTCGCCACATAAGCCCTTACCATATCTTTTAGCTGATGGGTCATTGTAACTGAAAGTTTCAGATTCCGGCTGATTTCGCGAATTATTTCCGGTTCTCCCTCATCGAAAACCATTGGATACTGCTCGTCCAGTGCATTATAGCAGGTCATCAAACTCTCTATTAAAGGAATGTTCCCCCGGATATACTCCAAAACCCTGACTGGATCCACCCTTTCCCCGTCCAGATAGTCATAGACCACCTTCACGCAGTGGATTTTATGCGGTGGAAGAAAAAAAGACGCCGCTTCGAAAAAACCTGCCCCCTCCATATCGACCAGATCACCTTCTATATGGGATTCGGGATATTCATCCTTATCTACCGGGAACGAAAAGGTCTCGAGTACCCCTTCCTTCATTGCGTGCTTTACGATAACGTCGGGGTAAAAAGCCCTTTTCGTATCGTGATTTATTACCTTGTGGCAGAGTACCGCATCTCCTTTTTTTAAGCTCTTCTCTTTCGCTCCGCAGATGCCTACGTTTAAGATTACATCCCTTTCCCCTGCTTTGAATTCCGTCAGCAAAAATGAGGTGGCGGCAGCGGAAGCCACAATTCCCATGCCGCTTTCCACAAGGACCATGTTGTCCCCGGCGAAAACCTGAAACCTGCAGGGTCGAGGTATTTTCTTCAAGCCGAAATGCTCAATTATCGGCTTTGCTTCGGTATGAAACGCGGTTACTATGTAAAACAAATGTATCACCCTATGGTTCGCTTACTAAATTTTATTCTACATAATATTAATAATGCAAAAAGGGGGCTCAGTAAAGCCCCCTTCAGACTGCCGAAAGTACTTTGTCGACGGTTTCTTTTCTAATTCACGCTTGCTCTTTCTTTATTTCTATAAGGTGTAATTCTTGCAGTCAAGCTTTTCTTCAATATCTTTTATCTCTTTCTTTATTTCTTTCAGGCCGAAATCCTTGTTGTCAAGTTTGTCTTCGATATCTTTTATCTCCTTCTTTATTTCCTTTAATCCAAAATCCTTGTTGTCAAGTTTATATTCGATTTCTTTTATCTCCTTCTTAATTTCTTTTAAGCCGAATTTGTCATCATCGAGCTTTTTCTCTATTTCCTTTACTTCTTTCTTAATTTCTTCTAAGCCGAAGTCTTTGCTGTCAAGTTTATCTTCGATATCTTTTATCTCTTTCTTAATTTCCTTTAGGCCGAATTTATCATCATCGAGTTTTTTCTCTATATCCTTTATTTCTTTCTTAATTTCTTTTAAGCCGAAGTCTTTGTCGTCCAGTTTTTTCTCTATATCTTTAATCTCCTTCTTTATTTCCTTCAAGCCGAACTTTTTGTTCAAGAGCAGGGCGATTATTGCTAAATCGAAGGTAGAAACTTTGGCGCCTTCGTCTGATTCCAGCTCGCCTACGAGTCCGTCAACAAATTGATCTATACTATCAAGGCCTTCAACGGATTCCAGTTGTTCAAATTTATCTATTAGCTTTTTTAACAGTTCAGTTTTTGTCATATCTTTGATAATCCCCCTCTTTGTTGTTTTATTGTTTTGTTTTTCTACTGTATAATATGAACATACCAACAAAAATGTTCATCGTACACGAAAGATAATTAGCCGTAGAACTAGAACAAAAAGCTCTTGAATTATTCAAGAGAATGTGGTAATATAATAATGCGGTTCGTGCCGAAGTGGTGGAATTGGCAGACGCGCTACATTCAGGGTGTAGTGTGCGAAACGCACGTGTGGGTTCGAATCCCACCTTCGGCACCAGGAAAACAAGGCTCCTGGTTGAAAAAAGGAGCCTTATTTTATTTTGTAAGAAAAAGAGCCAAAGCGGTTCTTTTTTTATTTTCAAAAACTTAGTATATATTTTTGCGGAAAAGAAGAAATATTAATATACAAAAGGAGGAGTCATCATGACACCCCCGATTGAAACCGGCGAGGACATCGAAAGAACCATCAGCGTCATAAAGTCGGCGATAATGAAAGCAGGAGCTCTGTCCGAAGACTTGGTGGAATCCATTAAAGCCGAATTGCGGGAGGCAAAACCCGATGTAGTCTGCGATTTTTTAAACAAACTTGCTCGGGAATGCCCGGCTGCGGTGGAACATTTTACAAATAGTGAAAGGGCAGAAAACCCTATTTTATAGCCGTTGGAGGATCCATATTAAAAAATTTAAAGTCCGCTTTCGCGGACTTTTTTATTCGAACCTGCATATACCTAGGGCCTTGTAGGTGGCTTCGTCCACTATGCCGGTAGCCTTGAGACCTTTGGCCTTTTGAAAGGCTTTCACGGCTTCGCGGGTTCCGGACCCGTAAATTCCGTCAAAGCTGCCATTGTAAAACCCGTGATTTGCCAGCCTCTTTTGTACTTCCATCACATCCGAACCCCTGCTGCCCTCAACGAGGGTCCTGAAGCCGAAGGTGAACGGGCCGTCCACACCGCCGACTATATAAACCTTTGTGCCTACCTTTACCCAATCGTAAAGCTGTTCGACGTGCCTGTTATGCATGCGGATACATCCGTGTGAGGCGAAACTGCCTATGGAATGGGGTTTGTTCGTGCCGTGGATGCCGTAAGTTCCCCAGGGGACGCTTAGCCTCATCCAGCGGGTGCCAAACCCCTCTCCCCATTTAGATTTTTCCGTTATCCTGAAAAGCCCGATCGGGGTAGGCGTATCAAAGGTGCCCACCGCTACCGGAAAGGTTTTGAAGGGTTTGCCGTCCACCATGACGACCAGCTTTCTTTCCAGGGCGTATATTACAATTGAAACATCACCCTGGGGTTTATCAGGTGGTTTAGGTGAGGTGGGTTGATATGCCGGTGAAGGTGAATAAAAAGACATCAAAAATATAATCATAAAAGCGATAACTCTAATACTTTTTCTCAAAAATTTCACCTCCCAGCGTTTCGGTTTTAGTTTAACCTTTAAATTTAATTTACATTCAGAGGGATCGGGATGGAAGTAAGCGTAGTGATTCCCGCCTTTAATGAAGAAGATAATATTGCATCGGTCGTAAAAAAGGCTATGGAACTTCATAATCTGCGGGAAGTAATAGTGGTGGATGACGGTTCGTCCGACCGTACTGCCAGGACGGCGGCCAGCGCTGGTGCCATTGTCATAAAACATAATGCGAATTTAGGGAAGGGAAAAGCCCTTATGACGGGATTTGAAGCCACCAAAGGCGAAATCGTTGTTTTTCTCGACGCCGACCTCCGCTTCGATACCGGTGATCTCGAGAAGCTGATAGAGGCGGTTGTGCGTGGTGATGCCGATATGACCATAGCCAGGTTCCCGCGGCCGCTAAAGAAAGGCGGCTTTGGTTTTGTAAAGGCGCTGGCAGGTTGGGGAGTTTACCTGCTGACAGGCCACAGAATATCGGCACCACTGTCGGGGCAGCGGGCGATAAAGCGGGAGGTGCTGGAGAGTGTAAAGGAGATACCCGGCGGATTCGGAGCTGAGGTCGGCTTTTTAATCGATGCGCTCCGGAAGGGCTTTAGGGTTGTCGAAGTGGATGTGAACATGAGGCACCGTGAGACGGGCAGAAGCCTCCGGGACTTCGCACACAGGGGGCGGCAGTTCGTTGACATCCTGGTGACATTGTTGCGAAAAGTGTACGCAGTATAATATTTGATACATTGTGGTTACCTGGTCGAAAAGGATGATTCAAAGTCATCCAATGAAGCGTATTAACTCGCGATTAAATTTCTCCCACTCTTCGTAAAACAATCCATGACCACTATACATAAAGGGGATGAGTTCCGATCCCTTGATTTGGGCATGCATCAATTCGGCAAACTTAAACGGGCAGACTTTGTCGTGTATACCATGGAAAATTCCAGTAGGAACATAAATTTTAGACAAATCTTGCCCTAAATCTTCATCTCGAAGGGAAACGGCACACATAGCTGTTGCATGGCCAGACGCTTCTATTCCCAGTCCATGGAACCAGTCCTTGAAACTCTCTGTTACATAACGTGCAAAAAATACGTCCCCAACGCCATCAAGCATTTTGGGGCGATCGATATAGGTAGCTTCTATTAAATCATTCCATGTCCGTTCCCACCGCTTAACTTCCTCTTTTGTTAGTCCAAATGGGCGTCTGGTGAAAGCCGCAGCACCAATAAGGACTAGTTTAGATACTTTATGCCCTGCATGCCGGGCCATGTACCGGATGGCAATTGCGCCTCCCATGGAGTGTCCAGCAAGGGTGATATCCTCTAACTGTAGAGTATCAATCACGATCCGGATGTCATCTGCCAATCGGTTGTACGAATATCCTTTCCACGGGCGATCCGACTTCCCGAATCCGCGCAAATCTATCCCAATGCAACGGTAACCCATTTTTGGAAGTTGGTTGAACTGATATTCAAACTGTTTATGATTGAGCGGCCATCCATGTATAAATAAGATTGGTTTTCCATGTCCCGGATCCAAATCCTCAACGAAAATATTTACATTTTGTTCAACCGAAATGTAGTAACCCATTTAACACTCCTCCTAGATAAAAAATATGTTTTTTGCCCACTTTGCTTCATTAGTTAAATCTTATGTTATGTTATGAAAAAAGGATAATATTGAACACTTGTCTATTTAAGGATCCCACCATTGGTCAAAAAATAAGGCATCTCCGTCTGGAGATGCCGTTAAATTTTATCCAAGCATATCGGGCAGGTCTTTGTTTACGTCGCTTATGAGTTTTAGGTTGAAGTTGTCCTGCAGCACCTTTATTACCCCGGGTGTGAAGAATTCCGGAGCCTTGGGGCCGATGTAGATATTTTTTACGCCGAGGCTCAAAAGGCCCAGCAGTATGGCTACGGCCTTCTGCTCGAACCAGGAAAGCACTATCGTAAGCGGGAGGTCATTGACCGAGCAATTGAAAGCTTCCGCCAGGGCTGCAGCTATTTTAACCGCCGAGATGGAGTTATTGCACTGCCCGAGGTCTATATAGCGCGGTATATTGGTCCCGGGCACCGTGCCGTAATCCACATCGTTGAAACGGAACTTGCCGCAGGATGTGGTGAGGATCACGCAGTCTTTGGGCAGCGACAAGGCCAGTTGCCTGTAGTAGTCGTTGCCGCTTCCGGGCGTATCGCAGCCTGCTATTACGAAGAACCTCCTGATCTTTCCGGCTTTGACTGCTTCGATGACCTCGGGAGCAATCTTGAGCACTGTTTCGTGGTGGAAACCGGTTATGACCTTTTTATCGGAGTCTGCGTTGGCCGGCGGCAGCGAGAGGGCCTTTTCGATGACGGGTGTGAAGTCATCGTTTTCTATTTTCTGAACTCCTTCCAGGCCGGCAACGCCGTAGCTGAAGAAGCGGTCGGAATAGCTGCCTTTAATGGGCATAATGCAGTTGGTGGTTCCGAGAATCGCACCGGGGAATTCCTCGAAAAGTTTCCTCTGGTCCGTCCAGGACTTACCTATATTGCCCTTGAGGTGCTTGTATTTTCTGAGCTCGGGATAACCGTGAGCCGGCAGCATTTCCGAGTGGGTATAGACGTTGACGCCCTTTCCTTCGGACTGCTTCAGCAGTTCTCCAAGGGCATGGAGGTTGTGACCCGTTACGAGTATGCAGTGACCTTCGATTTTATCCTGAGAAACAGTTACAGGTTCCGGAATGCCGAATTTGGATGTATGGGCTTTATCGAGGAGCTCCATCACCTTGATGGTGGCCTTTCCTACCTTCATTGCCATGTCGATGTGTTCCTTCAGGTTGAAGTTCACGTTGGTCAGCGTCATGTACAAGGCTTCCTGTACGGTGGCGTCTACTTCGGGATCGGTAAAGCCAAGTTCCCTGGCGTGGACCGCATATGCTGAGATTCCCTTGAGTCCCAGAATGATAATATCCTGGAGGCTGGAAATGTCCTCGTTTTTACCGCAAACTCCGATCCTGGTGCAGCCGCCTTTCGGAGTCTGCTCGCACTGATAGCAGAACATAGAATCCCTCCTCGTTTTGTCGTTCATTTAAATAATAGCGTTCTGTAACGGCAAATTCTGTGATAAAAATCACATCCCGGAGGAATTCTCTTCATGAACGGAAGCGTAAAGTTGGGCATAGAATACTATTGCAAAAACAAACAGCGGAGGCGTTACCTTGGATATTCAGCATGATTTGTTCCTGCAGAGAGAAATCAACTTCGGGGTTGAAATAATGAAAGATCACGCCAGGTTTATGAGAAACGCCTTCGATCCCACCGAAGAATTTCTGTTCAATGAATCCGACGAATTTTACAGGCGGTTTAACTTTCTAACCGACGAGTTAGAACCAGAGCGCGACGGTGCCGGTATGCTCCTTCCTGCAGAACCTGGTGCTGGACTTCATAGACTTTAAAGGCAGGGTAGCGGCAGGAATCCGTGCCTGCAGAATTCTTTCGATTTTGCCCGCTGAGCTAGTTGATCATATAAGGCGTGAAGCGCTGTTTTTCTCAGAATACTGGCCAGGGTCAAAGGTAGGCCGAGACCATCTAGGCGGGAACTGAACATACCCGGCGAAGGCACGGCCACGACAGCGCCGCAGGTTCTGATACCCCGGCTGCAGGAGGAATTCAGGGAAATTGCTCATGATGAACTCTTTTTCTGGTTGGAGATTGGCTTTGAAAACATGCCGGTGTAATGGCCTTATACTTCAGGCCGGGCCAGGAAGCGTATATGAAAGAGATGCTCCAGTGGGAAAGGCAAATAAGAAGACTTTACAATGAAATAGGAAAGGCTTTCAGAGCTTCCAGGTCACCAGAACCGTTTATATCCATTAGCATTAACATTATGAAGCATTGGGGAGGCTTTTTGCAGAGGCTTTTAGCGGATCTTACAAGGTGTACCATCCCGGGCAGGCAGATGAATGTATGGCCTAGGATAGTCGATCACATGATCCGGGAGAATAATTATTTTATAGAAGTGCTTGAAATACTCCAGAAGATGCGGTGTTGAGCCGCCTGCATCTTTTTTTTGGGTTGAAAGCCTCTTGAATTATGGCCGGGTATATGGTAATATAAAAGTGTAACTGTGCCGAAGTGGTGGAATTGGCAGACGCGCCGGACTCAAAATCCGGTGGCCGATAAGGCCGTGCGGGTTCGACTCCCGCCTTCGGCACCAGGAAAATCAAAGCTTCCGAGGTTTTGAATTTTTTCGGAAGCTTTATTTTTTACTGCAGTTTGGAGTAAATTTAACCGGCAGTTAATGCCTGCCGGATGGGTTAAATAATTACTTTTGGCCTTGCGTTTTCGCGAGGTCTTTTTCTTTGGTTAGTAATCCGTTAACGTAGCTGCCGCCGCTTCCTGTAAACCAGGCACATCGGGATTTAGGAGATGAATTCAAAAAATTTTCTCTTTTTAAGAAGGATTTTTTGTAACTTTGTAGAAAATTCTTATGCACTCATTGTTGGCGCAGGTAAGTATGCGGGGAAAATGCTCCAGGCGGGACACGGCAACTCTTTAAATAGATGATGATAAATTCGCAAAAGCTTATGAGGAAAAAAGCCTTTACTGGCGGGTTTTTCGAAGAAGTGAGAGATATGCGTAATTTAATTTTGATTGTTGAAGGTTTTATTTTGGCAGTCATTGGGGTCAGGTTGGCTTTTAACATAAGAATAGGAGAGGAGTTTGATGGTCTTATATAATTAAGACAATCCGCTGGATGATCAAAGTCATTTATATAACGAAGGGGATAACATTCTATACAAAATATTATCTATTTAATGCGGTTACACTGTTGATGTTTTTCTTAGCGAAAACCGTCACTCTTTCGGCACCATTAAAATTAAAACTCTCTACGAAAGTAGAGGTTTGACTTATGTTTATCATTAGGTATGTTTGAAATAAACTTGTCGTCGACCTCCGGTACTGCAAAAACCCCCGGGGGTCGACGACAAACGCGAATCATGCTTGAAATCAAAATTTACGCTGCTTAAGAAGGATTTTTGAAATTTGCGACGAAATGGTTATTAATGGATCCGATATGTATTTTTCGTTGTAGATCTTAGTTTTTTATGAAATTTTACGGGTTCTTAGTCTACCTATAAGGGATTGAAACAGAAATAATAATCGAATAACCTATCATTATTATGAGTTCTTAGTCTACCTATAAGGGATTGAAACCCGACCGTTTTTCCGCCTGATGGATTTTCACTTCTTCGTTCTTAGTCTACCTATAAGGGATTGAAACCATGGACAATAAGAAAGAGCTAATTGCAGAAATTATGTTCTTAGTCTACCTATAAGGGATTGAAACCCAGCTGCGAGAAGCGATTAAGGCGGAGAAGGACAGTTCTTAGTCTACCTATAAGGGATTGAAACAGGGTGTATTTGCTTCGCCTTCTATGGCGACTAACCTGGTTCTTAGTCTACCTATAAGGGATTGAAACATGAAATGGGATTCATTACGCCAGCAATCAGCTCAGGGTTCTTAGTCTACCTATAAGGGATTGAAACACATGGCATTAGCAACGTCTATGATTGAGAGCCCGAGTTCTTAGTCTACCTATAAGGGATTGAAACCTTGTATATCTCGCACCTGCCGCCTACCGCATAGGGGTTCTTAGTCTACCTATAAGGGATTGAAACTTATAAGGCAGGAGTATTCGCCGCTCACCAAAGGTTACGTTCTTAGTCTACCTATAAGGGATTGAAACACACAAACCTCCCCCGCTTCGAGCAGGGTGCATTCAGCGTTCTTAGTCTACCTATAAGGGATTGAAACTACAGCCGCCACATCGCCTCTTTTTGCCCCGCTATACGTTCTTAGTCTACCTATAAGGGATTGAAACCCAAAAGATAGCCCTACAATCTGGTCTGTAAACAAAGTTCTTAGTCTACCTATAAGGGATTGAAACAAGCGTTCTTTAAGACTACTAGCTTGAATATCTAACCGTTCTTAGTCTACCTATAAGGGATTGAAACAACTCTTGCTCTTTCATAGGCATCTACTCCTTGAAGAGTTCTTAGTCTACCTATAAGGGATTGAAACCTCACAACGGATTGAAAAAAGTTTGCCGCTACCCAAGGTTCTTAGTCTACCTATCCTGAAAATAATGATCCGCAAAAAGGCAATAAAAAACTAAGCCCATACATAATTTAAAAATATGGGATAAATCCTGAGCTTAATGTGCGTAATAACAAATCTCAAAATAGTTAAGACACTATCGTTTCGACCGTAACCTTCAACCCTAAAGACTCAAGCTTCTTCAAAGACTGCCGGATGACCATATTGCGCCTTTTCTCTTCGTAAAAATTCGGACCTAATTCAATATAAGGTTGCTTACGCTTGAGAATATGATAAACTATAGTTAGGATGCTGTTAGCTACCGCAACAGCTGCTCGATTCGATCCTCTTCGGGCAGCGATGCGGTGGTATTGACTTGAAAGATAAGTATCTTTTGCTCTGGAGGCGGCCCGGGCAGCTTCTACAAGAGCGCTACGCAACTTCTTGTTTCCCTTTCGGGTCCTGGCGGACTTTCGTTTACCGGCGCTTTCATTCTGACCTGGACACAGCCCCGCCCATGAACACAAATGAGCGGCGGAGGGGAACTGATCCATATTGGTTCCGATTTCAGCAATTATCTGTTCGGCAGTCCTTCTTCCCACTCCTGGAATCGTATCCAGCAGTGCCAGGTCCTCTTCAAAAGGGAGCATTCGATTTTTAATTTCTTCATCCAATCTTTCTATTTCTTCATCGAGGTAATCAATATGTTTTAGCTTTATTTCCAGCATCTTTCTCTGGTGATAATTAATAAATCCTTTTAAAGCGCGCTTTAGATCTTCCTTTTTATTCTTTAACTTACCATGAGAAAGCTCTGCCAGGATTTCGGGGTCATCTACACCGCTGATGAGAGCTTCCAGTATAGCACGGCTGGACATGCCGTTAATATCGGAGACCACCGAAGACAGCTTGATATTGGCTCCTTCAAGCACTTTCTGGATGCGGTTAAGCTCCCTTGAGCGCTCTTCAACAAGGCCGTGCCTGTAACGGACAAGTTCGCGAAGCTCCCTTTGCTCTCTGTCGGGGACGAAGCTGCCTTTCAAAAGGCCGTGGCGGAGTAGACTAGCAATCCATTCAGCATCCTTGACATCGGTTTTTCTGCCAGGCACATTTTTAATATGCTTTGCATTGACAAGTAGAATCTTCAAATTCTCAAGCTCCAGCAGGTTGTAGATGGGTTTCCAGAAAGAACCGGTGCTTTTCATGGCGACGACAGTACATCCTTTGTTTTTAATGAATTCCTTTAAGGCGAACAGGTCATCGGTCATAGTTGAAAAAGAGCGAATTTCCTTACCATCGGGAGTAATTACACAAGCCACGACGCTCTTTTTATGAACGTCCAGGCCGCAGACGTGAGAATACACTACATCCATAAAAGCAACTCCTTAGCGGCTTTAATATTGAAGGGCTGGTGCAACAACCATAAATAGTTATTCTATCCTTCGTGCTTCCCGTAACGGGAGCAACAATCTGTGGTGCACCTGGTCGTTGGGGTCTGTCTATAAGTCGGGCTCGAAGCACCAAGGTAAGAACGACCTGCCTTCGCCAGCCGCTATACTGATTATATCATGAAAGTGCATTTTCATCCTCTGATGGTGCCGCTTTTGCGGCATGGGAGTCTATAAAGGATTGAAACCTGATATTCAGAGGATTGATGGGAGCAGTGGTGGCGAGTTTTTGGTTTTAGGATTGGATACGAGAGATTACTTCAATGAATCGCCAAGGATGAAGCAAGGCATGCGATCCTATCAGGTTTATGTGTGATGTGCTATAATATAAATAAAAATATTAAGAACAAACTATTCAACTGGGAGGGGTTTGAATGCCGCTACCACCTTTTCTGGCATCGGTGGAAAAAAACGATCCTGATTTTGCAAAAGCCATAGAGGGTGTATTTTCTTCTGCTATGGGGCCCGGAGCGCTTGACCAAAAGACAAAACTCTTAATCGCCCTAGCTCTCGATGCTGCCCATGGAGCCTATCAGGGTGTGATGAACATATCAAAACAGTTAAAGAACATGGGAGTTAAAGATGAGGAAATTGCCGAGGCGATTAGAATAGCTTATTTTGCTTTCGGTAATTCTATTTTAGCTTCATATTCGGCAGCCTTTTCCGAAAATAAGTAATAGGGTGAGACTCAAGATTTCGGCTCGTTCGAATTAATGAGCACCGTTAAAAATTAAGGAAATTTAAGCATAAAAACCCACCGCTGGCGAATAAATGCCGTTAGGTGGGTTTGTTTTTATTAGCGCAGATTATCGTTTAAGCGATTTAGTTCACGATCATAAGGAAAGTTTAACAAAAAATACCATTAATTGCAGGATTATTCAAAAAAAATATCGAATATTAATTTTCAGGAAATTGTGTTTTACAAGTCCGTATTTGATAATGATCTTTCATAAACAAAAAAGGGGGGGTATAGAGAAATTCTTTATAAAAATCAATTTTTTAAACTAGGAGGTGTTAAATCATGGGTAGACCGGTCAGCAAATTACTAGCTTTTTTGATAAGTTTTTGTTTGCTGGCGAGTTCCATGGCATTTCCCCTGCAGGCCGCAGCTCAAACGCAAGAGGTAAAAATAACCATCCTGGCTACATCCGATCTGCACGGCAACATCTATCCGTTCGATTATTTCACTCTAAAAGATAGCAACGTTGGCCTCGCAAAAATAAGCACTCTAGTCAAAAAAGTTCGTGGTGAAAACCCCAATACCCTTTTGCTGGACAACGGTGATACCATTCAAGGAACGCCCCTCGTCTATTATTTTACCAAGGTTGAACCGGACAAACCCCATCCGATGATAAAGGTAATGAACGCTATGGGCTATGACGCCATGGTAGTTGGAAATCATGAGATTCAGGATTTCGGATACGATTGGCTGGAAAAAGTAAAGAATCAGGCCAATTTTCCCATCCTAGCAGCCAACTTATATCTACCCGACGGGCAGCCGGCCTATACCCCTTACGTAATTAAAGAAATAGCCGGCGTTAAAGTGGGCATATTGGGACTTACCAGCAAAAATCTGCCTAACTGGACTACCAAGCAAAAGCTAGGGCCCCTTACCGTTAAAGATGCGGTAGAAGAGGCTAAAAAGTGGGTACCCCAGTTGCGGGATAAGGTTGACCTATTGGTCGTTTCGGCCCATATGGGTTTTGAGGTGGATTTGAAGACAGGAGCCAGCAACGGCACCGCTTACGAAAATCAGGCTTATGCTCTGACTAAGGAAGTGCCCGGCATTGATGTTCTGATTACCGGCCACTCCCATATGGATATTCCACCTCAGCTGGTCAATGGTGTGCTGGTAGTCCAGCCCTACCGCTGGGGGAGCAAACTGGCGCGGCTTGATATTACCCTGCTTAAGACCGACAATGGTTGGCAGATAAAAGAAAAAATGGGAGAAGACCTGGCAGTTGACGGTGTGGAGGCCGATCCCGAAGTAATGGCTTTGGCCGGGGATTATCATGAGGCGGCATTAGCTTATGTAAACAGCACTATCGGAGAAGCGGCTGGCGATTTTCACGGCACCTATTCCCGCCTGAAAGATACCGCTATTATGGATCTCATTCATAAAGTCCAGTTAAAAGTTACCGGGGCCGACCTTTCCATGGCTGCCATGCTGCCTGCCGATCCGCCGACTTTGAAGAAAGGGCCTCTGACCGTTCGAGATATCTATTCCCTCTATATTTACGAAAATACCCTTCTAAAATTAGAGGTCACGGGCAAGCTGATAAAAGAAGCTCTTGAATGGTCCGCCACCTATTACAATACTTACGACTTCGGCGCCGGATCTTCCCCATTGATCAATCCCGACAAGCGCCATTACAACTTTGACACCATTCAGGGCGTGGAATATATCATGGATATCTCCAGGCCTCCGGGACAGCGGATCCGGAATCTTACCTACAAAGGCAAGCCGGTGCGCGACGACCAAAAATTTACTATAGCCGTAAACAGCTATCGGGCTTCCGGTGGCGGCGGATACACCATGTTTAAAGATGCGCCGGTACTTTTCCAGACCACGGAAGAGATCCGCAACCTGATAATTGAATACATAAAGGAACAAAAGGTTATCTACCCCGAAACGGACAACAACTGGCGGCTTTTACCCGATCACATTACCCATTGGGCTAAAGAAGATGTAGACCGCCTTGTACGCAACAAGGCCCTAACGGGCTTTTCCGACGGCACCTTTGCACTTGAGCAGCCCATTACCAGGGCCCAGTATGCAGTCCTTGTGGCGAGGGCTTATGGTATAGAGCCGGTAAAAGCGCCTGCTTCCCGGTTTAAGGATGTCCCCGGAGGACACTGGGCATCGGGCTATATAGAAACTTTAGCGCAAAAAGGTCTGGTCAACGGTAAACAAGCTGGTCTTTTTGCACCGGAAGCACCCCTCACCAGGGAAGAAGCTGCAGTTATCCTGGCTAGAATAATGGGGGCAGCCGGTACGGCTAAAAAGGAGAACGCTCTAGCCGGCTTTACCGATGCTTGGTCCGTCAGCCCCTGGGCTAGGGAAGCTTTGGCCTTTGCCCTGGAGAAAGGATTGCTAAGGGGTTACCCCGGCGGCACATTAAATCCGAAAAAAGAAGTAACCCGGGGCGAGGTAGCCGCCCTGGTAGCCAGAGGCCGGTATCCCGTGGTTACCATCCTGCACCTCAACGACCTTCATGGGTATATTACCGAGCGGCTGGATAACAACAATAAGCCCTTTGGCGGTATGGCCCGGGTGGCGACGGTGGTAGCCGAGACCAGGAAGCAAAACCCATGGACTTTGATGGTTGACAGCGGTGACCACATCCAGGGCGCACCTATTGCCAATTTCTTCTACGGGAGCAACGTAATTGAAGCTTACAACGCCATTCAGCTGGATTTGGCCACTTTTGGCAACCATGAGTTCGACTGGGGCCGAGAAACTATTAAAAACAGAATGAATGAAGCCAAATACGACTACATCTGCGCTAACCTTAATGACAGTAAAAGCGGCCAGCTTTTTACCGGCAAAGGTTATGTAGTAAAAGAGGTAGGTCCTGTTGCCATTGGCTTTACCGGCCTTATCACTCCTGAATTGCCCACCCTTGTTAATCCTAAAGGGATCGAAGGATTGAAGGTTTTAGACCCGGTCGCCGCTGCCGGTGAAACTGTTGCAGCGTTGAAAAAGAACGGATCCGTTTATAATATCGTTCTCTCCCACATGGGGGTTGAGGAGGACAAGAAACTGGCCCAGAAGGTTGAAGGCATCGATCTCATTATAGGTGGGCACTCTCACACCAGGCTGGATCAACCCGTTGAGGTATCAGGGGTAAAAATCGTCCAGACCGGCCAGCACGGCGAGAACCTGGGCAGGATCGACCTTGAATTTGCCGTAGACCGCAACGGAGCCAAGCTTCTAAACATGAAGTACAGGCTCATACCCATTGATGAAAGCATAAAACCGGACGAAAAAATCAAAAACCTGATAAAACCCTATGAAGAAGAACTAAATGCTAAGATGGACGAGGTTATAGGCGAAGCGCTGGTTGACCTGGTAGGAGAACGGGAAAAGGTAAGAACAGGTGAAACCAACCTGGGTAACTTCATCGCCGATTGGATGCGGACTGCGCTGGGTGCCGATATAGCTATAACCAATGCTGGTGGAATTAGAGCCAGTATTGCAAAAGGGCCCATCAGGGTTAGGGATATCTATTCCGTATTGCCTTTTGATAACTTGCTGGTATTGGTTGAACTTACCGGCAGCCAGGTAATTGAGGCTCTGGAAAACGCCTATTCCAAGTATCCCTTGGCCGATGGCCGTTTTGCCCAGATCTCCGGCATTAAAGTCACAATCGATCCCAGCAAAGAACCCGGCCAGCGGGTTACCGAAGTTTTGGTCAATGGTGTGCCCATTGACCCGCAGGCCAAATATAAGGTTGCCACTAATGACTTCCTCTATAACGGTGGCGACGGTTATGAAGTTTTCAAGAATGGGAAATTCCTTGGCTGGTCTACCGGTGAGTGGATGCGCGATGAACTCATCCGGTATCTGCGCCAGTATCCGCAAGTCAATCCGGCTGTGGAAGGGCGGATTATTATACCGAAGCAGCAAAGCAGAATGCTTCCCGCTATTAATAACAGGGCTGCCTGATGAAGACAGAGGGGGCTTTACTAAGCCCCATCTACGAAAGAGGAAACGATGCTCCCCGCGGTTGGTATGCTTTTGTAAATACAATTGATAGTACTCAGGACTGGCGTAGCTCAGTCCCAGTTCTTTCCACAGATTCGACATCATTTACAATGAAGCTGATATCAGAACTACGATTCCGGGCGGGGTAAGTACGCAGTTGTCTTCTTTATCAACGACACTCTTCAACGACGTGTCTATCTGGATCTTGGCAACCAGAAAGTACGATACAAGTACGTCAATGATACGTACGAGGATGGGGATACTGGAGGTGCCGGAGAAGTCAAATATAACTGGATGAGATGGACAGGGATGAGCTTAAAAACTGGCCCGGGAGAAACCTGGAGTTTATGGACCACTAGCTACAATAGTATAACAGAAAGCGGAACTTTCACAAATCCTCCAGGCAATGATCCCAAATATACGATTGAGTGGATAAGTCAGTGGCATGAAAAGAGAATAAAACATAACTACTAAACTCTAATCCGATACGTACATTAAGAGCCGGAGATAATCCGGCTCTTTTTACGGATATTAAGTATATTAATTGTTAATTGGGAACCAATATCCAGGTCCGGGCCTATATCCCTGCAGTTTAACCCCAAGCAAATCAGGTTTTGTCCCATTAACTACTCTGTATCCCCAGTCTGCTCCGTGCCACTTTTCCATGTACGACTTCAAAGTCAAATCGATAGTGTCATCTTTAAAAGTAATAATTTTTTCATTTGCTTTCCCAAGATAAGCGAGCCAAACGAGCGAAGGCTTCTCTCCCGAGAGGTCTATGAACGTCACCACATCTATAATTGGGGAGCCCGTTTGCTCGTAAGGAGACTGGTCAAGACTATAAGGTCGATTCACGAAACGGGCCAAGAAGCGCAAAGCTTCCCCCTCGGGGAACCAAATGTTATGCAGATCCGTAGTCTCATACTGGAGTATATTGCTTTTTGCTATCCAGTCCTCCTTCGTTAATAGCAGATAACGCCACAATCCATTGTTATTTATAACCAATTTCCTTGCTTCTTCCAAGTTTTGATTTTTTGTCTGCTCTACCATCTGGGCCAATTTATTTAGATTGTAAGTTAGGATGTCTTGGCTAAAAATAAGCACAGTACTTGTTTTAGGAATCCAATAAACCCTTTCCCCCAACGCCTCCGAAACAAATCTAACTGGGACCAATGTTCTCCCATTTACTATTTTAGTCGGAACGTCAAGTTCGACCCTGGCACCATTCTTATAAGCCATGTTTTCACCAACCGTTAATGTGACGATACTATTACCTTTAGCTGCCGTTACTGTGCCTGTAGTACCGTTCCAATCTACAGTTGCCCCTAAAGTCTCAAAGATAGCTCGAAGTGGTACTAGCACCCGACTGTTCTCAAGAATCGGTAAGACATCAAAGTGGAGTTGCTCACTATTAAGAGTCACAGCAATTGGTTGATCTGCCATAACACTACCTGGCAAACTGGTTATCAGAAGTACTACAATCAAAAGATTCCATAGCCACTTTTTCCTCACTGGCAAAACCTCTTTCAAAAATTTCCTTTCCAAAAAGTACAGACGCACAAATTGACTATTTTGTTCCGCTTCCCGAAAAATCTTTGACAACCTCGCCAACGTAACCTCCCTGGCATTGCCGTAGACCTAAACGCGTCCTACATTTCACCAGTCACCAAGCCCAACCGCCAGATGGCGATGTCGATGAGGCCGTACCGCTTGATGATGCCAACTTTAGTCAGCATGCTTTCTGGTGTTTCTGTTGGAGTGAAAATACCCAGTACCAGTTTTTCCGGTGGGATAGAAACTCTAGCCATCGCTTGGTACAAACTCGCTTCTCCCATATATTATACCATTAATAGCCAGGTCATAGTAGCACCTTCTCCCAATTATCCGGCCTTTGCCATCCTGTTCGGCTTTTTGTCAGGAGATTGCCATATTTGTCCAGACTGAAGTGGGATTTTTTTATCCCTTTGTGGGCTATGAACATTTTTGTTGTTGTGTTCATATTATACAGTGGAAAAACAAAACAGCAAGAAAAGAGGGGGATTATCAAAGATATGACAAAAACTGAACTGTTAAAAAAGCTAATAGATAAATTTGAACAACTGGAGTCCGTTGAAGACCTTGATAATATAGATCAATTTCTTGACGGATTCCTCGGTGAACTAGAAACCGCCGGAGACGCTCAAATTTCTAGCTTCGATTTAGCGGTAATCGCCCTGCTATTGAACAGAAAGTTCGGCCTGAAGGAAATAAAGAAGGAGATTAAAGATATAGAGAAAAAGCTGGATGACAAAGACTTCGGCTTAAAAGAAATTAAGAAAGAAATAAAGCATATAGAGAAAAAACTCGATGATGATAAATTCGGCCTAAAGGAAATTAAGAAGGAGATAAAAGATATCGAAGATAAACTTGACAGCAAAGACTTCGGCTTAGAAGAAATTAAGAAAGAAGTAAAGGAAATAGAGAAAAAGCTCGATGATGACAAATTCGGCTTAAAAGAAATTAAGAAGGAGATAAAAGATATCGAAGATAAACTTGACAACAAGGATTTTGGATTAAAGGAAATAAAGAAGGAGATAAAAGATATCGAAGACAAACTTGACAGCAAGGATTTCGGCCTAAAGGAAATAAAGAAGGAAATAAAAGATATCGAAGACAAACTCGACAACAAGGATTTTGGCCTGAAAGAAATTAAGAAAGAGATAAAAGATATTGAAGAAAAACTTGACCGCAAGGATTTCATCTTTGAGAAATAAAGAAAGAAAAACTGAACCGGATGCTACCGTGCGCGGACAAATACAAGTAAAGATCCCACTTGAAAAAGTGGGATCTCTTTTTTATTCATCAACATGAAGTTTAACCGGCCGAAGATACCTTTTTCATTTCGTGCATCCCCAGAACCTTCTTGAGAAAATACCCTGTGTAAGACCTCTCGTTGGCCGCCACTTCCTCGGGGGTACCCAGAGCTATAACTTCTCCTCCCCCGTCTCCCCCTTCGGGCCCCAGGTCTATTATATAATCGGCCGTTTTGATTACATCCAGGTTGTGTTCTATGACTATGACCGTGCTGCCGCTTTCTACGAGTCTGTGGAGCACATCCAGCAGTTTCTTGATATCCGCCGGATGGAGTCCCGTTGTGGGCTCGTCCAGGATGTACACCGTGCCGCCGTTGTTCTTCCTAGAAAGTTCGGTGGCTAGCTTGACCCTTTGGGCTTCACCTCCCGACAGCGTCGTCGAGGACTGGCCCAGTTTGATGTATCCCAGCCCCACATCCCTCAGGGTCTCCAGTTTACGCTTGATTTTGGGGATGTTCTGGAAAAATTCCAGGGCTTCGTCCACCGTCATGTCCAGCACATCGGCTATGCTTTTCCCTTTATATTTCACTTCCAGGGTTTCCCGGTTATAGCGCTTGCCTTTGCATACTTCGCAGGGCACGTAGACGTCCGCCAGGAAGTGCATTTCTATCTTTATAATACCGTCGCCCTTGCACGCTTCACAGCGGCCACCTTTTACGTTGAAGCTGAACCTGCCTGGTTTGTAGCCCCTCATCCTGGCCTCCGGGGTCAGGGAGAAAACCTCCCGGATATCGTTGAACACTCCGGTGTAGGTGGCCGGGTTGGACCTCGGGGTCCTGCCGATGGGCGACTGGTCTATATTTATCACTTTGTCCACATATTCGACGCCTTCAATATCGTCAAAATCCCCGGGTCTGGTTTTTACCTTGTATAGCTTTTCCCTCAGAGCCTTGTAGAGGATTTCGTTCACGAGGGTACTTTTTCCGGAGCCGGAAACCCCTGTAACACAGGTGAAAAGGCCCACGGGGAACTTAACGTCGATATTTTTCAGGTTGTGCTCCCGGCAGCCCTTAAGGACGATCCACCGGCCGTCGGGCTTCCTCCGCACAGGA
Organism: Thermosediminibacter oceani DSM 16646; assembly: GCF_000144645.1. Classification (NCBI taxonomy): domain Bacteria; kingdom Bacillati; phylum Bacillota; class Clostridia; order Thermosediminibacterales; family Thermosediminibacteraceae; genus Thermosediminibacter; species Thermosediminibacter oceani. The sequence goes on from NC_014377.1 coordinate 1,654,987, forward strand.
GGCACCGGTATGGTCAACCTGCCGCTTAAATACTGTCCCGTAAGGGACTCTTCGCACTTTTCGATGACTTCAACCGGCCCTGCCGCAACGACCCTCCCGCCATTTTCCCCGGCCCCCGGACCTATGTCGATAATGTAATCGGCGGCCCTCATGGTATCCTCGTCGTGTTCGACTACCAGAACCGTGTTTCCCAGATCCCTGAGCTCTTTAAGAGTCTTTATCAGCCGTTCGTTGTCCCTCTGGTGCAGGCCAATGCTAGGCTCGTCCAGGATGTAGAGGACACCCACCAGTCTGGAGCCTATCTGGGTAGCAAGCCTTATCCTCTGCGACTCGCCACCGGAGAGGGTCCCCGAGGGCCTGTCCAGGGTCAAATATTCCAGACCTACGTCGATCAAAAACTGTAACCTACTTTTAATTTCCTTCAACACCTGGTGGGCGATGAGCCGCTCCTTTTCGGTGAGCTGCAGGTTGTTGAAAAAGTCCATGGCATCTTTTATGGAGAAAGCTGTAACCTGAGCGATGGAAAGACCGCCCACCTTCACGGCCAAGCTTTCCGGCTTCAGCCTGGCCCCCTTGCACGCGGGACACGGCCTGGTACTCATAAACTCCTCGATCTCTTCCCGGGACCATTCGGAATCCGTCTCTTCGTAACGCCTCTTTAAGTTGTTTATCACGCCCTCGAAGTATCCCCTGAAATGCCTTGAGCTGCCGTAACGGCTCTCGTAGTAAAAGTCTATGACCTCATCGGACCCGTAAAGCAGTATTTCTATCATGCGCTCGTCCATTTTCTCGATAGGAGTTTCCACATCGTAGCCGTAATGTTCCAGTACCGCCTGCAGCATCTGGAAATAATAGCCGTCGGGGCTGCTGTTCCAGGGCACTATGGCACCTTCGGCCACGGACTTGGACCTATCCGGTATAACCAGGTCCGGGTCAATCTCCATGTTCACCCCAAGACCGCTGCAGGCCGGACAGGCGCCGTAAGGGCTGTTAAAGGAGAACATTCTGGGTGACAGTTCCTCAAGGCTTATACCGCAGTCCGGGCAGGCAAAATTCTGGGAAAAAAGTATTTCTTTATCTCCAATAACATCTATGACCACCAGCCCTCCCGCCCGGGCTAGAGCCGTCTCTATGGAATCGGCCAGCCTGGATTCCACTCCAGGTTTTACAATTATCCTGTCCACGATTATATCGATGTTGTGCTTTTTATTCTTGTCCAGTTTGATTTCTTCTGCGGTTTCTCTGATTTCCCCGTCAACCCTTATGCGGACAAAACCGTCCTTCTTTATCTGTTCGATGAGCTTCAGGTGTTCGCCCTTCCGGCCTCTGATCACGGGTGATAGCACCTGTATCCTGGTACCTTCTGGCAGTTCCATCACCGCGTCCACCATCTGGTCTACGGTCTGCTGCGATATCTCCCTACCGCACCTGGGGCAGTGAGGCTTACCGATCCGGGCAAAAAGGAGTCTTAGGTAGTCGTAAATTTCCGTAACCGTTCCTACGGTGGAACGCGGGTTCTTGCTCGTGGTCTTCTGGTCTATGGATATAGCCGGGGACAACCCCTCTATATAATCCACGTCGGGCTTATCCATCTGGCCCAAAAACTGCCTGGCATAGGCAGATAGGGACTCCACGTACCGCCTCTGACCTTCGGCGTAAATCGTATCGAAGGCGAGGGTGGATTTACCCGAACCCGAAATGCCCGTTATGACAACCAGCTTATCCCTGGGGATTTCCACGTCTATATTTTTCAGATTGTGCTGTCTTGCACCTTTTACGATTATTTTATCCTTGGACATGAGCATCACAACCCTTTTAGCTTTTTGAAACCGTCTTGCGGTCTCTAACCACGCTGAAAGCCTGGGCTTTGATTTCAAAGATTATATCGCGGAGCTGGGCCGCCCTTTCAAACTCCAGGTTCCTGGCAGCCTGCTTCATTTCCTTTTCCAGCTTGTCAAGATAAGCTTTCAGCTCTTTCTTGCTCATCCTGGCCAGGTCCTTTTCAGGCAGGTAATCGGCTCTCTCTTCAGCGGCTTTTGTGGCCTCGATCATTTCCCTGATTCCCTTTTTGACGGTCGTAGGCACTATGCCATGCTTCCTGTTGTACTCCATCTGTATCATGCGGCGGCGGTTGGTTTCACTTATTGCCCTGGCCATTGATTCGGTTATCGTATCGGCGTACATTATCACCCTACCCTCTGCATTGCGCGCCGCGCGGCCGATGGTCTGGATGAGCGAAGTTTCCGACCGCAAAAACCCTTCCTTATCGGCGTCGAGGATGGCCACCAGCGAAACTTCAGGGAGATCAAGGCCTTCCCTGAGGAGGTTGACGCCAACCAGGCAGTCAAATTTTCCAAGCCTCAGGTCGCGTAAAATCTGGAGCCTCTCCAGGGTGTTGATCTCAGAATGCAGGTATTTCACTTTTATCCCGGATTCCCTTAAGTAATCGCACAGGTCTTCGGCCATCTTCTTTGTAAGGGTGGTGACCAAGACTCGCTGGTCTTTTTCGGCCCTTTTTCTTATCTCCCCGATGAGGTCGTCGATCTGCCCCTTCGTGGGCCTCACTTCCACCTCCGGGTCTACCAGACCCGTGGGCCTTATGATCTGTTCGACCACCTGGGAGCTCTTCTCCAGCTCATAGGGGCCGGGTGTTGCAGAGAGAAAGATGACCTGATTTATCCTTTCCTCGAACTCTTCGAAGGTGAGAGGTCTATTGTCGAAGGCCGAAGGCAGCCTGAAACCGTGTTCTACCAGTGCTTCCTTCCGGGACCTGTCTCCCGCCCACATGGCGCGTAGCTGGGGTATGGTGACGTGGGATTCATCTATTATTATGAGGTAATCCCTGGGAAAATAATCGAGAAGCGTGAAAGGAGGTTCACCGGGTTTTCTCCCGGTAAGATGCCTTGAATAGTTTTCTATGCCCTTGCAGTAACCGGTCTCCCTGAGCATCTCTATGTCGTAATTGGTGCGCTGCTCGAGCCTGGCTGCTTCCAAAAGCTTCCCTTTAGCTCTCAGTTCGGCCAGCCTTTCCTCCAGTTCCTCCTTTATGGATTTGATTGCGGCTTCCAGCTTGTCTCTCGGAGTGACGTAGTGGGAAGCCGGGAAAATGGAAACATGGGTCCTCTCACCCATCACTTCCCCGGTGAGGGTGTCTATCTCGGTTATCCTGTCGATGACGTCGCCGAAAAATTCCACCCTTATGGCTCTTTCCGTGAAGGATGCCGGATAAATTTCAAGGATATCCCCGTGCACCCGGAAGGTGTTCCGGCTGAATTCGAACTCATTCCGGGTATACTGGATTTCCACCAGCCTCCGGATGATCTCGTCCCTGTCTTTTACCATACCGGGCCTCAGGGAAATCACCTGGTTCTCGTAATCCACCGGGGAACCAAGGCTGTATATACACGAGACGCTCGCCACGATCACCACATCCCTGCGCTCGAACAATGCGGCGGTAGCCGAATGGCGCAGCTTGTCTATTTCGTCGTTTATAGAAGCGTCCTTTTCTATATAAGTATCGGTCTGGGGGATGTATGCCTCGGGCTGGTAATAGTCGTAGTAACTGACGAAATACTCGACGGCATTGTTCGGAAAAAATTCTTTGAGCTCGCTGCAGAGCTGCCCGGCCAGGGTTTTGTTGTGAGCTATTACGAGAGTGGGCTTTTGTACCTTCTCTATGAGATTGGCTATTGTAAAGGTCTTACCTGTGCCGGTGGCCCCCAGCAGCGTCTGGAATTTGTAACCCTTCCTGATCCCTTCGGACAGCGCGGCAATGGCTTTAGGCTGGTCTCCCTTGGGAGTAAATTCTGAAACAACCCGAAACTCCCCCATAAGATCACCTTCTTCATCGATTTTACTTTAAAAATTATATCATAATTAATACAGGGAAGAAAGCCAATCCCCAAAACTATGTTTGTGAATTTTTCTTCACAACAGATTAGATAGCCCCCAAAAACTGGCTTTTATAAAGTTCCGCATAAAAACCACCTCTATCCAGAAGTTCCTTATGAGTACCCTTTTCTATGATTTTCCCATTATTTACAACGAGAATAATATCAGCATCCTTTATAGTGGATAGCCTGTGGGCAATGACAAAACTCGTCCTCCCTTTCATAAGGTTTTTCATAGCCTTTTGAATGTAAATTTCCGTCAGGGTATCCACATTACTCGTCGCCTCATCTAAAATGAGGATCTCCGGGTCCGCTAAAAAAGCACGGGCTATAGTAATCAGCTGTTTTTGCCCCTGGGAAATGTTTGAAGCTTCTTCATTCAAAAGCGTATCATAACCACCGGGTAATGTTTTAATAAAGTGGTGAGCATGAGCCGCTTTTGCAGCTTTTATAATTTCCTCATCGGTAGCACCTTCTTTTCCGTAAGCAATATTTTCTTTTATAGTACCACTGAAAAGCCAAGTATCCTGCAGTACCATCCCGAATATTTTTCTTAAATTGGCACGACTTATGTCTCTTATATCCACTCCATCGATAGTGATTCTTCCATCCTGAATTTCATAAAAACGCATCAAGAGGTTTACAAGGGTTGTTTTCCCCGCACCGGTTGGGCCTACTATTGCTACTGTCTGCCCGGGGCTTACCTCAATATTTAAATTGTCTATCAAGGGCATATTTTGTTTATAACTGAACTTTACATTTTCAAATTTTATCTTTCCCTTTATATCATTCAAGAAAAACTTTGCTTTATCCGGAACTTCTTCCTCTTCATCCAGTATTTCAAATACCCGTTCAGCGGAGGCAATCGTCGATTGAATAATATTTACTATATTTGCAGTCTGAGTTATGGGATGATTGAACTGTCTCGAATACTGTATAAAAGCCTGAACATCCCCTATTTCCAGAATCTTCTTTATTACAAAAATCCCTCCCACGACGCAAACAATTACATAGCCAATATTGTTAATAAAGTTCATAACGGGCATTATAACACCCGACATAAACTGAGCCTTCCAGGCAGCATTATAAAGTTCTTCGTTTATATCATTAAAAATTTTTAGAACATCTTTTTCTCGATTAAAGGCTTTTACAATATTATGGCCTCCGTAAGTTTCTTCCACATGGCCGTTTAATTCACCCAAAACCCTTTGCTGTTTTGCAAATAATTTTTGAGATTTCGCTGCTATTGACATCGTTGCAATAATACTTAAAGGCAATGTCACAAAAGTAATGAGAGTTAAAACCGGATTTATTGTAAGCATCATTACAACGATACCTATAATTGTAACAACAGCAGAAATCAGCTGGATAATGCTCTGCTGTAAAGTGCTGCTTACATTATCAATGTCATTCGTAATCCTACTCAGTATTTCGCCATGGGTTCGCGAATCAAAATATTTGAGCGGAAGCTTGGAAAGCTTTTCCACAACATCGTTTCTCATTTTCAAAACCGTTTTTTGGGAAATACTCACCATTATATATTGCTGAATATAGGTAAACAGAGCACTTGAAGCGTAAAGGCCGGCTAAAATAAATAAAATTTTTGCTATATACTCGAAATCGATTTTAGCACCGGGCACATGCATCCTTTTTGCAATCAAACCTTCAAAAAGTTTGGTCGTAGCTTCACCCATTATTTTGGGACCTAATATATTAAATACAGTGCTAAGTAATACCAGGATAAGAACAATGAAAAATTCAAAAGCATAGGGTTTTAGATATTTTATAAGCCTTCCCAAAGTCCCTTTAAAATCCTTCGGTTTTTCCGCGGGCCTCACCATCGGTAGCCCACCGACGAATCCCCTTCCACCATGCCTTCTCCCGGTAAAAACAGGTCCGCCTGGCCCGGCACTCATATTAATTCCTCCCCTGAAAGCTGAGATAAAACTATTTCGCGATATATCTGGCAGGTGTTCAGCAGTTGTTTATGCGTCCCGATTCCTGCTATTTCCCCTTTTTGCAGTACAATAATTTGGTCAGCATCCATAATCGTCGCCACTCTCTGCGCCACTACGATGACAGTCGCGTCTTTCGTTTCCTCTCTTAATGCTGCCCGGACTTTCGCATCGGTTTTAAAATCAAGGGCGGAAAAACAATCATCAAAAAGATAAATCTTCGGCCTTTTTACTACAGCTCTGGCAATAGCTAATCTCTGCTTCTGGCCCCCCGAAAGGTTCTTACCTCCCTGGGAAATTTCCGAATTAAATTCATCTTTCATCTGAAAAATAAACTCGGTAGCCTGAGCAATACAAGCAGCTTTCCTTATTTGTTCATCGGCAGCATCGTTTTTACCAAATCTGATATTGTCAGCGATCGTACCAGAAAACAATACAGCTTTTTGCGGCACGTATCCTATCATGTCCCTCAATTTTGTTTGAGGTAAAAGTTTTATGTCCACACCATCGATCAAAATACTTCCACTGTCTGCATCGTAAAATCTCATAATAAGATTCAAAACAGTAGACTTACCCGAACCGGTCCCGCCAATAATTGCAGTTAACTTCCCGGGTTCTGCCTTGAAAGAAATATTTTTCAATGCAGGCTCATCAGCTCCCGGATAACTGAAGGTAACATCTTTGAATTCAATTACACCTCTGATATTTTTTATTTCTTCTGGTTTCTCGGGCTCCTTTATTTTAGGCACGATTTCCAGCACTTCATTTATCCTCAAAGCAGAAGCCGAAGCGCGAGGAAGCATAACGAAAACCACTGAAACCATTATAAGTGAAAACATGATCTGAATTATATACTGAATAAAAGCCATCAAATCGCCTACCTGCATCGTTCCTTTATCTATCCTAATTCCTCCAAACCAGATAACCGCTATTATAGTAAAATTCAACAGCAGCATCATTGCAGGCATAAGCCAAGCCATTATTCTATTTACCTTAATTGACATATTAGTCAAATCTATATTGGCCTCGTTAAACCTTTTCTTTTCATATTCAATTTTGTTAAATGCCCGGATAACCCTTATTCCTGTAAGATTTTCACGCAGTATAAGGTTCACCCTATCGATTTTCTTTTGGATGGCATCAAAAAGCGGCATTGCCTTTTTATATAGAACAAAAACCAAGAAGGCAAGTATAGGGACAGTGATTAACAAAATCAACGAAAGTCTCGCATCCTTTGATACCGCCAATATTATACCGCCTATACATATTAAAGGTGCCCTTGCCACCATGCGCAGAGTTATCATGATCACCATCTGAATCTGGTTAACGTCATTTGTCGTGCGGGTAATCAACGATGCGGTACCAAATTTATCGAATTCTTGTAATGAAAAATTTTCTACTTGGGAGAAAATTTTATTTCTTAATATTTTCCCAAATCCCATTGCAGCTTGAGAGGATAAATAACTGGCAACAATAGCAGATACAGTCCCTCCCGCTGCTACAAGCAGCATTATTTCTCCTTTTTGCAAAATGTATCTTATATCACCCTTTACAATTCCTATATCTACTATATCTGACATCAAATTGGGCAGGTATAGTTCTGAAATAGATTGAAAAAAGATTAAAATTAAAGAAACTATAACATAATTTCTATAGGGTTTTAAAAATTTCAGCAGTTTTATCATTATTTCACCCTCTGGTTATTTAAGGCTTTTTCTAAGTTAATAGTCATTTTCTGAAATAGCATTGCAAGAGTTTCTTTTTCCTGTTCGTTAAAATCTTTAAAACATTCTCTATCAATGGTTAAAATTATTTCGCGGAGCTTACTGCATATCTCTCTTCCTTTTTCGGTAATATACACCCTTGAGATCCGCTGATCGTTATCATCCTGTTTTCGCACAATCAAACCGGCTTTTTCAATTCTGTTTAGCATTACCGTAATGGTCGCCGGTTTAACCTTCAACCTTTCTGCGAGTTCCCTTTGACTTTGCCCGCCATGTTTATAAAGAATTAGAAGCAGCGGAGGTTGGCCGGGATAAATATTGATTTTTTCTAAAAGTTCACGGGTCATTAAATAATGGAGCCGGCTTACCTTCAAAAAAAGGCTGTAGAGTGAGTTAGGATCGATAACCTCCATACATTCTCCTCCAAGAATATTATTTAGACGTCTAATATTATATAATTATAATATCAAAATCAAAAAGAGTAAATCTCTCTGTAAAATTTCATTAGAAGCAGGCACGTCAGATAAAGCCGCTTTACTTATAAAGAAAAAACTGCCCCCTGTAACGGCGCAGTTTTTATTTCTGCTAGGCCCGTAAAACTAAATTTCAAAAAGTATGCGAATTCTCACCAGACTTTCCCCAGCATCAATACCTTACCGCTGACCAATTTGCCGAAATCGGGTTTTATAAAAGCGACACACGTTACGGTACCGATAGCCTAACCCATATCAGCAGATATAAATCCAAAAACGTGTAGCAAGCAACCTTTTTCTACTCATCTTCCCTCCATAAAAATTTTTCAGGACCCTGAATCTCTCCCAGGGTCCTGAAAATAAAGTTTTATTCGTTAGCCACCTGATTATTAAAGGCCGATCTCAGCATTGTGATGGCGGTGTAAATTATTACGAAAACCACGAGCCACTTCAGCAGGTTAAGGGGCAAGGTTTTTACGATGTATGCCGCTATTAGAACGCCGATGGTCCCGGCGATTGTTATCGCAACGGAGGCCTTCCTGTCGTATGCGCCTTCCTGTACGAATTTGATCGAAGCAGCTGGCATGAGGAAAGCACAGGAACCCATCATTATCGGGAAAGCTACCCTCGGGCTCATACCCAGGGCGTAAACCAAAGCCATGCACGGTGCGTAGAGACCGATGCCTATTGTCATCAGGGCGCCGAGGATGAAGTTGCCCACGACACCGATTATAAGTTTGGTTCCGGTAAGACCTATGGCTTCACCGCCGACGGGCATGAGGTTGAACATGCCTGCCAGGAAAATCATTGCCACCACCAGCAGGGCAATACCCATACCGATCTGGATTTTTTTCTCGGGCAGTTTGGAAACTATACCGGCACCGACAACGGCGCCGAGGGTCGCCGAAGCGAGCATTGATATGAGGGTGATAGGTTCTACTTGAATTACTGTTATAAAGATCAGTGCTTCAAGAACAACGGGTATTGTCATGCTTACGTTCAGCGTGCCGGGTATCAATTTATCGGGGACGAGCTTCATCAGTTTAAAAAATGCGGTGGTGGGAGCGAAACTGCCTATGCCCAGGGTATCGAAGAAGTTCACGATAAATCCCACCAGAGAAAGTTTTGCCCAACTGGCGTCGGAAAACGTATGCTTGTTTTTCACCGTATCTTTGAAAAATACATAAGAGAATCCGAGGGTGAGCAGTCCGAGAACCGAAAGTACTGCCTGAGTCATATTTCCCCTCCTTGTACAATATAGTTAGCTTTAATAATGTAATTAAGGGTCATTCAAAGTTTTTTGACAACCACACAGGAATTCTGATAAAACTTAGCTAATATTTCTCGTAGCGGCAGGGGACTTCGATCTTCCTCCTTGGGAAGCTCTTTCGCTGTCCCGAAATTAAGAGTGAAGCCCCTCCTCTATGAGATGTCTCGAATGAGCACGTTGCGGATGTAGCTTGCTGCATGCCTCGAGTTACGCGCAAGGTTGAGACTTATAGAGGATTGCGGGAACCCTGCCTAATTCAGTGAAAGCAAGGATGTAAATCATGTTCTATGGCGGTATTGATGTGGCTAAACACAGTCACGAAGTATGCCTCGTAAACGACTCCGGTGATATAGTCTTAAAAATGCATCTAGACAATAACCATAAAGGAATGAATAAGCTTTTGCAGGCATTGGAAAGACTCGGTTTAAAGCCTGATGACGTAAAGTTCTGCTTAGAGGCTACCGGCCATTACTGGCTCCCTATCTACTGCTACCTCACTAACCAGGGATTTGAACTTCATGTCATCAATCCCATTCAGTCGGATGCTTTGCGGAATCTCTATGTGCGTAAAACTAAAACCGACCAAAAAGATGCTCTGCTCCTTGCTGACTTGCTGCGATTGGGAAGAGCCCCCGAGACCAGACTCCCTTCCGAAACAACCCTCAAATTGCAGTCGCTCTCCCGACTCCGCTTTGAGTTCGTACGCCAGGTCGGTGGCCTTAAGAACAGGGTGCTTGGTATTTTGGATAGGATTTTCCCTGAATACCCAGACTGCTTCTCCGATGTGTTTATCCGGACTTCAAGGGAGCTGCTTAAATCTTACCCGGAGCCGGAAGAATTAGCCGAAGTGGACCTTTCAGAGTTATCTGCTTTCCTGAAAGAACATTCCCGCGGTCGGTTCGGTGAAGAAAGAGCTAAAAAGATTCAATCTCTGGCTAAGGGGACCTTCGGTATCACCATGGCTTTAGACGCTTTCACATTACAGCTTCGTTTGTTGGTTGAGCAAATTGAATTTATTGAAGAACAGATAAAGGTTATTGAAGATGCAATTAACGAGGTTATGGAGGAGCTTCGTCCTAGTAAGGATACCCCTTATCGCCACGTAATTGAAACTATTCCAGGTATTGGCCCTGTCCTGGCTGCCGCAATTATCGGTGAGATAGGTGATATTTCTCGTTTCCCTAACCCCCGGGCTCTCGTAGCTTATGCCGGTTTAGATGCTACAGTCAGGGCTTCAGGATTGTTTGAGGGTACTCGTAACCGTATGTCTAAACGCGGTTCCCCTGTTTTAAGAAACAGCTTGTGGTTAGCCGCTGTTTCAGCCCGCCGTTTTAACCCGGAGTTGAGGGCTTATTATGAGCAAAAACGCAGCCAGGGAAAGCACTCGAATGTTGCTACAGGAGCCGTTGCAAGAAAACTTGTTCACCTGATCTACTCTCTCTGGAAGGATAACCGGCCGTATGACCCGGATTATCAATGGTCTCCTCCCGGCAAAAATGCGTGAACAGAATTTCTATGTGATTGTCAAGAAATTTTTGCTCTAGCCTATTGACTTTTCATAGCACGTCTTAAATTAATTCATTTTGCAGCATTCGCCCGATCCGGGCTTTCCTAAAAGAAAACCGTATTTTACGGGGTCTTCGGGGTCGATGACGAACTGGTTAAATCCTGTGATATAAGCGCTTCCGGTTATTTCGGGTATAACGGCTTTGTAAGGTCCCACCTGGGTTTCGGCAACCAGCTTGCCTTTAAATACTGTGCCTATGATGCTCTCATAAAAGAATTCCTGGTTCAAAGATAGCTTACCTTTAGCGTAAAGGGTTGCCATTTTGGCACTGGTACCGGTACCGCAGGGAGAGCGGTCGGCCTGTCCATCTCCAAAAATGACGACATTTTTTAAATGAGCGTTCGGATTTTCCGTTTCATCGTAAATCTCCACGAGGTCAATGGTCTTTATATGCTCCTTTTCCGGGTGCTGAACCTTAATCTGTTCGTTCGCGGCTCTCTTTATCGCCATTCCGGCCTTGATTAAATCGTCGATATTGGAGGGGTCCACTTTTATTCCAAGCTGTTTGGCGTCGACTATTGCGAAGAAGCTGCCTCCGAAGGAAATGTCGGCGGTAATTTCACCTATTCCCGGCACATCGATTTTAACGTCGGGTTCGTATAGGAATGCCGGAACATTCTTTATAGTAACGGATTTTACGATGTTATCCGATAACTCAGCCCGCGCTTCGATCAGCCCCGCAGGAGTATCCAGCTTTACGTGGGTCACAGGCGATAAGGGCTTTACCATCCCAGTTTCTATTGCAACGGTGACCGCACCGATCGACCCATGGCCGCACATGTTGAGATAACCGCCGCCGTCCATGAATATTATTCCGAAATCCGCCTCCTGGTTCACCGGGGCAGTAATTATTGAACCGAACATATCCCTGTGTCCCCGGGGCTCATGCATGAGCGCGGTCCTGATATGATCCATGTTCTGCTCCAGATATGCTTTTTTCTCGGCCATAGTCCTTCCCGGAATGTGAGGAATACCCCCGACTACTACCCTTGTCGGCTCTCCCATGGTGTGGGAGTCCACTGCGATTATATACCTGCTGAATCTCATTTTATATCATCCCCTTTTCTTTTTCATTTTTTGCTTTAAAATCTTTAGCGATTTTACCGCATCCGCTTTGACAACACAATTTTGCCCGACAACTTCTGTCTCCATGCCCTGGCCGGCTTTGTCCAGGTCGATTATATCCTCCATATACTCGTTTTCCACCACAAGACCGTTGCCCGCAAAGGTGAGACCTACGACGGGAATTCCCCTTTTACCCAGCTCCTCGATATGGGCAGCGAAATCCACGTGCTGGTTTCCAAATCCCTCCGCATAAATCAGCACTCCGTCGACTCCTAGGGCTTCGGCCAGCATACCCAGCCTTTTCGCTACGTAGAACTTCTCCAGGTTATCCTGGGGGCTTCCTACAACGGCTATTCCTACCAGATCCACATCCTTGTCGTTCTGCACAATTTCTACCAACGGATCTCTCATATGATGCAACGTAGTTTCTTTAGTCGAAGGGCCTACTCCCATTTTTGTCACCCCCTAAGTCATAGAATGTATGCCGCCATCCTTTACCTCATTGGGAGTAAGTATAACCGGAACGTTCCCGAGATCGATGATCGATTTTCCACCCCTTACTCCTCCGGGTTCCGACGGCATGATGATTTTTTCATGCATGGCACCCTGGCCGCCCAGTTCCTTAACGATCAGCACTTTCGGTCTGCCTTCACGCCTTATATCCTTGAATTCCTGCGTAAAGACGGCCTCCTGGGGGGGCATTTTTTTCAGTTCCCGCCTTATATGGTCTAAAATCCAGTCGCAGACCTGATGCGCCGCCAGGGGACCCCGCCTTTCCATTCCCGCTCCCTTTTCTATAACTACATCGATCCTCAGCACAATCTCATCGATTTTGGGCGTCCCCGGCATGCCAAAGGCAACCTTGTCCTTTAAAATACCGTGGGATGAGCCGAATTCGGCTATCTGCCTGCCGGCCTCGTCGATTCCTGTCAGAAAGACTACCACACCCCGCAGGCAATGAGTTATCCCCTCGCCCATTTTACCCTCAACCTTGGTAGCTATGGGCATAATATCCATTATGGTATTCGTGAAAACATCGTGCTGACCGGGTTTTATCACATCTATAGTTACTTTTTTCACAAGTGGGTTAATACTAAGCGCTTGCTGGGCTAAAGCCCCATCCAGATAAAGGGTGTTGTCGACAATTTTGGTATTATTAGAAATTTGTACATTGTTTACTGAAAATTCGCGCCAAATTAGGGTACGTAAAACATTTTCTTTAGGCAGTGGGGTTACTGCTTTCGATTTACTCTGCTGTGGCTTTTCTCTCAGTGCCATCTGTGCTAATTTTTCCGGCATTTCCATCGTTATGCTTTTGGCCTGTTTGACCGATATTTTGAACATTCCTTTTCTCACCCCCTTTTTATCGGTTGAGGAATTTATCCTCCGCCGGCAGGCAGTTTTTTTGGCCCACCGGCGGAAAGGTTTTATATCTTTGCCTTGTACTCGTAAGGCAGGTTTACCACTTTTCCGTAAGAGTCTATTGTGACCAGAGCGTTAAGGGCATCCTTCAATATCGCGGTCTGCATCACCTTGTTGTTGGGTTCACCCACGTTGGCACCCATGGGCACCATCGGAGCGACTATTCTCGGGGACCCCTGCTGCTTCGCCACCGGCGGCAGCGCGGCAATCAGTACCGTGGGAATCCCTACGCTTTCGATTGCTCTCTGCACAATCACGGCAGAGCGGTGACAGGTCCCTCACCCGGCGGTCAGAACGACCGCATCAACTCCTTCCCTTTTCAGTACTTCGGCGATCTGGGGACCGGTTTCTTCCTGGAATTTCTTAACATTTCCGCCACCGCCCATAAATCCAACATGGACGGGAGCAACCGCCTTTATAAAGCCTTCCTTTGCCAGTTCCCTCAGGCGGTCGATGGGGAACATGCAGTTGATGTCTTTGTTTACGTCGGTGTTGTCGTATCCGCCGTGCGTTACCATCAGCTCGGAGGACGGCGTGTCTCCGGGTATTTCCCTGAAGGTGAAGTCCCCTGCCAGGTTAAACGGCTTTTGGGATTTCATGTGAATTCCTGCAGCGGACACCAGAGCCACGGTGCAGTCCCTGAGCTGTTTTGTAAACGGCGTATAAACAGGGGGCGGGGTTATCGGAACGTAAATTTCCGATTGCAGCCCTTGCACAACCGTTAGTTTCATTTATTCTACCTCCCATCATTTTTTAGTTTGACGTAGCTCATCATGAGTTCGACTTCATCGCCGACCTCCGGACGCTTATCGCAGATAAGCATCCGGAGCGGGATTCTCAGCATCCCCATGCGGCCGTAAAATTCAATCTTAACATCGCGTTCGGTAACCTCTATAATCCTTCCCTTTACGGGCCGGGCTTCGGGGTATATTTCCATTCTCTTTCTCCCTTAAGCTTTCTCGACGAGTTTCTGGTTGTTCTCGATTACCGACTGATCCCACTTTTTCGGCGCGGGTTTAATTTCTGCACCAGCCATTTTAGCCTTGAGCATGGCCAGAGCCCTTACGGCGTCTTCCTTCGTCAGGGTATTGTCGCCCAGTATCTCGGACTCCATACCGTTGGGGTCTTTATTCAGTTCAACCATGGCGTCCATATACTTGTTGCCCACGATGAGCTGACCCTGGTAAGCGGCATAAGTCACGCCTACAACGGGAATGCCCCTCTTGCCTATCTGCTCGATGTGGGAAGCGAAGTCTATGTGATTGTTTCCGAAACCTTCGGTAGTTACGATGGCGCCGTCAACGCCCAGCGCTTCCACGAGGGCTCCAAGGCGCTCCGATACGTAGAACTTTTCTTCATTTACCTGCGGGCTACCCACGAATACCACGCCTACCAGGTTTACTTCCTCGTCGTCAGCTACCAGGTTTACCAGCGGTTCCCTGAAATAGTGACGCGTATTCTCCTTGGAGGCGGGGCCTATGCAGGTGAGGGCGTGGATTCCGCCGTCCCTTACCTCGTTGGCGGAAAGCACCACCGGGATGTTGCCGAGGTCTACGTTGGGCCTTCCACCCAGCACTCCGGCCGGTTCCTTCGGCAGGATGACGTTGTCGTGCATTGCGCCCTGGCCCATGATCTCCTTCACAATGACTACTCTGGGCCTGCCGATCCTTTCCACGTCTTTGTATTCGATTTCCCTGGCGGCTTCGGAAGCAGGTTTCTTTTTCAGCACTTCACGGATTTCCTGAATTACAGCATCGCAGGCCTTGTGAGCAGCATAAGGCCCTTTCCTCTCCATACCCGTTCCAGCCTGTATCGTCACATGGATACGGATCATTATATCGTTTTCATCGGGACATCCGGGCCTGCCGAACCTCACTTTTTCGCCGATAATTCCCTCGCAGGATCCGAATTCGTGCACCTGGATGCCGCTCTCATCCACGCCGGTGAGGATTACGACGGCACCGGACATAACGTGGGTGACACCTTCGCCAAGGGAACCCTCAACTTTTGTGGCAATCGGTATAACGTCCATAATGGTGTTTGTAAATACATTTTTATTATCGGGCGTTATTATATCTATCTCCATCTTCTTGGCGATAGGATCGGCTTTCAGCGCATCTTCAACGAGGCCCTTCCTGATCGTAAGGACTCCGTTTTCAAAGGAAGTCTCGTCTCCGAGTCTTACCTCTTTAACCTCAAATTCCCGCATCAGAAGGGTTCTCCTTACCCTGTCTTCCACTCTGGGTTTTACAGCCTCTTGGGCTCCCTCCACCGGTTTTGCGGCAGGTTCGGCGGTCCCTGCTGCAGTTACGATGGCGGGAATCTCCAGGTTAATTCCCTTACCCTCTTCAATGTGGATCCTTATCACATTGCCGGCACCCGTTACGGTCTGGGCGGCTCCGGATTGCACCATCTCAGCTTCCTCTACTACCTCAGGCTTTTCCCCTTGATCCAGACCACCCTCGATCATGTCGGGGGTAATAGGCGTCAGGGCGTCGATGGTTTTTATCAATTTTTTTCCAAGAACTTGGCCGATGGTAAGAACGTTTTCAGGTATGGTGAGCAAGCCCGAGTCCTCCAGGTCAGGGAATATGGCTGGATCCTCCAGGTCTGCCGGGCTGATGATCGTTCCTTCGTGGGTAAGACAGCAAACGACTGCCGGGTCATTTTTATGCTGATTGGCGGTTTCCGGAGTGATGGACATAAATCTCTACCTCCTTTTCTTATTTTTTAAGCCTGCGCACCAGCGGATGACCCACCGTGCGGAGCACGTGATCGGTATGATGGTAAACGGGCAATTTAAGTTTCGGTGCAACACCCATTACGGTGTTGGTACAGTCACTGCATGTCCCTACTATGAGTACGTCTGCTCCCATTTTCTTTAGCTTCAGGATCTTTTCAGCCTGTCCCGGGCAGTTTCCGGGATTCTCGCATTTAATTCCTCCCTTGACGTCAACTACCTGCTTACAGCGCTCAACTCCGGCAACGCAGGCCCCCATCTTTTCGGCTACTTCCCGAAGCCTTGCCTCATTGGCACCGCAGCCGCAGACGAGGAGCCCGGCTTTTCTCTTCTCCCGGGGCAGTGGATCAGTGACTATTATACCTCCCGTTGTCTTGGTGACAACACAGTCCAGATCTACGGCTTTGCCCGTGAAGGGGCCTCCCATTATTATTTCCCCGAAGTCCCCCTCAAAACCCCCGGCCTTCTCAATCAGCTCAGCAATTGGTGTTCCGATGGGTACATCGAAAAATACGCGGGCTTGGCGGCCGCTCTTCAGCCGGCCGATCACTGTGACGTTTTTCGATATGACCGGTTTCCTCTTTTCTACCGCCTCGCAGATACGGGAAAGGGTCTCCACGTTTGAAATAACGGCTCGAGCCGCCGATGGCAGCTGATCGGGCCTCAAAAGCTGTCCCAGAATTTCCCGGACCAGCGCCCTTTCTTCCCCCATCGGGTAAATGTCGGGCATTTCCCTCACTTCTATCCTGGGATCGTCGATCACCGATTTCATGGCTTCTACGGCTTTCTTGTTTTTAGCCTTAATGGCTATATAGCCGCGGGAAGCATTGGTTATTTGCATGGCGTATTTCAGCCCACGGTAGACGATTTCCGGGTTCTGCTCCATCTGCCGTACATTGTGAGAAAGCAGCGGCTCGCATTCCACGCCGTTGGCAATAACAGTGCCACCCTGTAAATCGACATCCATCTTTACATGAGTGGGGAACCCGGCTCCGCCCATACCAACTATACCCGCCTCTTTGATCGCCTCAAGCATGCTGGAGGTTTCCTTGATAGGCACGTAATCCTCGGGTTGCTCTTTATCGGGCTCTATTTCTATATACTCGCCGGTTACTGCCGTCACCACGCCGCTGAGGCTGGCGTGTATGTTGGCCCCCAATTTCTCCGGAGCGGCTATTAACTGGCCTTTTTTTACCCTTTCACCCGCACTGACGACGGGTTTGCAGGGCGCTCCTATATGCTGTTGCAACGGTATTTTCAATTTATACTCCACGCGCAATCACCTCCTTTGTGAATGTGGTAACAATGTTATTGCAATTTTCGTGCCAATACTCGCTAAAATTAGACAAAAGCTTTTCTGAGCGGCTTTCATTAGTTAATATCGACAATTAACAAGCCTATTATGCTTAGGAGATGAAATATAGTATGTACAATGTACCGACACCTTTTGATAAAAATCTACCGCAATCAATTTCAAACATTTGTGATTACTATCACGAAAAATGTCCAACCTGCTGACGCATGTCAATCGGTTGGACATTCTATTTTTAATGTTTTAATTTTGTAATAAAGGGTGCTGCGTGGAATGCCCAGCATTTCAGCGGCCTTGGCCTTATTATTCCCCGTCATCTTCAAGGCGTGGGTGATAGCCTTCTTCTCTGCCTCGGCCACTACCTGCTCCAATTTCATGAATCGGTCTTTATCAGTAATTCTGGTGGTATTTTCAAAATATTTCTTTATAGACTGAGGTAGGTGTTCCGCCAGGATCGATCCGTCTTCAGCCAGTATTACCAGCCTTTCGACCACATTTTTTAATTCCCTGACATTGCCGGGCCAGGGATAATTGAGCAACATCTCCACGGCGGCGGGTTCTATCCTGTCGATGACTTTTTTATTTTCCACCGAATATTTTTTCAAATAATAATCTATCAGTACCGGTATATCCTCCGGGCGCTCCCTTAACGGTGGTATTTTCAGCGAGACTACATCCAGCCTGTAAAAGAGGTCCTCCCTGAATTTCCCCTGTTTTACCATTTCCGCGAGATCCCTGTTCGTAGCCGAGATAATCCTTATATTTACCTTTACCGGTTTTACACCTCCGACCCGGTAAAATTCTCGATTCTCCAGCACCCGAAGCAACTTTGACTGCATTTCCAAAGGCATTTCACCTATCTCGTCAAGGAAGACAGTTCCGCCTTCAGCTAGCTCAAATTTCCCCGGTTTACCCTTTTTCTGGGCGCCGGTGAAAGCCCCAGGCTCATAACCGAAAAGCTCGCTTTCCAGCAGGCTTTCCGGTATAGAACTGCAGTCCACTACTACAAAAGGCTTATCTTTTCTCTGGCTGCCCTGGTGTATGGCGCGGGCAAACAGGTCCTTGCCGGTACCGCTTTCGCCTTGAATCAGTACCGAAGCGTCGCTTTCGGCCACCTTCATTGCGAGCAGAATCAGATCGTACATGGTCTTGCTCTTATAAACGATGTTTTCAAAATTGAAATCCCGATGCAGTTTCTTGATCTCTTCTTCGACGTATTCCAGATACTGGATCCTATTTCTTGCCTTTTGCAACTCGTAGCTGAGCTTTCTTATCTCGGTTATATCCTGGTCTATGGATACCACGCCCAGAAGTTCACCGTCTTTTTTTATGGGTATTGAGCTGATGACGACCACGTTGCCTTCTCTAGGCCTGTGTTCAACATATTCTATGGGTTTTCCCGTTTTCAGCACCTCGAGCGCCAGGGCGTTGGGGAAAAATTGCACTATATCCCTGCCCAGAATCTGGTCTTTTTTTATGCCGTAGAGCTTTTCGGCCTGTCTGTTCCAGTATATAACGCGCCTCGAGCGGTCAATTACACAGATACCCTCGTTTATATTCTCCAGGATGCTCTCAAGCGGTATGTCAAAGGTTGCGTAGGCACTTCTGGCGTTAGCCTCTATCATATCTAAGATAACCTCCGAAAAAACTTTTGCATCAATATATGGTGCAATTTTCGTACCATTCTGCGTCTAATTTTGCCGTAATATGTCGATATCTCGCTTTAATAATTATAATGCAACGAAAAACTTCAATAAATGAATATTTTTTACCATTAAAAATAAGCCCTGCGGTTCAGATTTTATACTCCTTAAATTTTAGTATTTCCAGGACATAAAAAAAAAGGAGGATTTAACATTCCTCTCCGTTTTCGATATGTCAGTTGACGTAAATTATCTTGTTCCGGCGGCGGGTAAAAAATCCGTTGGACCTTTGCCCATAAGTATCCTTGTCATCATGTATGGTGTCTATGTTCATTATTTTCAACATAATTTCACGCTTTTCTTCTTCAGAAGCGGTAAGGTAAGCCCTGAGGAGCATGTCTCTTTCCCTCTCTAAGTACTGCTGCCGCGTCATTTTTTCCCTCCTTCGTGATGTTGAGACTGTTATATCTTTCACAAATATTATATCAGACGTTAAAAAATTAATCAAGTATGTAAGTTATAAATATCTTATAATTTTCTTAATTTTTATTGTTAATTCTCTACGACCTCCAATCTACCTCCCCTCTTTCATTAATATTTTTGCTCATTTTACCACAGTTTATACATAATTGCTGGAAAAATGGTAAAAAAAAAAGCTGCAGGCAAATCCCTCCTACAGCTTTATTCCCTTATCCATTCCTTTTCCTAAAAAATCTCTTCAACCCCTCTAAAAGACCCTTTTCTTCCATCACTACAAAAGGCACATCCTGGCTTTTAGGAACGAGTAGGACCCCTAGGATGCTTACTCCGTCGAGATATGTATTCATCTCCATGGTTTTAAAGCTGCCGTCGGTTTTGAGCACATCAAGCCAGATATAGGTGGGCATCATTGTTTTTATCAGTCTTATATCTTCCGAATCCTCAACCTGCCGTCCGTTTATTGAAAGGATTATATCTCCGGGTTCTATTCCCATTTTTTCCGCCGGAGAATCCTTCAATACATCCAGGACCCTGACTCCTCTTGTGGGAGGAGTAAACAGCGGCGGTCTTTCCCTCTCGTTCTTCCGCCCCATAATTATTAATGCTTCATGGGCTATGGGTGCGAACAGGGCAGCTATATACTTGAAAGCGTGGATCCTGGAAGCCATAATTGCTAGAAGCAGAAGAACCACGCTGAAAATCAAAAGGTTCAACGCCGACGCCCTGCTCCTGGCCCTGGGAGGCCTGGTAAGAGCTATGTCGCCGTATCCTAAGGCAGCTACCACCGGCATCATGAGATAGACAAGATCCTTTCTTCCGAGAATTTCGGCAGGAGGTTTAATTATCGGCCACCAGGCGGGCATGTTGATTATATCCTGTGTGGGTACCTGCCCCAGCATAACCGCCAGCATCATTATCGGAACCGGCCAGAATTCCTGGAGGGAAAATCCCCCCACTATGCCGTACTTCTTATCCTGTATGAAGACGGGGGCCGAATTTAGATGGCCCGCTGTGTAAATGAGGAGGCTTTCCACCATGTGGAGCACTCCTACCAGTGCCATAAGTCCGGCGACGTCTATCCTGGGATAGCCGAACAGTAAAGAAAATAGAGAAACTATACCCCCTGCGTAAGAAAAACACATCAGATGCGGGTGTATCAGCATGAGAATAATCGCCAGAGGCCAGACGTAAATCAAACCGGCCTCCGTTATGCTGATACCCAAAAAGACTATAACAAAGCTGCCGACGATACCTCCCAGTATTCCGAAAAAGACGGCGTAAAGCACTTTTTTCCCCGGGCTTACTTTTACGACTCCGAACATCCTCTCTTCCAGGTCGGCAGACTTCCTGTATTGTAGCCATATAATGAGAAGCACCGTCCAGAAAAATGGATTGGTCACCGCAAGGGGCAGTCCTTTCAGGATAAAAACAAGAATGCGGAATAATGGAAACATAGCTATTCTCCTCAATTAGCCGCTCTGACGGATGTTTTTAATATGTCAATGGCTTTTTTCAGCTGTTCGTCCTTCTCCGGCGGCAAATCGAATGGATTATCCGTTTTGCCCTGCGCCACCTCGACGTTGGGTTCAACTCCTTTTCCGTCGATGCTCCTTCCGCTGGGTAAAAAATATTTAGCTATAGTTAATTTCAGTCCGGAACCGTTGTTCAGCGGTGTCAGTTCCTGGACGGTACCTTTCCCGAAGGTCTTTTTGCCCACCAGTACGCCCCTGCCCGTGTCCTGAAGGGCTCCTGCCACAATTTCCGCCGCACTGGCGCTGTTCTCGTTTATAAGTACCGCCAACGGTATATTAAGGCTAGCCGTATCGGAGTAATATTCTTCCAACCGGTGACCGTATCTGTCTTCGGTGAAGACCACCAGCCCTTTCCCCATTAATGCGTCGGCTACTTCTGCCGCCGCACTGAGGGAACCGCCGGGGTTATTCCGAAGGTCCAGAACCAGAGCTTTTACGCCCTTCTGTTGTAAGTAAACCAAGGCATCATTGAATTCTTCGGGCGTGTAAGTATCAAAGGATGTAATCTTTACGTATCCGATGCCATCTCCCAACACATCCCGTTTAACCGTCTTCAGCTTTATATCATCCCTTACGAGTTCGTATTTCAATAAATTCTTTACTCCCGGTCGCTCTATGTAAACCGTAACCTTGGTGCCCTTCCTGCCGCGAAGGAGCTTTACGGCCTCGTCCAGAGTCTTTCCCTTGAGTTCCACGTCATCCACCTTTACTATCCTGTCCCGGGGGCGAATTCCGGCTTTATGCGCAGGGGTGCCTTCAATCGGCGCTATCACTATTATTGAGCCGGTTTTTTCATCTATGTCGAGCGAAAGCCCTACTCCCTCAAAGCTACCGTTTACGGAAATCATGAAATCCTGGAATTCATCGGCATCCATGAACACGGAATACGGGTCTCCCAGAGCCTGAACCATACCTTTGATGGCTCCCTGCACCAGCACGTCTACCGGAACTTCCTTTATGTATCTCTCCCGAATGTAGTTCATCACATCGATAGCCGGTTTGAGCTCCTGAAATTCGATGTTTTCCCGGGAAATAACCTCCTTCGGCTGCTTTTCCTTTAAAGCAGAAAGGGGCTTAACGTCATGAGTAGCCCCTAAATAGAACCCAACAATAAACAACAGGCATGATATAATCGCCGATATAAGCGCACTGATAAATTTTTTTCTGTTATCGGTCAGCATATATTTAACCCACCTTAATCTTGTTTTCCATTTATCTATAATTTATTAAACTTCTTTCTTTTATATCACTTATTTTAACCAATTCCAGGGGTTAACATGCTGACCGTTCTTACGCACTTCAAAGTGGAGGTGCGGCCCCGTGGAGTACCCAGTGCTGCCCACTAGACCCACCCTGTCTCCGCGCTTAACCTTTTCCCCATCGCTTACTAGTATTTTTGAAAGGTGAGCATACAGGGTGGATATGCCGCCGCCGTGGTCGACAATAACGGTATTGCCGTAACCGCCGTAATACCCGGCATATATCACTACGCCATCATCGGCCGCCACAACGTTGGCACCCATGGAAGCGCCGATGTCGACTCCCGTGTGGAACCGCCTGGTCTTGAATATCGGGTGGGTGCGCCAGCCGTATTCGGAAGTAATCCTCGTTGAACTGGGGCAGGGCCAGAGGAACTCACCGGTTCCCATATACCCCTTGTTGTTTCTGGCCTGAATTTGCCTTATCATTTCAGCTATTTTCTGGGATTCCGCCTCCAGCTGATCCTGCTGGCGCTCGTACTCCCTCTTCTCGGCTTCCAGCTTGGCCAACAATCTCTTGCGGTCCTGCTGGCGGGAAGCTATCGTCATCCTATGTCTGTTAATGATCTGGTGCTGCCGGGCGATCTCCTGCTTTTGTTCCTCAAGCTCCGCCTTCTTCTTCGCTATCAGGTCCTTTTTTGCCTTGAATTCCGCCAGTAGGCTCTTGTCGTAGTCCACAATCCTTTTTACTGCGTCAATCCTTGTCAAAAAATCGGAGAAACTGGTGGAAGCCAGCAATACCTCCAGGTAATCTACGGGACCAGCTATGTACATCGCTTTCAGGCGAGCCTTCAGGTTCTCCTTCTGGTCCTCAACCTCCTGTTCAGCCCTGTTGAGCTCCTGCTGGGTAGCAGCGAGCTTTTGCTGAATCAGCTGCAAGTTTGCTTCGGCCGCAGCCAGTTTTTGCTGCGTCGCCTCCAGGTCCTTCTCTATTTCGGCGAGTTCGTTTATTACATCTTTCCTTTGAGAATCCACTCTCTTTAAATTATAGTTTACCTCTTGTAACTTACGCGACAAATTGTTGTATTGATTTTTCAGGTCCTGCAGGTCCTTGGCCAGGGCCGGTACTGCCGCTAGTATAAAAATTACGGCCAAGATCAACGCAAAAAGGCGCCTAGCTTTGTTTTTGATTTCTCCCAAGCCTATACCTCCCTTCGATGGCTAAACCCTCAGAAAACGCTTAATCGAAAATCCGCTACCAAAGGCTCCCAGCAGGGTCCCCACAGCCAGTAATCCTAGAGTGTAATCGCTAAATTCCTCTATCGGCAGCAGGGAAATCATCGGAATATTCAACATCACCGTATCATATAAATAATTGTAGCCACTAATAAGGAAAATCATCGCGATCATCGAACCGGCAAAGCCAAGGAGCATACCTTCTATGAGGAAGGGCCATCGCACGAACCAGTCGGTGGCGCCGATGTACTTCATGATATTTATTTCCCTTCTCCGGGCGAAAACAGTGATCCTTATTGTATTCGATATAATAAATACCGAAATTACGGCGAATATCGCCATAATGGCAAGGCCCAGCAATCTCATCCAGTAGGTGATGTTGAACAGCTTTTCAACAACACCCTTGCCGTACTTCACTTCCTCCACCCCGGCAATCTCCTGGGTGCGGGAAGCGATATCAACCACCTCCTGGGGATTTTCCACCCTTATGCGGAAGGAGTGAGGCAACGGATTTTCTATACCCTCCAGTAACTCCTCCCCCACCTGTTTTTTAAACTCCTCGAGAGCCTGTTCCTTCGAAATAAATGTAACTTCTTTCACTCCGGGAATACTCTTTATCCGATATTCGATTTGGTTGATCTGCAGCTGGTTTACGGAGTCATTTAGGTAAGCGGTGATCTCCACCTGGGATTCAACGTCTTTTGCTATATGGTCGAAATTGATGGAAATCATCAAAAAGGAGCCGAATATTATCAGCGCCGACGCCACGGCTCCTACAGAGGCTAGGCTCATCCAGCCGTTTCGCAACAGGTTGACGAAAGCTTCCCTGAAAAAGTAGCGGATAGTCCTAAATTTCACAGCTATAAACCCCTCTTTCTTCATCCCTGACGAGACGGCCGTTTTCCAACTGCAAAACCCTTTTTCTCATCACGTCTACCACTTCTTTGGCATGGGTGGCGACAATCAAGGTAGTGCCCTTTTTGTTTATTTCGTTAAGCAATTTCATTATTTCCCAGGAAGTATCCGGGTCCAGGTTGCCGGTGGGTTCATCGGCTATGATTACATCCGGATTGTTGACCAGGGCTCTGGCGAGGGCTACCCTCTGCTGTTCTCCCCCCGACAGTTCGTGCGGCCTGGCGTTTAATTTGTGGGAGAGGCCCACCATTTCAAGCACCTTGGGCACTCTCTTTTTTATCTCTCTTGGCGATGCTTCAACCACTTCCATAGCAAAGGCGACATTTTCGTAGACGGTCTTTTGAGGCAGCAGCCTGAAGTCCTGAAATACGACCCCAAGCCTTCTCCTTAGATACGGCACCTCGTTGGGCCTCAAGCGGGTTATGTTCTTACCGTTGAAGAAAATCTGCCCCCGGGTGGGCAGCTCTTCGCGAAATAGGAGTTTAATGAACGTGGACTTGCCGGCACCGGTAGGGCCTACCAGAAAAACGAACTCGCCCTTTTCGATTTTGACGCTTATATCCTGAAGGGCGACACTACCGCCCGGGTATACTTTGGAAACCCCGACCATCTCGATCATATGTAACACCTAAAATCACCCCTTATTACTATTTTTTTACTTCGACATAAATCCCAAAATTCCTTCCCTCTCAGGGCTCATATTTTTTGGTAATATCTTCCCGTCAAACAAAAAAAGCGGCTATTCGCCGCTTCGGGGTAGTAATTTCTTAAGGTTAGCCATCTCTATGGCCGTCAGGGCAGCATCCCAGCCTTTATTCCCCGCTTTTGTGCCCGCTCGCTCCACCGCCTGCTCTATGGTATCGGTGGTCAGGACGCCGAAGATGGTGGGCACCCCTGTTTCGAGAGATACCAGGGCAATCCCTTTGGATACTTCGGCCGCGACATAATCGAAATGAGGCGTTGCACCTCTTATAACTGCACCCAGGCAGATCACCGCATCGAAGCGCTTGCTCTCGGCCAGCATTTTTGCCGTCAGAGGTATCTCGAAGCTCCCAGGCACCCAGTAAATCTCGATGGCCCCGTCGGCGGCGCCGTGGCGCACCAGGCAGTCGAGAGCCCCTTCCAGCAGTTTACCGGTAATAAATTCGTTGAAACGGCCGACGACGATGCCGAATCTCAGGTTTTCGGCTGTGAGTTTAGCTTGGAAAATTTTTGGCATTTTTAATTCCTCCTCCTTTTAACTATAGCCAGTGACCCATTTTTTCTTTTTTGGTTTCCAGGTACTTGGCATTGCTCTCGTTAGCCGGGATTTTTAGCGGCACTCGCTCCACTATCTCTAGGCCGTAACCCGAAAGGCCCACCACTTTTTTGGGATTATTGGTAAGAAGGCGCATCTTCTCAACCCCAAGGTCCCTGAGTATCTGTGCACCTATGCCGTAATCACGAAGGTCGGGAGGAAACCCCAGCTGTATGTTTGCCTCCACCGTGTCGAATCCCGCATCCTGCAATTCATATGCTCTGATTTTGTTGGCAAGCCCTATACCCCTGCCTTCCTGGCGCATGTAGAGTATCAGGCCTTTCCCCTCCTCCTGGATCAACCTCATTGCTGCCCTCAGCTGCGGGCCGCAGTCACAGCGCCGGGAAGAAAAAACATCCCCGGTCAGGCATTCCGAGTGCACGCGCACCAGGGGTACATCGCCCTTCTTTATCTCCCCCTTCATGAGTGCCAGGTGGGTCTCGGCAGTTACTATGTCTTCATAGCATATCAGCTTAAAATCGCCGTAATCGGTGGGCAGCACCGTCCGGGCCACCTGCCGCACCAGCTTTTCTCTCGATTTTCGGTACCTGATGAGGTCTTCTATCGTAATTATTTTCAACCCCCTTTCTTTTGCAAACCTCATAAGGTCGGGGAGCCTTGCCATTGTGCCGTCGTCCTTCATTATTTCGCAGATAACCCCCGCCGGATAAAGCCCGGCCAGCCGGGCAAGATCGACGGCTGCTTCGGTGTGACCAGCCCTGCGCAGCACTCCGCCGTCCCTGGCTATCAGGGGGAATATATGGCCCGGCCGGCGCAGGTCCTGGGGCTTTGTGGATGGGTCGATCAACGCCTTTACCGTATCGGCCCTGTCGTAAGCCGATATGCCCGTGGAATTTCCCACGTAATCCACAGAAACCGTGAATGCGGTGCACATATTGTCGGTGTTGCTGCTCACCATCAGGGGAAGGTCCAGTTCTTTCGCCCTTTTTTCCGTTATCGGGACGCATATCAGGCCGCGGCCGTAAATTGCCATAAAGCTTATGGCTTCCGGCGTTACCTTTTCCGCAGCCATAACCAGGTCTCCTTCGTTTTCTCGGTCCTCGTCGTCGACGACGATTACCATCCTGCCCTGTTTAATGTCCTCAATCGCTTCCTCAACGGTATTAAATTCAAATTCTCGCGCCATCGGTTTTCTCCTTCCTTTCAACCAAAAAGTCCGGCACCGGCTAAAAGCCGTAAAACTTGAGCATTTCAGCGGTGAGGCCTTTCCCCGAATCGCTCTCCCGCATGGTCAACAGGAACTCCCTCACGTACTTCCCTATAATATCGGTTTCGAGGTTTACCTTATCTCCCGGTTTTTTATACTGGAGGGCTGTAGCTCTGAGGGTATGGGGTATAATTGAAATCATAAAACCATGTTTTTTCACCCCCTGGACGGTCAGGCTGATGCCGTCTACGGCTACGGAACCCTTAGGGACCACATATTCCATAAGCTCCAGCGGCGCACCTATCTCGATCACTACCGCATTTCCTTCCGGGTGGGATTTCAGGATCTTGCCGACCCCGTCCACATGACCGAGGACAATGTGTCCACCGAACCGGCCTCCTGCTTTCAACGCCCTCTCGAGGTTTACGCGTTTGCCCGCCGAAAGTTCGCTCAAGGCTGTGCTTCTGAAGGTTTCCGGCATTACGTCGGCCACAAAAAAATCATTCCCGACATCCCTGGCGGTCAGACATACCCCGTTGACCGCAACACTGTCGCCGACCCTGAGGTCTTCCAGAACTTTTTTGCACGATACGGTGATCATGGCTCCCGAAGAAGACCCTACAAGCTTTGTAACAACTCCTACCTCTTCGATTATCCCGGTAAACATGAGTCTTCCTCCCTTTTCAGGTCCGGATATGCTTCCAGCAAAAGATCGCCGCCTATCGCATCTATCGAATGAAATTTAAACCGGGGTGCCTGGCTGAGCCGGTCAACATGAAGTTTGCCGACAGAATCAATCCCCTCCCCGCCTATTACTACAGGGGCGACGAAGACCAGCAGCTTATCCACCAGATTCCCTTTTATTAGAGATGAGGTAAGGGTAGACCCTCCTTCCACGAGTACACTGGTTATCCCCATACCGCCGAGGATCTCCATCAGCCGGGACAGGTCCACCCTGCCTTCGGCCGGGGGCACTTTTATCACTTCCACACCCCTCTCCTTCAGAGCACTCACCCTTTCGCTGTCAGCCCTCTCCGTGGTGGCGAGTATTACCCGACCGCCCTCGCATCTCAGCATCCGCGCGTCGGGGGGCATCCGGGCTCCGGAATCCACAACTATCCTGACCGGATTTTTCCTTTTTTCCGGCAGCCGGCAGGTGAGGAGGGGATCATCGGCCATCACCGTGCCAACGCCCACCATTATTGCGTCGTACCAGCTCCTTAACTCGTGGGCTTTTACCCTGGCGGGTTCCCCGGTAATCCACCTGGATTCGCCCGAAGCCATGGCGATCTTGCCGTCAAAGGACTGGGCTATTTTTGCCACAACGAAGGGTTTGCCGGTGATGATGTATTTTATGAACACCTCGTTCAATTTTTTGGCCTCTTCTTCGA
The DNA here is from genome assembly GCF_000144645.1 of Thermosediminibacter oceani DSM 16646. NCBI lineage: Bacteria > Bacillati > Bacillota > Clostridia > Thermosediminibacterales > Thermosediminibacteraceae > Thermosediminibacter > Thermosediminibacter oceani. The sequence goes on from NC_014377.1 coordinate 1,683,266, forward strand.
GCACCCCGACTACCACCTCGATACCGGCTTCTTTCAAGCGCTTTATGCCCTTACCGGCAACCAAAGGGTTAGGATCGGCCATAGCAGCCACAACCCTTTTTACACCAGCCCTTATTATCGTATCAGCGCAGGGAGGTGTTCTGCCGTAATGGCAGCAGGGCTCAAGGTTTACGTAAAGCTCCGCCCCCCTAGCCCTTTCAGCCGCCTGGGCTAAAGCTTCTACCTCGGCATGGGGCTCTCCGGCCTTTCTGTGGTAGCCTTCGCCGACTATCTCACCGTCCTTTACCACTACGGCGCCTACCATGGGGTTCGGACTGGTAGTGCCCCTGCCTTTCTTCGCCAGATCCAACGCTCGCCTCATGAAGAAAACGTCTCGTTCCATAAACACCTCCGCAATTTATAAAAAAAATACCCTGATGTCCTCAGGGTATTTTGGCTAAAAAATAATTAAACCAGTCTTCTCCCATCCAGACTTTACTGTCGGCTCCGGAATTTCACCGGATCTGCCTTGCGGCTCGCGGGCTTAAGGCTTTCGCCTATCACCGCCGGTCAGGAATTGAAGGCTAAACGCCTTCTCACCTTGCCCCGAAGACTTTCGGAATGAATTTCATATTTAATTAACTTAATGATAACATAAAAATTTGAGAATTTCAATACTCTGAAAGTTAATAACGATAACCTGGGTGACAATAAAAATAAAGCCGGGCTATCGCCAACCGGCCGGATCGGCGACAGCTCACGGCTTTTAACATTACACCCTGACATCGGCTATCCTTTTCAGCCGGCGCCTTACTTCTTCCGGTATCAGATCGCCTACTTTACCGGTAGCAACGCAGATGCTCGTATCCGCCGCACCGTAATACACCAGGATCTCGTCGTTTTCATCCAAAATCTCCTTATCTTCAGCTGGTACCGCTCCGCATGTAAACACCACGTTGGGAACCCAGCATTCACCCTCCCTGCCGAGTTCGCACTCGGTCTCCGGAGAAAGAATCGGATTGGGCGAACGATAGAGCACGCGGCCCGGGTCCTTCAGGTCGACCAGGATAACCCCCAACCTGTACACCATCTGATAGTCGACCCCATGGTATATCAGGAGCCAGCCGTACTTGGTCTTTATGGGCTGGGCTCCCGCTCCTATTTTCAGGGAATCCCACATCATCCCGGAACGGGGCCCGATTATTATCTTATGGCCTTCATGCGGCCACGGGAAGACCAGCTCATCGGAATAGGCGACCCATATACTGGGTTCGATCCGGTGGTATATGACGTAATTTCCCCCTATCTTTTCCGGGAACAAAATAGCGTCCTTATCCCAGAGTCCCGGGAAGGCAAGCCCCCTTCGCTTCCACCTGTCAAAGTTGCGGTTAAGAAAGTCCTCCACGGAAATTGACGCGGCGGCTATCTGTGCCACGATCCCATCGTAAGCGGTGTAAAACATTATAATCTCGTCGTCTATTATCACTACTCTGGGGTCTTCGCAGCCCTTTATTTCTTCGTTGGTCTCGGGGACAAATATGGGCTTATCTAGCCTTTCTATCACGTTGTAGCCGTCGGTAACGGCCAGGCCTATCCTGGAGACCTCATCCTGCCCGAAAGCTCTGTACAGCAGGTAGACCCTATCCTTAATCCTGAGAGAGGCGGCGTTCAGCACGTACCTGCTCTCCCACCAGTGCTCCTTGATGGGATTCAAAATCGGGTTTCTTTCGTACCGTGTCAGCATCCCGGCAGGCGGCCAGTCCTCCAGGTCCTGGATTACTACTTCTTCCTTAGGGGGCTTTACGCCCAGAAGCACGTCCTTCAGGTCCTGGCTTTCCCTTCCGAGGGCGATTAGCTGAAAGACCTGTTGCATTATTTCCCCGGGGTCGTATCCCATTTCTCTATAAATCTCTTCCAAAAGGTCATGGTTAAACCAGTCCCTTTCAACGTACAGCGAGAGCGGGGTGGGGACTCCTTCGCCGCCTTTGAAACTGAAACTGGCCCAGGTCCATGCAGAACACGGTAAAAAGGTGCCGTCGTGCAGGGTAAGGCTGAGTCCGTAGCCCTCAGCCATAGCCATGAGCTTGTGTGCCTCTTCTTCCTTGCCCTCTTCGGCGATATTTTTGGCAAACTTCCTGAGCCTCGCCACGAATTCCCGCTGATGCCAGTTTTCGAATATCTGATGGGCTGAAAACACTTCCTTGCTGTAATGCCGGGTTATGGAGTTTACGAATTTCCGCCCGACTTCTCTGGGCTCCCTGGCATAATTTTCCCAGATGCGGGAAAAATGCTCGGCTTCGATAATGCTCTTGGCTATCCTGGTAAAATAGCGCAGTTTTGGGTATTTACCCCCCATTCCCCTACCGAGGTTCACTACCGCTATCCGCGCAGTCAGCCGGTTATAATCGGAAATATCCCTTACTTCGTTCAACCCTGGGAATCTGTTCCTGCTTAAAATCAAGGGCAGAAGCTCCACTTCTTCAAAACTATCGGGGCGCAGGTTATCCTGCAACCATTCGTAAAGGCGGTCAAAGTACTCAGCTTTCTCGGTAAACCGGGCGAGGGTCAGGATATCCCTGACATCCATGTTGTCCAGGAGTTCCCTCATGCTGCGAAAATTCAATTTAACCAGCAGATTTCTGGGGGGAAATTCGTAGAGCAGCCTGCGAAGGATCTCCCATTTCACGCACAGCACTTTCCTATGGGGGAATATTTTGAAGAGGTTTTCACACATTTTCAGCGTGCCCTCTTCGGTGGAAAGGTCCCCGGGAAAAAGGCTGTCTATGGTTTTTTCAAGTTCAGCCATGAAACTTTCAAAACCGCTGATGATCTTCTTCGGATCCTCTTCCTTTTTGTTCAGGATTTTCGCGATATAATTTTCAAAGGCCGCTTTGTATTTTCTTTGAAGCCTTTTAAAGATCTCGTTCGGGTAAACTTCTCTGCCCCGGTAGCCCCTCAGCTTTTTCGGGAGGACGATGGGGACCCCCGGAATGAACTCCAGGTAGTCCAGCGGGGTAATCTTCGACCTCGTCCTAACGGCCCGGTTTTTCCATCTGGCTCTGAAGTCGCTACCGTTTTCTATAAAAGCCCGTTCCTGTTCTTCGTAAAGACTTTGGACTTTGGAATAAACAACATCCCTCAAATCAATGCCGGTAATCTTTAAGGCCGCTTCCAGGGTTTGTATCTCTTTGATGTATCCTGCAACCCTGCCGTCGTACACCCCTGACAGCGCATCCAGGACATCCTCCCGGGACACGTCGTCCCGGAAGGAGTACGCCAGCAGGAACTCGTAGATGACTTTAGCCCATAATTCCGGCGGAAATTCGAAAACATCATTTTCCATGGAGGCGAGTTTCTCCAGGGCACCGTACAATTCACCGGCAAGTATTCCCCTGAAGAGACCTTTATAGTGTTCGAAGCTCTCCTTGAAAGATGCGACGAAACTATCATAATTGCAGGCCACCGTAAGAGGGACTTGTTTTTCTTCCAGTCCAAGTACATCGAGCTTTTTTACCAGATCCCTGTCTTTTAGCCATATATCCTCATCTCTAATTATGCACTCGAGAAGAGCTCTGGCCATTGCCTTGAACACTATGGTTCTCTTCTCGAAATCCTGCTGCGAAAGCTTCACTCCCAGATTTACCTCGCATATTCTTTTTCCCCAGCGAAGAGCCGTTGTTATGAGCCAGGGGTTTATACCGTACCCTCCAACGTGTTCCTGGCACTGGTCGAACTCCGAGCAGTAATCCTCCACTAGGTCGTGGGAAATGGCAAAGATGCCGCTCAAGGGGTCTGATATACGAACACCGTACAAAGCTGTAAGCAATGGCGATACCAACAGGCCGCCGGTGGTATTTTCAAAGGGATGACGCCTGAAATTTGCAATAACAAGGTCGTACTCTTCCCTCACCGGTTTGTATAGCCTGTCTATAGAGGCAGGTCTAAGTCCACGATCCTCCTCTTTTTTCAAATCAGCCTCCAGGAGGAGTACATCCGATTCTAAAAAACGGGCCACTTCGAAAATGGCCCTTATGCTGAATCCCCTACCGTTGACCCCTTCGGGCATCAAAAAGACGATGAGATCATCTTCTTTAAAACCCTCCATAAACTCCAGAGTTTCTCTGCCCGCAGGGTCCCCGGCACACACTATCAGTTTGGAAACTCCACCGAAATTCAAACTTTCTTTTGCTATCCGAACAACTTCCTTCAGGGTTTCCTTTTCGTTATAAAACGGGATGCCTATTACGACATCCACCTTGTTTTTACCTTCGATAAGCTGTTTTATGCTTTCCAGGGTATCGTAGAAAAGTCTTGATTCCACGATTCCTCCTCCTATACCGCCGGAATAGACACCATCTCTTCCCTGTTCTCTATACCTTTGAGAATCTGATGGGCCAGCAAAAAGGAAATGAGCGCTTCAGCTCCCTGGTTCTGGTTAACACCATGGGGAGTTAAAGCATCGTGACAGCCCTGAGTCTCCCGGTTGATGAGGGGTATTTCGTTTATATTTTTGCCCCAGTACCAATCGTAGGCTACCTTCGCCTTGAGAACGTATTCTTTTTCCCCGGTCGACAGGAACGCTTGCAGGCAGGCCAGTATTACGGAAGCTGCGTCTACCGGCTGCTGGTCGTATAACGGCATTTCGCTCTCCTTCTGCCACCATCCCCTGTTGCCGACTATATTGAGATAGCCTCTTTTGAAGAGGGCATCGGTCAGAAATCTCAGGGTATTTCTGGCCACTTCCAGTACCTTCTTATCGTTACTTATAGCATAAAAGGCAAAAAGGGAATGGGGGAGGAGGGCATTACAGTACGTTAGTTTTTCTTCAAACCACTGCCAGCTATTCGTATGGCATTCTTCGTATAATTTAACAAGTCTGTTAGCCATATCTTTGGCAGCAGGATACAGTGCCGAGTAAAAATTAAAATTGTTTATTAGGTAAACCAGCCCCAGCAGCACGTAGGCCACAGCCCTGGGAGATTGAACATTCAACGCCTTTTTCATACTTTTTAATATCATTTTTTGACTGGCCAGCTTTATATCCTCCAGGTCGCTGTTCGCAGCGAAACTAGCCGCCATGAAGGCGCGGCCTATGCAGTCTTCAGAATTAAGTACAGGCACGAACCGGTCCTCCAACTTCAAGTTGTTCCAGATGCCGCTTTCCTCCTGAGCCTGTTCCAGGAAGCTGGCGTATATCCGGGATAGCTTTTCCCTCTCCTTATCCTTCATGTTGATGGCTACTAATAAAGCCCTGGCATTATCGTCGACGGTATATCCACTGCTTTTTAAAGGCCGCGACTTATCCGAGAACTGGATTATGCCCGTGGAGTCGGTCATTCGAAGCAAGTGCTTATACATCTTTTACCGCACTCCTCCTGTAATTGGGCTGCAGGATTTCCTCTATGATTTCCACGTAGCTTTTGGCAACCTGAGGCCATGTCATGCTCTTCCCTAGGTTTGCAGCCTTCTTCTCCAGCTGACTTTTCAAAAGAGGGTCGCCCAGCACCATATCTATTAGACGGGCCAGTTCACCGGAATCAGCATCGGACGCTACAAGTCCCCTGCCATTAGCCAGCATCTCCAGCGAGTAGTCGTAAGGTGTCGAAACTATAGCCCTGCCGCATCCAATGGCGTAGGAAAGTGTACCGCTTACCGCCTGGTGCCTGCCCGGGTAGGGCGTCAGATAAACGTCGGTCATGTAGAGAAAGTCTCCTAGTTCTTCAAAACTTAAAAATTTGTTTGCAAAGCGCACGTTGTCATGCAATTTGAGCGAATCTACTAGTTCTTCCAATGACTCCCGATACACTTCTCCTTCTCGCATTTTAAGCTTGGGATGGGTCTCGCCAACCACCCAGTAAACAATATTCGGGTACTTTTCCTTTAAAATAGCAACAGCCCTTATACCCAGTTCTATGCCTTTACCCGGCCCTATAAACCCGAAGGTCGTAATCACAGGTCGACCGGCTACTCCGTAGGCCTCCTTCAACCTCTCCCGGGGCTTTTTACGGAATACCGGTACGCCGTGGGGTACTACGTATATTTTGTTCAGCGGTATTCTGTAAACTTCGTAGAGAAGTTCGGCCGAGCGCCGGGTCATACATATTACGGCCGCGGCCTTGCGTCCCAGCTTCATCAATATGCTCTTTTGGCTTACCGTTGGCTGGGACAGCACTGTATGGGTATTCAGTATAAAGGGCTTTTTCAGGTGTGCCACAAAATCAAGGACATAGCTGCCGTCACAGCCGCCAAATATTCCGTATTCGTGCTCAAGAAGCACTGCGTCCATGAAAGCCGCATTGATAAATTCGGCCGCTGAGATAAAATCGTCCTTCTTCTCCTCATGGAGTTCGAAGGCTACTTCCTGTGGATATGAATACGGCGTTTCATTGTCGGTAATGGCCAGTATTTTTACGTCTTGCCCCCACATGGTAAGATTGTCCCTGAGATCCTTTGCAAATGATGCTATACCGCACTCCCGAGGCGGATAGGTGGATAATATAGCTAAATTCATAAACATCCCTCGCTTTTTATTGTATAATGAGAGGACATTACTTTCGCAGGTAACCGGGTCATTTTTATTATACATTTAAACAGGCTATATTATCCAACTCAAGGCGTTATAGCATCAATTGCCATAAATTGGAGTGTGTTCTGTTTTTATCAAGTAGTAACCTAAGAAAATTAAAACTCTGATGGTGCATCAGAGTTTTTATTCGGCGTTATCCATTTCTAATAATTAAAAATATACAATTTTAATATTTTGTCAAGTGTCTTATCTTATTTTTTGCTATCCGCGAAGATTGCCATGGCATCGCGCATAAATTTCGCTAAACCTTCCCCAAATCGATCTATGTTTTTAGTGAAGCGGTCATCATCCACGTACATTTGACCTAATCCTTTGAATGCCTCAGGAGAGTAACAACCAAAGTTTTTGTTCAAAAAGTCATACCATTCTTTAATTGCCGCTTGTGCCTCTTCTGATTCAGGCGAACCATGACGAAGGGCTGCAAGTTTTTTAAAGATCGAATCCATCGCTTTCGCCATAGCTTCTTGCTCATCTTGAGACTTACTCCCTATTTTGGCGTTTGCTTTATCGACAGCTTCATCTCCCCAAAGTTCGCGGGCTTCCTGTTCGTATGGATTACGGCTAAAATCGAAACCTTCAAATTTTTCTTTGTTCGTCATTTGAATTTCTCCTTTCATATGCTTAATCGTTTTGTCAATGGTAGCAATCATTTTATCGAGCCGCCTGCGTTTTTCAAGCAACATTTTTCGTTGCAGTACCAGCGCCTTGTATCGATCAAATGAAGGACTATTGATCATTTCTTTGATTTTCTTTAAAGGGAAGCCAAGCTCTTTGAAAAATAGGATCTGTTGTAATTTCTCAAGGTCATCATCGGTGTAAAGGCGATACCCGGATTCAGTAGTCTCCTCTGGAGTTAATAGCCCGATTTCATCATAATAATGCAGCGTGCGCACACTAATTCCAACTAAATCCGCAACTTCTTTCACTCTCATTGCCATCGTTGTGGCCTCCCTTCAGCGTTCATTATAAAGTATTACGTAACGTAAGAGTCAACATCAAATTTGAAAACAATGCATCGGATGTAAAAAAAAAGTGGATACCCATTCCACTCACTTAAAAGCCCATTTTCCTATTTCCTTCTAGAATGCTTTCTAAGACCAACTTTGCTTTATCGTAGGATCGTATATGCGGATGAATCATCAAAGCTTCCATTAAAGTGTCGTAATCATTGTTCAATATCCCCTTGACCGCTAGGTCTTCATATGTATCCATCTGGAATATCATAGCTTTCACGGATTGAGGTATATCCCTCACCGGAAGGGGCTTTGCAACACCCCTCTTCACCAGGCAGCCCACTTCGATAACGGAGTTTTCTGGCAAGAAATCCAGGGTAGAACCGTTCCTTACATTGAGGATGTGGTAGCTCCAGTTGTCATCATTCAAAGCCTTTATATATTCGACAATATACCTGTACCATTTTACGGAACGCCTGTTCAATAAGTTCAAAACTTCCTCGATGTCGCCGGATTGTATATTTCTAAGAATCTCTCCCTCCAGCGATATAAGTTCTCTAGCCTTCACCGGCTTCGATCCTTCTAAAAATCTTTCGGGATGAAAATAGTACTTCAGGTAGGAAATAGGAACCGCCCCGTGAATTCTCACTATTTCCTTATCTATATTAACGTCTATATTCTCAAAATTATCAATTACGGTGCGCGTCACATCTACGCCTTTATGGTACACTTTGTTTATCCATCCGAAATGGTTCAGGCCGTAATATTCGGCGAATATTTTTTCAGGCTTAGTATGCAGAAAGGAAGCAATGCTGTTAATCAAATTTTGCGGCATGTCACACAGGCCTGTGGCATTTACTTTATGACGATAATTTATTGCCCTCAATACCATTCCACACGGATTAGTAAGCACTATTAGATTTGCCTTTTTATTGTATTGTTCAACTTCTGCGGTTATTTGGAGCATTACGGGAATCGTCCTCATGGCGTTAGAAAGGCCACCGGGGCCGACGGTTTCTTCCCCCACTATGCCGAACTTACGAGGGAATTCTTCGTCAAAAGCTCTGGCTTCCAGGCCTCCAACTCTTATTTGGCAAATAATCACATCCATACCGGATATTGCTTCAATCCGGTTGTCAGTTGTGTGTATCTTTATATCCTGGCCGCTCTTTTTTACTATGTATTCACAAACGGTTTTAACAGCGTTTAATTTCTCAACAGACCGGCCGTTAAGAACGATCAAGTCTAGATTCAGGTAATCATTTAACATGGTGATCTCATTGACCAGGATGGGAGTGTATACTCCGCTACCTCCGATTATTCCGATCTTCAATTTTTTACCTCCTTCCTTGATTAAAAGGTTATTCATTTCCGACGAAAATATACAGCCGCTGTTATTTCCGAATTGACGGAAATAACAGCGGCCAACTTAAGTCATTACCGTCTCAAAGATCTTGCAGCCTTGGCAATATCCTCCGCCGTCAGGCCGTAGACTTTCATTAGTTCTTCGGGCCTTCCGGACTGTCCGAATACGTCGCGAAGGCCTATCCTCTTCATCGGAGTTGGCTTTTCCTCCGCGAGTACTTCGGCCACGGCGCTCCCTAAACCGCCGACTATTGAATGTTCTTCGGCGGTGACTATTGCTCCGCATTCGGCTGCCTGCATAATTACCTCTTTATCAATCGGCTTTATCGTGTGAATGTTGATGACCATAGCGTCTATACCGTCTTTTGCCAGCATCTCGGCTGCCTTCAGCGCTTCGGCCACCATTGTACCGGTTGCGATCAGGGCAACGTCTTTACCGTTTTTGAGGATGACGCCTTTGCCCGGTTCAAACTTGTAATTTTCATCGAAGATGGGCTCCACCGGGTGGCGGCCCAGTCTCAGGTATACGGGGCCCTTTAGCATAGCAGCCGCTCTTACCGCCTGCTTTGTCTCAACGGCATCGGCCGGGGCGATGATCGTCATGTTGGGCAAAGACCTCATAATGGCAATGTCTTCCACGGATTGGTGGGTGGCTCCGTCTTCGCCGACGGTAATACCAGCATGGGACGCTGCGATCTTTACGTTAAGGTTGGGGTAGCATATAGAGTTTCTTATCTGTTCAAAGGCTCTGCCGGTGGCAAATACGGCAAAGGTGCTGGCAAAGGGGATCTTGCCGCAGGTGGCCAATCCCGCCGCCGTACCCATGAGGTTTTGTTCGGCTATCCCCATGTTAAAGAAGCGCTCGGGGAATTTTTTTGCAAATACGCTGGTCTTGGTGGATTTGGAAAGGTCCGCATCCAGAACCACTATGTCCTTTATTTCTTCGCCAAGTTCGGCGAGGGCTTCACCGTAAGCTTCACGCGTGGCTATTTTGGGCATTTTTAAACCTCCATTCCATTTTAATGATGATAAGCTTCGGTTACTGCTCAAGAGCCTTCAGGGCCTCTTCCGCCTGCTGGCGGGACGGGGCTTTCCCGTGCCAGTCAACCTGGTTTTCCATAAACGGCACTCCCTTACCCTTTACCGTCTTTGCGACTATCACCGTGGGCCTGCCTTTTGTGTTCACGGCTTCTTCAATACCCCTTATTATGTCTTCGAAATCGTGGCCGTCCACGTCTACGACGTTCCAGCCGAAGGCTCGGAACTTATCCTGGATTATTTCCGGCGACATTACTTCCGCTATGGGGCCGTCTATCTGCAAGCCGTTGTGGTCGACGAATGCCGTAAGGTTGTCCAATTTGTAATGGGATGCAGCCATTGCCGCCTCCCATACCTGGCCCTCTTGGAGCTCCCCGTCTCCGAGGACGGCGTACACCCTGTAGTCCTTTCCGTCAAGTTTTGCTGCGATGGCCATTCCGTTTGCTGCAGAAAGCCCCTGTCCCAGAGAACCGGTGGTCATGTCGACCCCCGGCGTCTTTTTCATGTCAGGATGTCCCTGCAGCCTGGAATTTATTTTTCTCAAGGTAAGCAGTTCTTCTACCGGGAAATAGCCTTTTTCGGCCAGAACCGCGTAAAGCGCAGGGGCCGCGTGGCCTTTTGAGAGCACCAGCCTATCCCTTTCGGGCCAGTCGGGATTTTGGGGGTCTACTTTCATCACATGGAAATAAAGGGCAACGAGGATGTCGCCGCAGGATAGTGACCCGCCGGGATGGCCCGAACCGGCTTCTGAAGTCATATCTATGATATGCCTTCTCACCCTGCGGGCTATTGCTGTTAGTTCTTCTACTTTTTCTCGGGTTATTGCCATTTCCTAATCACCTCGGTAATTTTTTTTTATTATCATCTATTTATTATTATCAATCAGCGTAAATCCTTCCCCCAGCACTTCGTGAACGTCGTGGACTATTATAAACGCTCTGGGGTCTATATCCCATATTATCTTCTTCAGCTTTGGAAGCTCCAGGCGGGTCACGGCGCACATTAGCACATCCCTGTTTTCTCCAGTGTAACCTCCCTTTGCTTCGAAAAGGGTGATGCCCCTGCCCAGGTCTTCCAGTATCCTCTTCTGGATCTCATCATTCCTGTCGGATATTATGTATACGGCTTTTGCGTAATTTATACCTTCCTGGACTATATCTATGACCTTGCTGCTGACGTAAAGGGCTATCCAGGAGTACATCGCAAGCTCCCAGTTGAAGGAAACCCCGTTCAGGGCGATGACAAAAAAGTCAATAATGAGTATACCCTGACCTATGCTGACCGAAGGTAAAAAATGGTGCATCAGCATGGCAGCTATATCGGAACCGCCGGTGGACGCCCTGGTCCTGAATACGAGCCCGAGTCCCAGGCCCAGGACTATTCCGCCGTAAACGCTGGAAAGCAACAGATCTCTCGTCAGCACCGGGAAATTCTTCGTGAGTTCGGTGAAAACCGAAAGCAGCACGGTGCCCAGAACAGTTTTTGCGCCAAAACCGGAGCCGAGAAAAACTACTCCGGCTATAAAAAGGGGTATGTTGAAGGCGAGCATTGTCCAGCCCACCGGCAGGCCGAAGAGATAGTGGAGCACCGTGGCTAAACCGCTAACTCCTCCTGCGGCCACCTTATTAGGTATCAGGAACATGGTAAGGCCAAGGGAGCCTATAAAAGTACCCAGCGCAATTAAAAGATAATCGTAAACCTGGGCTTTCAGCCTCATTATGCTCACTTCCCTCTTCTAAAAATTACATTAAAAAGAAACAAGGGAAGAACGCTCATCCTGCGAAACCTTGAGGGCTGGGTTATGAGCCTGTATAACCACTCGAGCCCCGCCCTTTGCATGAATACCGGAGCCCGGCGGACCTTCCCCGATAGCACGTCGAGGCTCCCCCCGACCCCCATGGCTACCCTGCACCGGAGTTTATCCCGGTTTTTCGCCATGAATATTTCCTGCTTAGGGGCTCCCATAGCCACAAACAATATATCCGGAGAAGCCTCATTTATTATGCCCACGACCTTTTCCTCGCCCGACTCGTCAAAATAGCCGTGGTGAGTTCCTGCGACCCTAATGCCCGGAAATTTCTTCTTTATGTTTTTTGCGGCGTCCTCCGCCACCCCCGGTTTTCCTCCCAATAAGAAGATTGAAAGTTTTCTGTCTGCCGCCATCTTCAGAAGTTCCATCATGAGGTCAAAACCAGTGGTTCTCTGTTCAAGAGGGCGGCCCAGTAACCTGGATGCCAGAACAACACCTATGCCGTCGGGTAAGGAAAGGTCGGCGCTGTTTACAGCATCCTTCAATTTTTTGTTTTTCTGGGCGGCCATAATGATTTCTGCATTGGGTGTTACCACAATTTTGGCGCCCGGAGACTCCAAAAATTCCATAATCCGCTGGCTTGCCTTATAATAATCAACTCTATCCAATAATATTCCCATAATATCAATTTCATCGTTGATATCCGGTTGCATTGTTCTTCCTCCAGTAAATAAGCGGTAGTTTATGCGGTGAGTTTTACTGATTCAGACACCTTATGGCAAGTTTTGCAGACTGCAGTGCCCTTTCTTTCAAATTAGTCATTACCGACCGCTCCTGGGGAGTCTGCCCCTCCCTTAATCTAGCCCTTACCAGTATATGCAAGTCATTCAGGTTGATATCCTCGACCTTTAGGGCCGGCGGTGCGCCGATGAGCCGTAGGAACCGGTCAACCTTTGGGTCATAAGACAGGCCCACCACGGGCCTGCCGCACGCCGCCGCCATTATGAGAGAATGCAGTCTCATACCCACCATCATACTGAGGCAACCCGTGACCGACAGCATTTCTTCCACAGTAAGGGGCCTTTTTAGCAGTACCGCCTCCGGTCTTTTCATAAGCTGAATTGCCTGTTTCGCCGCATCCAGATCTTCCGGATGATGAAAGGGTATAAAAACGGGCAAAGCGCCTTCTTCTATCAGCCTGTCGGCCAGACCTGCAACGGCGGGAAGGTATACCTCTTCCCCCTTCCAGCAGCGCAGGGCAAGCCCCACCAGCGGCCTGTTCAAATCCGCTCCAGCCTGCCGCAGCAGGGCAATTCCACGGTCCTTATCCACTGTGGAAAGATCCAGGCCGAGAACGGGGTCGGCGGTGACGACAACGGGAGGCCGGCTTACTCCGAGGTAACGAAGATCCTCAGCCGACTCCTCATCGCGCAAGGTTATATAATCTACAGTCTGTACCACACGCCTTACCAGCAACCGGGCCCATGCCCGGTTAACCGGGCCAAAGCCCTGGGCGTAAATAAAGACCTTTTTCTTAAAAGTTCTTGCAAGCGAAATCACACCAAGGTAGTAGAGCAAAGAAAGGGGACTTGTTACATCCTGCAAGAGGCTTCCACCGCCGCTTATCAGCATATCCGCTTTTTTAAGAGCTCCGGCCACCTCTGACAATTTCCAGCGATTCACCGCTTTTACCCCGTACAGGCTCTCGGTTTTTTTGGGATTGTTAGAAAGGACCGTTATTTTAAGCTGAGGAGCCTCATGCCGCAGGGCGGAGACTATAGCATAAAGTACCGCCTCATCGCCCAGGTTATCGAAACCGTAATATCCGGAAAGTACCACCTCAGCCATCCTGCCACCTCTTCTCCAAACACCGGCACAGCCGGAACACTGCTATTAAAACTAGGCCTGCCATTGTTCCCAGGATAAGCCCGTTAATGCTTCGGACAAAGGAGATGATAAACGGTGTGTGAATGTGAGCAAAAGTATTGACCATAGAAACCTGGCCTATACTGGCCAGAATTAAGATGGGCAGATATCTGTGATCCCTGTAACCCAGGCAAAGGAGCACAAGCATTAGTGGATGGCCTATTAAAAACTCCTTGGTCCTGGGTCTCACGCCCAGCGCTCGGTCGAGCAGAGCCCGAAATTTAAGCTCCAGAGCGCTGACCCCCACCGCCCCTTCATTGCCGGTGCGGGTTAAATAGACAATACCCACCACCGCCAGCGCCGCCGCCAGCAGTAAATATTTTACCAGCACCGGCTGGTCCATGAGCTTTTTCAATCTTTCGCCGGGTGTTCCTTCACCGTAAAGTATGAAAAAGGCGCAGGCCACGAAAAGTACCGGAAAGAGATAGGCCACTTTTACTCCACTGAACTGCTGCAGCTTGAGCATAAAGGAAGTATCGGCAAGAACCCCGGACACCATCAGTGCCCCCATCAGGGAAAAAACCGTCATCTGTGACATACGAAGCACGGCTTGCCAGGGCTTGAGGGCCTGCCGGGGCACCAGGCATATAATGGAAAGTGTGGGGAAAACTATAACGGAAGCCAGGGCAACCATTTTGCGGGCCAGCAGCGGAAAAGCAAAAAAAGCCAATGCAAGGCCTAAAACCCCGATAGCGGTTAACCCGGCGAGAATGGAAGTCCGTTTAATTCCAAGCTTTTCCAGAAACAGCATGCCGCCCGCCAATGGTCCTAAACCTATCAAAAAAAGCAGTATTGGGCTATGATGAAATGGCTCAAAGGGGCGCGGTATCGTCCCGTTCCCCGCTTCTAATTGCAGACCGGCAGTTTTAAGCCTTGTTACCACCTTTTCCATGTAACCGGCATTTATTTCAAAACGTCTTTCAACATCAGAGGCAGGCAAAAATTTCAAAAACAATATACGTATATTTCTCTCTCTTGCAGCAAGGGTCAGGCGGTCCACCAGTTCCTGCGGCTCGATAGTCTGCATTTCTTCGTCGGTCACACTGTGCATTCGGATCACGCGCTGGTCTAACAGGGTAGCCAGTTTATCGAAACCCCGCTGGTTGTAAAACTCCACCTGACCGAGCGTAAGCCGGTACCTGTTCATCTCTTCGGCCAAAACCGGAAGGTATTCCGGATAACCCAGAACCTGCTTTTTTTCGAAGAGGACCGCACTTATATTCTTTCCCGTCAGTGTAAGATCTTTTATGGCGAAACGTATTCCCCTTTCGTTCACATTGGGCCAGTCTTTCAGCATGAAAACGGAGTGAAAGCCCATATTTTCCAACTTTGCCACGTTTTCACGGTCAAAACCCACTCCAATCCCCTCTACCAGAGATGGACGCATATCTAACGCTATGGCATAAAATCCGTTTCTTTCCGGCAGCAACGCCATCTTTTCCCCGCCGAGTTTTTCCGTCAGATGATGCTTCACCCGCTCTTTTACATCGGCGTCGGCAGTCACTATGTAAGTCTCGCCCCCGTTAAACGGCAAATTCTCCCGCCACCCTAAAAGCATCATCTGCTGCCGGTTGGCAATAAAAATGCGCCCGTCGTCGGCCAGGTCCTTGAGGCTTTCCTCTTTATAAAGCACGGCATTGACTTTTGCCTTCTCTTCAAATAACCGAGCGACCTCTTCAACAGTTGTTTGCCGTTCCTGTGCCATATTTTTCAGGTCGGCGTAAGACAGGGCACCGTCCACCATATTATGGGTATTTTCCGCCCTCATGCGGGGAAGTAAAGCCACCCCCGAGGAAATTATTGACATCGCTAAAAGTAAAACAAACAGGGTTCTCAGCCATTTCTCCAAAAATATCTCCCTCCTAAAAATGCTAAAAAAAGTATAACACCATTCATTTTCAATGTAAAGTTTACCGTTTAACGGTAAAATTGCCCCTCACCATAACGACAACGTTACTTTTAGCGGTAATGCCCCGGCCGTCATCCCGCGGGACAATAAGAAGGTGATTGGCCGGTACAATTTCATCCTTTTTTATATCTTTACCAGCGGTAACGTCAGCAAGACCGCCACCGGCGCCGTCCACTATTACCGCCTGACCGCTCCGCAGTATGATTTCCGTCCCCATGTCACCCACAAGCTGCTGTCCCGGAGACAGGTTAACAATTTCCGGACTTACGGAACCTCCGGTCCCGGAATTTATTGACTGCTGGATGTTTGAAAATAGCTTGTCCACATAACTTTTTGTAACTAGCGGATCGCTTTCGGACCCCGGCTCGCCCACATCAGCCCTGCCGGTCATGGAAAAAATCATAAAAACGGTCACTGTAGCTAAAATCAAAAAAATTTTTCCCATTTTATTCATCTTAAATACCTCCATGTTTATTTTTACATAATATATTTCGACAGAATTCAATATTGTCCTCTAATATACAGGGTACAAAGATAAAATGGTATAAATAATGAGCCGTATTAACCGGCTCATCAATTTTTTTATTTTGCCATTGATTTTAAATACGCATTTATAAACATATCTATCTCCCCGTCCATTACGGCCTGGACGTTGCCAACCTCCACATTGGTCCTATGGTCTTTCACCAAGCTGTAGGGGTGAAAGACATACGACCTTATCTGGTTGCCCCAGGCAATCTCTTTCTGTTCCCCGCGCAGTTCGTTTATCTTCTTCTGCTGTTCTTCAAGGTACAGATTAAAGAGTTTCGCCCTCAAGAGCTTCATGGCCGTATTCCTGTTACTCTGTTGCGAGCGTTCGTTCTGGCAGGTAACCACGATGCCCGTGGGTATATGGGTAATCCGGACCGCCGACTCGGTCTTGTTTACGTACTGGCCGCCCGCCCCACCGGACCTGAAGGTCTCTATCTTTAAGTCCTCGGGTTTTATTTCTACTTCTATATCGTCTTCGATCTCGGGGATGACATCGACGGAGGCAAAAGAGGTATGCCGCCTCCCAGCTGCATCAAAGGGGGATATTCTCACGAGCCGGTGCACGCCCTGCTCCGACTTGAGATAGCCGTAGGCGTAAGGGCCTTCTACGAGTATCGTAGCGCTCTTTATACCAGCTTCTTCTCCCGGCAGCATGTCCAGGACCTTGACCTTGTATCCCTTGTCTTCAGCCCAGCGGGTGTACATGCGAAGCAGCATCTGCACCCAGTCCTGGGCTTCGGTACCACCGGCTCCGGCGTGGAGCGAAAGTATTGCGTTGTTTTTGTCGTACCTACCCCTCAGCAGTGTCTTAAGCCTCATTTCCTCGAATTCCTTTTTGAATTCCTCGGCTTCAGCGGATATTTCTCCGTAAAGTCCCTCGTCATGGTCCTCAATGCCGAGCTCTATCAGCGTCATGAGGTCTTCCCATTTTTTCTTTATAGCCTCGAATTTCTCTACTGTTTCTTTAAGCTGATTCAAAGTCTGTAGGATTTTCTGTGCCGCCTGAGCGTCGTCCCAGAAATTCGGGGTAAGGGTCTTTTCTTCCAGCTGAGCTATTTCGCTTTTGAGCCTGTCGATTTCAAAGAGCATCCCTCATCTCTTGGATGTGCGGTTCAAAGGCCTCAATTTCACTCCTTATCTCTTCGAGCACCGTTATCGCCTCCTATTTCAACTGAAGTTTGCTTCAGATTTAAGTCAGGCACCAAATTTTATTATATTGCCTACCTCCCGCAGCACTTCTTGTACTTCTTTCCGCTGCCGCAGGGGCACGGATCGTTCCTACCTACTTTTGCGCCCTTTCTCACGGGCTGGGGCTTTTCACCATCCCCGTGGGAGTATGAAAGGTTGCGAGCCACTTCCCGCCTCTGAGGCGCGGTTTTCAGCTGCACCCTGAACAGATACCTAAGCGTATCCTCCTGGATGCTCTTAATCATCTCCTGGAACATCTCGTAGCCTTCGATCTTGTACTCCACTAGCGGGTCCCTCTGTCCGTACGCCCTGAGGCCGATGCCTTCGCGGAGCTGATCCATGGCGTCGATGTGGTCCATCCACTTCTGGTCCACAACCTTGAGCATTATCACTTTCTCCAGTTCCCGCATGGTTTCATCGCCGATTTCGGCTTCTTTCCGCTCATAAGCTTCCAGGGCCCTGTCCACCAGCAAGCGCCTGATTTCTTCCCTGGTCGTCTCCTCAGGATTTATCGCGTTAAGGACATCCTTTATGGTGAATATATCCGCATAGTATTCGGCTAGGCCTTTTAGATCCCACTCTTCCGGGTGGATCTCCTTGGCGGCGTATATGTCCAGCAGCCGGTTTACTACATCTTCAATCATCTGCTTTATGCTGTCTTTCAGGTTTTCCTGTTCCAGGACCTTGCGGCGCTGAGAATATATTACTTCCCGCTGGGTATTCATGACATCGTCGAATTCGAGCACGTGCTTCCTTATATCGAAGTTCCTTGCTTCAACCTTTTTCTGTGCGTTTTCTATGGCTCTCGTTATTAGAGGATGTTCTATGGGTTGGTCATCCTCCAGGCCCAGGCGGTCCATCAACCCCTTGATGCTGTCGGAGCCGAAAAGCCTCATGAGGTCGTCTTCCAGTGAAACGTAAAACCTGGAAGAACCGGGATCACCCTGGCGGCCCGAACGGCCCCGGAGCTGATTGTCAATACGCCGAGATTCGTGCCTCTCGGTGCCGATTACGTGCAGGCCCCCTAGCTCGGCTACACCTTCTCCCAGCACGATATCGGTGCCGCGTCCGGCCATGTTGGTGGCAATTGTTACCGCTCCCCTCTGGCCCGCCTTTGCTATTATCTCGGCCTCTTTCTCGTGGTACTTGGCGTTCAGCACCTGGTGCGGGATACCTCTCTTCTTCAGCATCTCGCTCAACATCTCTGACTTTTCTATCGATACGGTGCCTACCAGCACCGGCTGGCCCCTCCGGTAACAATCTTCGATTTCCCGCACCACCGCCTGGAATTTGGCCTTTTCGGTCTTATATACTACATCCGGGTAATCCACCCTTATCATCGGTTTATTGGTGGGTATCACCACTACGTCCATACCGTAGATCTTCCTGAATTCCTCTTCTTCGGTGGCGGCGGTACCCGTCATTCCTGCCAGTTTCTTGTACATGCGGAAGTAATTCTGGAAGGTTATGGTAGCAAGAGTCTTGCTCTCGCGTTCAACCTTGACCCCTTCTTTAGCCTCGATGGCCTGGTGCAGGCCTTCGCTGTACCTGCGGCCGTACATTAGCCTTCCGGTGAACTCGTCGACTATTATAACCTGCCCGTCCTTCACCACGTAGTCCCTGTCCCTTTTCATAAGGGCATGGGCTTTTAGGGCTTGGTGGAAATGGTGCAGGAGCTCCATGTTTTCCTCGTCGTAAAGGTTGCTGACCCCCAGGAATTCCTCGGCCTTTTTTATGCCCTTTTCGGTGGGAATCACACTGCGGGCCTTCTCGTCAACGACATAGTCCTCACCAGGTTTTAATCTGGGCACAAAACGGGCAAACTTATAGTATATGTCCGTGGATTCCTCGGCCTGACCTGATATTATTAGAGGTGTACGAGCTTCATCTATGAGTATGCTGTCGACTTCGTCGATGATGGCGTAGTTTAGCTCCCTCTGGACCATGTGTTCCTTAAAAAGCACCATGTTATCCCTGAGATAGTCGAACCCGAACTCGTTGTTTGTACCGTAAGTTATATCGGCGTTGTACGCCCTCTTTCTCTCCTCGTAATCAAGCCCGTGGACTATCAAGCCCACCTCCAGCCCGAGGAATTTATAAATCGACCCCATCCACTCGCTATCGCGCCGGGCAAGGTAGTCGTTCACGGTAACCACGTGCACTCCCCGCCCGGTCAGGGCGTTCAGGTAGGCCGGCATCGTGGCCACAAGGGTCTTCCCTTCGCCGGTTTTCATCTCGGCTATTCGCCCCTGGTGCAGCACTATGCCCCCCATCACCTGGACGTCAAAGGGCCTCATACCCAGGGTCCTCTTTGCCGCCTCCTTGACAACAGCGAAAGCCTCGGGCAAAAGGTCATCCAGGGTCTCGCCGGCGGCCAGCCTATTTTTAAACTCGTTGGTCTTCTCTCTAAGCTGGCTATCGGAAAGCACCTTTATTTTGGACTCCCAGTCGTTTACTTTTTCCACTATGGGGGTTAACTTTTTTATCTCTCTATCGTTGGAATCGCCGAATATTTTTTTCAAGACCCCTAACATATTATCACCTCAAGAAATTTCCGAAAAAATTTATAAGGAACCTTTTTTGCAGGTTCCTTTCTATTCATCTTCCTTTAATTTTACCACTTGACGACATCTTTTTCAACATAGCCTCCTGAATCAGAATGAATACTCCCGCCGCCATCAACAGGTCACCAATACTGAATACCCGGGGGTTCGGATACGGCCTGGGCAGAGGTATGATATCCCCGAGAATCGCCAATCTGGTTGAGGGAGTAAGGGCAGTATGGTATAGGTAATCCGGGTTGAATAGATCGGCCTTGTAGTCCTGAAGCCCTGCCGCGTCGACAGCCCAGAGAGATACTGGCATTTTGCCGCCGTTGGCAACTATGACCAAAAAGTTCAGAAATACTCCAATCGCAACGGGCCTCAGCGGCTTTATATGCCAGTTTGAAAATAGGCCGCATAACAGCAGCGTATAGGAAATTATTGAAATTGCTATTATGTGATTTGAGGCAAATTCTTTGAGCGAACCTTTTAAAAACAACGGCATGTATCGGATAATAAACGAGGCAAATATGATCTCCAGCCTTCTTAATGGGATTTCGGAAAGTCCCTTTAAATTTCCCTTTCTTAAAAACCCTATTATAAATGAAATTATCATAAAATCAATCAAAAGCATTTTCCCGGATTTTCTCCCTTTCCAAGACTTTTTTTAACGCCTTTATAACAGCAGGCCGGAACTGTACTCCGGAGTTTCTTTCCAGTTCAGCCAGTGCATCCTTAGGATTCCACGCTTTACGGTAAGGCCTGTCCGTCGTCAGGGCGTCGAACACATCGGCTACGGCTATTATTTGCGCCCCCAGCGGAATTTCCTTACCCTTCAGCCCCATCGGATAACCGCTTCCATCCATCCTCTCGTGATGGTACATAATAAAAGAAGAAGCTTGAGCCAAAAAGTCAACGTTTTTTACGATACTAGCCCCCAATGCGGGATGGGTTTTTATTTTGGAGAACTCGTCTTCGGAGAGTTTACACGGTTTATTCAAAATTTCCTCTGGAATCCCTATTTTACCGATGTCATGGAGTAATGCCGCATACTGTAAATGGCTGATGAAATCGTTGTCCATTCTTAATTCTTCCGCTATGGCCACCGCAAGTTTTGCTACTCTTTCGGAATGGCCTCTGGTATAAGGGTCCTTGGCTTCTATAGCTGTGGCCAAAGCCTGAATTGTTTCCAAATATACTTTTTTCATGTCCATGTAGAGTTTGAAAGAATGGCGTGCAACTAGGAGGGGGATAAGAAATAAAAGTAATCCTAATGCTCCATTGTTAATGTATATAATGGCTAGTAAAATGCCTAAGGGCGCAAGAGCTGCGTAGTTTGGCAAAGCCCATTTAAAAGTAGTCGAAAAAATATATTTAATCGATTTTTTGTATATTATTGTCAATGCTGTGGTGACTAAGCCAACATTTAATAAAAAGTACGTAATAATTAAAGCAATAAAACTGCTTAAATTTTCCTGAAGATTAATATTACCGGGAACACCGCCTAGTTTTTCATAGATATAGCCAGAACCAGCCACCATTATTATGTATATCCCAATATTAGTTATTTTTTTTAGAAAGGCATAATTAGGTACTCTATGCCTTATTTCACAAAGAAGCTCTGAAAAAAAAGCAACCCAAATGCTCGCCTTATACCCTAATACTAATATAGAACCGATGAAAACTGCGAAACCTACCGTAACTTCAGCATCATTTACCAGTTTAACCGGTAATATTTCTGCTAAGAAAGCAAGGCCGACAAAAATAACAAAAGTCTTTGTATCAATATGTAATAATGAATTTAAAGAATGTAACAAAAAAAATCCCGCAATAGCCATCAATAATATAAAAAATAAATTTTGTTTACTGTTTTTAATCATGTTTTTGTCACCTGATAAAAATGTTAATCAAAATATTAACTAACTCAAATTTAAATAAAATGAAGGGCCGACTGAAATAAATTATATTAACCTAACTTAAAATTAGCACCGCCGGCAAGGACAAGAGCCATCAATGCCAGCAATATCTTAACCAGAGTAGCATTGAATTTCATTTTTTACAGCCTCCTCCCTGTCTACGGTGCTCTGCTCCGCCGCTATTAGAGCAGGCCAAAAAAACCGCTTCGCTTCTGTCGGCCCTTTTAAACATTTTCAATCATTTTTTCTTTTATCAGAAAATTTATCCGGCGGTTTATGGCATTTAGCACCGCCAGGACAATACTCTCTGCTTTATCCTGACGGAAGAGAGCGGTTCCCAGAAAGGTCTCCTCATTCCCGTCCACAAGTATGGATATAAGTACGGCGATCGCCTCCTTATCACCGATTCTAAAGATATTAATATCTTCGAGGGTAATTATAAAATTACTGTTCAAGTACTGCTGAACGGCATCGATGGCGGCAAGGGCGACGAGCCTTAAAAATTGCTTAGAAGACCCGGCACCTGTGGTTCTGCCTTCGTATACACTGCCATCGGAGCCCTTCAAGGTTATCGTAATCTCGTAGCTGTAATTGGTTTTTTTCACATCTATACCATCTAACTTCAAACGGGATTCCGTTACAAGCTCTTCTTTGTTAAGCTGAGCCACACTTATTTTCTTATGATCTATTTCAGAACCGAAGGTCGCAATGAGTGCCGTCTCGATGTCTCTCACTATCTGTTTGGGATTCCTGTCGGAATTGGCCAGAACGTGGATCTCGGAAATATTTCCGTCAGGACTCGTTATGATTTTTGCAGAGACTATATCTTTGATCCTTTTTATGACTTCTTCATAATGCCTGATAATCTCATCTCTGTTCAGGTTTTCCAACTACGATCCCTCCGTCACATCCCATATATAAAATTCGACCATAATTTTCTAATTCCTTCTGAGATAGATAAATTTTATAAAAAAATAGCCTCAAGGGGCTTGTTTGAATTAAATATTCCCGGCTCTAGAATTTCCGGCACTGACCGAAACTTATAAATTTTTATTGGAACCGTTAACAGATCTTACTCATATCTTATAATTAAGAACACCCCGCTTTTTGTAAAAACAATAAAGGGGGCTCTGGATGGAGAAACATGTAATCACTCTTGATAAACTCCCGATCGGTAAAACAGGCAGGGTGGCGGCGCTTCTCAGCAAGGGGCTTTTCCGCCGCAGGCTCCTTGACCTGGGATTTGTCCCCGGAACGCCCATAACTGCTTATTTTACCAGCTTCACCGGTGACCCGACAGCCTACCGGATTCGGGGTACCGTCATTGCTCTGCGAAAAGAAGACGCGTCAAAAATACTGGTGATTCCCGAATGAAGTTCATAAGGTGATAAGTATGGATTTTTTGTTGGAAGATAGTTTCCCTAGGCCTCTTGTAGCACTAGCCGGAAACCCCAACACCGGCAAGAGCACTATTTTCAACGCACTGACCGGGATGAAGCAACATACAGGGAACTGGCCGGGCAAAACCGTGAGTCTTGCTCGGGGAACGTTTTACCATAAGAATGTGAGATTTAACATCGTCGACCTGCCGGGTACCTATTCTCTTCTCGCAAATTCGCTTGAAGAACAGGTAGCCCGCAATTTTATTCTGTTCAACAGGCCCGACGTCATGCTGGTAGTAACCGACGCCACCTGCCTCGAGAGAAACCTGAACCTGGTGCTGCAGATAATGGAAATTACCGACAGGATTATAGTCTGCGTGAATTTGATAGATGAGGCTACTAAGAAAGGAATATATGTGGACAGCGACGTTCTCTCGGAGGAACTGGGAGTCCCCGTGGTTGCCACAGCTGCGCGCAGAGGTATAGGGTTATATGAGCTAAAAGAAATGATTTTGAAGGTGTATTCCGGAGAAATCAAACCATCGCCGCGGAAAGTAAATTACGGCGAAGAACTGGAGAAAGCCATCGGGGAACTAGTACCCCGCCTGGAAAAAACCTTTTCCGACGGTATAAATCCCCGCTGGTTAGCCCTGAATATTATCTCGGGCGACTATTCGATCGAAGACATCAAAAAACTCATCAAAGTCCGGGATAAAAACCGGGGGGGAAACGCGTATGGATACTCGTATTTTTCAACGGTCCCAAGAAACCGGGAACTCAGATGACATTTCACATGTAACGACAGACGTGAAAGACCTGATCGTGGAAAAAATTTATGAGAAGGCTGAAAGCATCAGCCGGAAGGCTGTAAGATACGAAGGTTTTAGGGAAAGCTTAGATAAAAAGATAGACTTGCTGCTCACTTCAAAAGTTACAGGTATTCTTTTTATGCTCCTTCTTTTGGGCGTTATATTCTGGCTAACCTTGGTGGGAGCCAATTACCCTTCAAGGATCCTCGCGAAAATTCTTTTTGGAATCCAGGGTTTTCTTGAAAGCTTTCTTGTTTCGATCGGAGCCCCTGAGTGGGTCAACGGGTTTTTAATCACCGGAATGTACAAGACCATGGCGTGGGTGGTATCGGTAATGCTGCCTCCGATGGCGATATTCTTTCCACTATTCACCTTCCTGGAAGACCTGGGCTATCTGCCCCGGGTGGCTTTCAATCTGGACTATTTTTTTAAAAGATCTGGTACCCATGGAAAACAGGCCCTTACCATGAGCATGGGCTTCGGGTGTAATGCCGCCGGCGTTGTATCCTGCCGGATAATAGACTCACCGCGGGAACGCATCATAGCCATCCTTACCAACAATTTTGTGCCCTGTAACGGCCGCTTCCCGACTTTGATGCTGCTCGCGTCGCTTTTTATAGGAGGGCTTGCACCCGATCTGGGGTGGCTGCTGGCTCCCATTGCCGTATCCGGATTAGTCGTTTTCGGCGTATTTACAACGCTGGTAGTGTCAAAACTGCTTGCCTCCACCCTGCTCAAGGGGCTACCCTCATCCTTTATACTGGAACTTCCGCCATACCGCCCTCCCCATATCGGCGGTATAATAATACGCTCCATATACGAGCGCACCCTTTTCGTTCTGGGGCGGGCTGTGGCCGTGGCAGCTCCCGCCGGCGGCATTATATGGCTTCTGGCCAATATAAAATTAGGAAATCAGAGCCTGCTGGCCCAGGCAGCAGCCTTTTTAGACCCGCTCGGTCGGCTGGTGGGCCTGGACGGATACATTCTCATGGCTTTTATCGCAGGCCTGCCCGCCAACGAGATAGTTTTACCCATACTGCTCATGGGGTATCTCGCCCAGGGATCCATGATTTCCCCCGACAACTTCGCAGGCCTCAAGGACCTGCTTATAAGCAACGGCTGGACCATCCTTACCGCCATCAACACTATGCTCTTTTCCCTGCTCCATTTTCCCTGCGCCACCACGCTGTGGACCATAAGATGCGAAACAGGAAAAGCCAGATGGGCGATTTTCGCAGCGGTGCTTACGACCACCGTCGCACTGCTGGTGTGTTTTATAATCGCATCGTTATACAGGCTGGTAGTGTGGGCTATATTATAAAGCCATAACGAAAAAGCGGTTCCCTTTATAAGAACCGCTTTCAGACTGTCGACAAAGTAACTGTCGACAGTCTTTTTTTGCAAAAGCTAGTACAGAAATCATCAGCTTTTTAGTAAAATTAAAGAAGATACAAAAATATTGTGGGGCGATGAAATGTTAACGAAGAAAAATCGAGAAATAATAGAGCAGGTAGAATTAGTAAGCATCGATAGCTTAGTACCTCAAGACCATCTCCTTAGGGCAGTAGAAGAAAGCATCGATTTTAATTTCATTTATGATGAAGTAAAAGACCTATATAGCGAAAATACAGGAAGACCTAGTATTGACCCGGTAGTGTTAATTAAGCTACTCATGCTCCAAGTATTGTATGGAATCCGCTCCATGCGCCAAACCATCAGAGAAGTAGAAGTCAATGTAGCTTACCGTTGGTTTTTAGGCTATGGATTACAAGAAAAAATACCTCACTTTTCAACTTTTGGAAAAAACTATGAACGGCGGTTTAAGGAAAGTGATCTATTTGAAAAGATATTCGAGCGGGTGTTGATGGAAGCAATAGAATGCGGGTTTGTTAAAACAGATGCAGTATTTATCGATGCTACTCACATAAAAGCCAGTGCCAATAAGAATAAATATATCGAGAAAGTCGCTAAGCAACGGACTCAAAAATATAAGGAAGAACTTTTAAAAGAAATCAACGCCGAACGGGAAGCAAACGGTAAAAAGCCCTTTGAAGAAGAAGATGATGATGACGATAACAACAAAGGAGAAAATAGCTCTAAAAAAGTCAGGGTAAGCACCACAGATCCTGAAAGTGGGATGTTTCAAAAAGGGGAAAAAGAGCGCTGCTTTGCCTACACAGCTTCTGTAGCCTGTGACCGGAACAACTTTGTCCTTGGTGTCAAAATAGCACCTGGAAATGTTCATGACAGCCAGGTATTCTCCGATTTATTTCAAGAAGTAAACGATAAATTTTCTAAAATAGAGGCGGTAGTGGTTGATGCAGGCTACAAAACCCCCGGGATATGCAGAGAAATCATTGAGGCAGGAGCGCTTCCCGTTATGCCCTACAAGAGGCCGATGACCAAAGATGGCTACTTTAAAAAACGCGAATACGTCTATGACGAATATTATGATTGTTACATATGCCCCAACAACCAAATATTAGAATACAGCACCACCAACCGGGCGGGATACCGGGAATATAGGAGCAACCCCCAAATATGCTGTAAATGTCCCATGCGCCTACAGTGCACCAAAAGTAAAAATTACACAAAAATCATAACTCGGCATATATGGGAGCATTACATAGAAATAGCGGAAGATATAAGACACACCCAATGGGGTAAAGAACTATACAAAATGCGCGGCCAGACCATCGAGCGGGTATTTGCCGATGCGAAGGAAAAGCATGGCATGCGCTATACAAATCTACGAGGCTTGAGGAAAGTTGGACATTACCTCACGCTTCTTTTCGCATGCATGAATTTAAAAAAGCTGGCTTTATGGAAGAAAAGACGGGGAACGTTTCCGCCAACAGTCCCCGCTTTACATTCGTTTTTCTTAAAAATTTTCTTCGCCTTCAACAAAAAGCCGCTTTTAGGTTATGCATCCTAAAAGCGGCTTTGTCTACAAGCTGAAAGCGGTTCCCTTTATAAGAACCGCTTTTTCAGTGTCTTTGTTTTTTCAGCCGAGCATTTCAAGAAAAGCCTGAACCCGGGTTTTTACCTGCTCCGAATCATTTTCGCTGTAATCAGTTTCAATGAGAATAACGGGTATCCCTTCCTTCTGCAAAGCCCGCCTGACAAGTTCATACTCCACAGCGTAGGGCTGGCAGAACTGCAGATTATAGTAAATGACGCCATCAGCCTCGTATTCCCTGGCCAGGCGTATTATATCATCGATTCTGCCGCGGTTGGGGGTAAAGCATGCGCAGTTAGTCTTCATGTACCTTTCAGCAAGAGCTCTAAACTGCCCTTCCAGCGTGTTTGAAGCCTCTTCCACGAAGTTTTCAAAGTATCTGGTGCCGGTGCAGGTTTCCTCGCAGACCACAACGGCACCGCTCGATTCCACTATGTGGTGCAGTTTCCAGTTCGGTATAGCCATGGGAGTACCGGTTATGAGGATACGCTTTGCGTGGGCCGGGAAAACGCCTTCCCCCGACTTTACCCTTTCCTCCAGTTCGTCGCAAAGGTCGTTTACTTTAGAGGTAAAACGCTCCGGATCATCGTAAAAAGCTATCTGGCTAACCAAAAGGGCATCCTTTCCGCTGATGGGTACCGGCCTTGCCTTCCTCAGTTCATAAAGGCGCTTTAGAGCCCTTCTCTTTTCGTTTATAAGCCTTATCGCATCTTTCAATTTATCCGGGGTTATTTCATTCCCCGTAAGTTTTTCCAGCTTTTCCTTTAGTATCTCAATTTCTTGAACCCAGGCTTTTATATCAACGTCCCGCTTCATTTGAGGAAGGTGCATCACGTGGATATCGGCATAATTTTCAAGTATTTCCCAGGCCTTTTTCTTACCGTCGCAGGTCGTCTCACCTACAAGCAGGTCGCAGGACTGAAAGTAAGGACACGTCCTGGTTATTTTTGCCCCCATAAAAGATTTGATCAGCGGACATGTGTTTTTGGGCAGTACCTTTTCCCCATCAGGCACCCAGAACTGGGACCCGCCGCACAACCCTATGCCTATGGCTCCTGCGGCAACTATAAGCTCGTCGGGCACGTAAACGCAGAAGGTGCCCACCACCTTGCCCCCGTCATCCTTATGCCGCTTTAGTTCTTCGGGCCTGAGGCCGTGAATCGAAGATACCACCAGATTAAAGTAGTTCATTCCTTCCGGCCGGTTTTCCTGAGAAAGATACACGTCAGCGAAAAAGCCTGGCAGCAGGTTGCATAGCTGATCGTGCTTTTCAAGGTCAATGTCCATCGATTCCCATAACTTTTTGTAATCGGTCATTTAAAATCCCCCTTAATAACTTTTTCTTTAGTGATGAGGTTCCCGGGATCGCAGCCCCGACTCCAACGAAATGATAGATAATTTTTGGGCCAAAGACGCCACCTTTTCGGACGGTTTCGTTTTGTCCGGCTTTTCAGAAGAATATCCAATTCAGATTTTATCACCATAGCAGGCGAACCTGCTATCGAAATATATAATAAATTAATATTTACTATCGATATTTTTAATAGATGCTCTTTAAAATTGCTTACCGGCGGTTACTCAATCCTTCGCGAAAAAAACTCCCTCCCCGGAAGTTAAATCACCCTTCCGAAGAGGGAGTTTAAAAAATCATTTCAATCAGAAACGCCGCAGCCTTCATCCTTACGAATAAAGCGGTAAAGCACAAATCTCAATACAAGAAGGCTTATGACTAGTTCGGGCAACAGGTAACCGCCGTTGTAAAGCACCGAGTAGACAAGGGGACTCATACCCTCGGGAGCGTAGGAGTAAAAGAAGATTACACCTGAAAGAAGGTGCGACAAAAACCGGCCTAAAATGCCCACGGGTATACCGAGATAAATCCTTCTTCCAAACAGCCCTGCAAAGCCCAGCATTCCGAATGCAAGCGGGTAGTCTAAAATTACCTGCACAGGATGGACGATAAAGGGTTCTATCATTAGCTGCAAAAGACCGTATACCGTTCCCGCAAAAAATCCTCTGGAAGCTCCATGCCGTACCGAGTAGAGGATGATGGGCACCATACTTCCTAGGGTAACAGAGCCGCCGTAAGGGGCCTGAAAGACCTTGAAGAAACTCAATATTGTAGCAATCCCGATCATCAGTGCGCCTTCGATAAATGCAGATAGATTCTGTCTTCTCATAATTATCCTCTCCTTTTTAATATTAAAAATAAAAGCCCACCCGTATAGGTGGGCAAGTAAATCGATGCGATTCACGTGCTTCCCTACGCGGGCATTACCCCGTTCAGGTTCTGGGGTCGAAGCCCTGCCATCGGGCTTCCTCTCAGCCGAAGCTCCCCCAGCACGTTCAACATTTATCATTTATTATTTTATTTATATTTATTATACATCATTAATAAATTATTGCCAATAGCCTTACTTCAGTCCCGGTGAAAAGTAATCACTGCTTTTTTGACAAAACACGAGAAATTTTGAGATAGTACCCGGTTAGGAGGGTTTACCGGTACATTGCAGCATAGGATGGTAGAATTTTATAACTTATTTCAGTTTGCTTTTATTTTTTTAGAGGAGTATAGATTATAAAAAGATCTAATTAAAAAAGGGTGATCTGCTTGGAAGAAAAAATCGTAGGACAATCGATAGAGCGGTTTCTAGAGATAGACAGTAAAGCAGTGGAGATCAGAGAAAAGAGGGATAAAAGTCTAGCCGACCTAGAGTCCCGCTACCGCCGGGAAATCCAGGAGATGATTGAAAGTTTTAACCGGGAAATCGACCAAACGGTAAAAGACATTTATGCCAAAGCAATTCTGACAGGTAATCAACAAGTTGAAAAAATACAAAAAGATACGACTGAATTGATAAAAAATATGGAAGCGAGGTTTACGCAAGTTAAAGATGAAATAAAGGATGAGTTCATTAATACGATATTTGATCTAAAGAGGTATTGATTATGGACAGGATAACTCGATTTGCCGCCGTCAACACGAAGATAAGAGCAATGGAACGCAATTTTTTGCAAGACCAGCATTACGCCGAGATGCTTCGGAAAAGGTCTATCGCAGAGCTTGCCGGTTATCTTAGAGAAAATACTCCCTACCGTAAGCTGTTGGACGATATAAACACCGATAAGTTGAGCAGGGCTACCCTCGAAAGAATCCTTCGACGCAATATGGTGAAAAATCTCGATAAACTGCTTTATTTTTTTAGAGGGAATTATAAGGAATTTTTGAAGGCGCTGTACCTGAAGTATGAAATCGAGGATTTGAAAAATCTGGCAAGAGACATATATAACAGCTCCGAAACTGGCCTGATTGACAGGCCTTATGCGTTTATAGGCAGGTACAGCAATGTACCCTCCGATAAGGTGCTTAAGGCAGAGACTTTAAGAGATCTCATAATGGCTTTGGAGGGGTCCGAATTTGACGATTACGTAAAGCCCCTGCTTGACGGAAAAAGGGAAAATCTCTTTCATCTGGAAATGGCCCTGGATACGGCTTACTTCAGCATTTTAAAGAAGAGGTCAGAAAAGCTTGAAAATGGAGATAGAAAAATTCTAGAAAAATGGGAGGGGATGGTATCGGATTTATATAATCTTCAATGGATATACAGGGGCAAGAAATTTTACATGCTGTCCCCGGAGGAGTTGCTCAATTACACTATAGACATGGGGGACCGCATCAGCTTTTTAAAGCGCAGGGAACTGTGCTATTCTATAAATCTCGACGAACTAGATAGTATGGCCGGGGAGCTGGGGTACGGCTTCCTTTTCAAAAAAGACGAAACCGGTGACATATACATGGAAAGGAGAATAAATAGATTTTTGTTCTACAGACTTAAGGCTTTATTACGACGTTCTCCCATGAGCATAATACAGGCTATCGCTTATGCATTGTTTCTGGAGTTCGAAATAAAAGACATTATCTCGATAACCGAATGCATTAGATACAACCTTTCACCCGAGGAATCCGGGAGGTTCTTGATAAGGGCGGTATAATTAGGAGGCGAGCTTTTATGGCTATTGAGAAAATGAAGATGATGGGGATAATAGGCAAAATCCCCCAAATGAACAGGATCCTGCGACTAATTATATTAAACGGTAGCATGCATGTAATCAACTCCATCTCCAGGATAAGCTCTAGCGATTTCGTCTTACCTCCCAATGAAAAAAATATAGAGGCTTTAGAAGATCTTCCTTATATTAAACCGTATACATTGCG
Source organism: Thermosediminibacter oceani DSM 16646 (assembly GCF_000144645.1). Taxonomy (NCBI): domain Bacteria; kingdom Bacillati; phylum Bacillota; class Clostridia; order Thermosediminibacterales; family Thermosediminibacteraceae; genus Thermosediminibacter; species Thermosediminibacter oceani. The sequence goes on from NC_014377.1 coordinate 1,714,316, forward strand.
GAGGGACTTTTCCCGGGAGGAAGAGGTTGTAAACAACCTCCTGGGCATTTTCAATTTAAAGCCCGCCGTAATACCCGAGTACATGGGGCAGGATTACGAATTTGACGATTTTATGAAGCAAATTTTCGAAATCTATTCTGAGATACACTCCTTAGCCGAGAGTATAAACCAGAGAAAAAGGTCTATAGAAGAAAAAAAGACTTATATAAACAATCTGAGGTACCTCGAAAAGTACAAATTTAATGTGGAACAACTGGAAAAAATGAATTTCCTGACCTTCAAGCTGCTTAAACTCACGAAGGAAAACTACCTCAAGCTCAAAAAGAATTACGAAAATATACCGGCGGTGGTCTTAAAAATTAAGGATGAAGGCAAAAACGTGGTGGTAGCCTCTATAACACCGAAAAGCCTTGAAGAAACCGTAGAAAGGATTTTTACTTCCCTCAATTTTGTAGAGCTTCCTCTTCCCGATAGTTTCAACGGGACACCGGCCACCGTCATAAAACAGCTGGAAGCCGGTATAAATGAAGATATGAACGCCATTGATTCCATGACAAAGTCCATAGAAAATTACAGGGAAAAATACACGGTCGAAGTTGAAAAGGCTTACGCCCGGCTTGCAATGGAAAAGAAGGTTGAGGAGGTTAAAACCAATCTCGCTACGGGTAAGCACCTGTTTTTTATGTTCGGATTCGTTCCGGAAAGCTGCGTAGTCCGCCTTAAAGAAGAACTCGAAGCTACCTTCGGGAATGACATTATAATAATCGTCGAAGATGTACAAAAAAGAACGCCGGGCATAACGCCGCCTACGAAATTGAGGAATCTTCCCATTATCAGGCCTTTTGAAGAAATGGTAAAAATGTACGGAGTGCCTGCTTACAACGAGAAGGACCCGACTTTATTTTTTGCGCTAAGTTATCTCCTGCTCTTCGGAGCCATGTTCGGAGACGTGGGTCAGGGCCTCGTGCTGTTAATCGCCGGGCTCTTGCTTAGATATCTGAAGGCAAGAACCGCCCTCGGCGGGATCCTGAGCAGTATCGGTTTAAGTTCCACAGTCTTCGGCCTTCTCTACGGCAGCGTGTTTGGGTCGGAGGAGATAATTCCGGCCCTCCTGGTAAGGCCGATGGCCAATATTAACCTCATGCTGGCGGGGGCTGTCGTTCTGGGTGCTATATTGATAATCCTTGGGTTTATTTACAGCATAATGAATTCATATATTGAAAGGAACCTCGAGGAAGGTATGTTCGGCAGAAACGGGGTAACAGGCCTCGCATTCTACGTCCTGCTTTTATATGCAGCTTACAGATATGCTGTTGGAATAGGCGGCCTTTCACCGTACCTTTCGCTTTCCCTGGTTGCACTTATCATCCTGATGGTGTTTAAGCAGCCGCTGGCCGGCAAAATAACGGGAGCTGAGAAGCTCTACAGACAATTACCGGGGGATTATTACGTAGAGGAAGGGTTTGGTGCTCTCGAAACCCTACTTTCCGCAATGTCCAATACCATTTCCTTCATCCGGGTGGGTGCCTTTGCTCTAAATCATGCCGGCCTTTATATAGCTTTTGCCACTATGGCCGAAATGACAAATTCCGGAATCGGAAGCTTTTTCCTCCTGGTACTTGGCAATGCTGTGATAATAGGTCTGGAAGGGTTGATAGTTTTCATACAGGCTTTGAGACTGGAATATTACGAGCTATTCAGCAAGTATTTCAAGGGAGATGGTGTAGAGTATGAGCCCGTAAAAATCAAAAAAGCGATTTCAAGAAAAATTGCTTTCCGGCAAAAGCGTTTCGCAAAGCGTTCTATTGGCATGAATTATGCAATATAAAAATTGGAGGGAATGTAAAATGTACACAGTGGTTTTTCTTGCAATGATCATTTCTGTTTTAACCGTTGCTGCAGGTATTTACTACAGGCTCGATGGGGCTAAAGCCCGAAAGGTGTTGAGGTGGAGTGTAGGTTTTTACGCGCTCTTAATTGCGGCTTTTCTCACGTTTATAATGCCTGCCGAGGTCAGAGCGGCCGGTTCGGATAACCCATCGGGCGGCCTAGCCTTTATAGCAGCAGCGCTCTCCACCGGCCTTGCTACAATAGGTGCGGGTTATGCGGTGGGAGCTGTGGGTTCATCGGCATTGGGAGCAGTGTCCGAAGACCCGAAAATCCTCGGTAAGACGCTCATTTATGTGGGTCTTGCCGAAGGTATAGCTATCTACGGCCTTATTGTTTCCATCATGATCCTGGGCAGCTTATGAGGGATAGATTATGAAGGCTTTTGTCTTGAGCGACAATGCTGATACGTTAACCGGTATGAGGCTGGCGGGGATTGATGGGAAGGTATTACACGAGAGAGAAGAAGTGCTGAGAGAATTAACGGAGATTTACTCCAAAAAAGATATTGGTCTTGTCATAATAACCGAGGGGTTGGCAGAAAAAGTAAAGGATCAGCTGAACCGGCTTAAACTCAGAAAAGGCCTTCCCATAATAATCGAGGTTCCCGACAGGCATGGCAGCCGCCGCCCGCCGGACTTCCTAACCCGTTATATCAAGGAATCCGTTGGAATTAAGATTTGAGGTGACAATATGTCAACGACCATAGATGATAAAATATCCCTCTTTACAAAGGTCATTTTCGAAAGACTGGAACACGAATACAGCGAAAAATACCAGAAGCTTGTGGACCGTTACGAAGCTCAAAAAGCGGCTTTATCGGAGGAATTTAAGAAAAAAATGGAGGAAAAAGTATCAGAAGCCGCCCGGGAGGCAAATGTAAAAAGAGAACAGATGGTCTCCAGGGCCCGTGCTGACGCTCATTTCGAGGTGCTGAGAAAAAGAGAGGAACTCCTGGAAAGGCTTCTGAATGAAGTAAGGGATAAGATAAAAAAATTTCTCAACACCCCTGGATACATGGAATTTTTGAAAAAGATGCTGGTTCAGGTAACCTCCCGCTTCCCTAAAGGAGAGAAAATAATTTATATCTTTACACCCACCGATCTTGGTAAATACGAACAGGTCATTAGGTCCATTATCTCTGACCTGAAGCCCCCGGGCGAATTTGAAATAGTTTCGGGGGATGACAGCATGATCGGTGGTGTTGTGGCAAGAAGCGAAAGCGGCAGGATAGAGGTGGACCTCTCTGTTGATACTCTCGTAGAAGAGAATCGCAGTGTACTTGCTCGACTCCTCTATAATCATCTTAGCGGGGAGGTGTAACAAGTGGAGACAGGGAGAATAATTTACATCAACGGACCCGTTGTCAGAGCTTCCGGTATGAAAGGCTTCACAATGAGAGAGATGGTACTGGTAGGCGAAAAAAAGCTCATCGGTGAGGTCATATCTCTGGATAAAGAAGTGGCCACGATCCAAGTGTACGAAGAGACTTCCGGTCTCCGTGCGGGAGAGCCGGTAACCGGTACCGGAAAGCCCCTGTCGGTGAAGCTTGGGCCGGGCATTTTGGGCAATATATTTGACGGCATCGAAAGACCGCTTTCGCACATTTACAAAGAAGAATCAGGCTTTATACCGCCGGGGATAGGACTCATATCCCTCGACGAAGAAAAACTCTGGGATGTGGAAATTCTTATCCGCGAAGGGGATCACCTGAAGGAAGGCGATGTATTCGCCCGGGTGCAGGAGACCTCCATGATAGTCCACCGGATAATGGTACCCCCCGGGTTACACGGTCGGGTAGTATGGGCGAAAGAAAGCGGAAGGTACACCATAAACGACACCCTGGCCCTCCTTGAAAACGAAGGAAAGACCTTTGAGCTCAAAATGTGCCAGGAGTGGCCTGTCAGAGAGCCCAGGCCGGTGGCAAAGCGGATGCCTATCGGGAAACTCCTGGTGACCGGGCAGAGGGTTATAGATACGTTTTTCCCCCTGGCAAAGGGAGGAACCGCCGCCATTCCGGGCGGTTTCGGCACCGGCAAAACTATAACCCAACACCAGCTGGCCAAGTGGAGCGATGCCGACATTATCGTATATATAGGTTGCGGTGAACGGGGCAACGAAATGACCGAAGTGCTGGAGGATTTCCCTAAATTGCAGGACCCCAGAACCGGCAAACCTCTTATGGACAGGACAGTGCTTATAGCCAACACATCAAACATGCCCGTTGCTGCCCGCGAGGCATCAATATATACCGGTATAACTATAGCTGAATATTTCAGGGATATGGGATACAACGTAGCATTAATGGCCGACTCTACATCGCGCTGGGCGGAGGCTCTGAGAGAGATCGCCGGAAGGCTGGAAGAAATGCCTGCCGAGGAGGGTTACCCTGCATATCTTGCGTCAAGGCTGGCCCAGTTTTACGAGCGGGCCGGCTATTTTAAAAATCTCAACGGCAGCGAAGGGTCCATTACGATTATAGGCGCCGTTTCCCCCGCCGGCGGCGATTTTTCGGAGCCCGTCACCCAGGCTACTAAAAGGGTTGTGGGGGCTTTTCTGGCTCTGGACAAAGAGCTGGCCTATGCGCGGCATTTCCCGTCTATAAACTGGCTTTTATCATACAGCGGCTATGTAAAGATGCTGGAGGATTGGTTCTCGGACAACGTAGCTCCCGACTTACTCGAACTCAGGGCGAAGATGCTCGGCCTTCTCCGCGAAGAAAATAAGCTGATGGATATAGTCAAACTGGTTGGCGAGGATGTACTTCCCGACGATCAGAGGCTGGTGCTTGAAATAGCCAGGGTGCTGAAGATGGCTTATTTACAGCAGAATGCCTACCATAAGGAAGACTCCTACGTGCCCCTTGACAGGCAGTACACAATGCTGAAAGTTATCGACAGACTTTACGAAAGGGCTTTATCTTCGGTTAAAAAAGGTATTCCCATTGCCAAGGTTAAAAACGAGAAGATCTTTAATGATGTCATTATGATGAAGTATACTCTGAATTTCGATGAGCTCATTAAACAGATAGACGAGTATTTCGACAGCCTCGAGAGCATGTACAAAGAAGGTGTGTTTTATGAAGGTTAAGTATCTGAAGCTGGAAAAGGTTGAGGGCCCACTCGTAATAATGGAAGATGTCGGAGAAGTCGCTTACGACGAAATTGTAGAAATAGAAATCCCGGGGCGCGGAACCCGCATGGGTAAGGTTGTGGAAATCAGCGGTAGTAAGGTTATAATCCAGGTGTTTGAGGGAACTTCCGGCATATCCCTCGACAAAGTGAGCGTCAGTTTTACCGGTAGCCCCATGAGAATCACCCTCTCCAGGGATATCCTGGGCCGGATTTTCAACGGAATTGCAAAACCCATTGACGGTGCCGGAGAGATTTACTCCGAAAATACGTACGACGTAAACGGCAGGCCTATAAATCCCGTAGCCAGGCTCTACCCGAGGAATTTTATTAGAACGGGAATTTCCGCCATCGACGGGCTTATCACCCTCATCCGCGGGCAAAAGCTTCCGATATTTTCCGGTGACGGCCTGCCCCACAACGAGCTGGCAGCCCAGATAGTCCGGCAGGCGGGTATATCGGGAGAGGAATCCGGGAAGTTTGCGGTCGTTTTTGCCGCCATGGGGATAAAGCACGACGAAGCTGATTTTTTTGTGAGGAGTTTCGAAGAAGCCGGTGTAATGGATCGGGTAGTGATGTTCGTCAACCTGGCCGACGATCCGGTAGTGGAAAGGATCATAACCCCCCGGTGCGCTCTCACCGCGGCAGAATATTTGGCCTTTGAGTGCGACATGCACGTGCTGGTCATTATGACCGATATGACCAGCTACTGCGATGCCCTGAGGGAGATATCTTCCGCCCGGGAAGAAGTACCGTCGCGAAAAGGTTATCCCGGATACATGTACTCGGACCTGGCCAGCCTTTACGAGAGAGCGGGAATTCTAAGGGGGTCCGGCGGCAGCATAACCCAGATCCCCATACTCACCATGCCAAACGACGACATAACCCACCCCATCCCGGACCTGACCGGATATATAACAGAAGGGCAAATAGTGCTTTCCAGAGCCCTATACCAGCTGGGCATTTATCCTCCTATCGACGTGCTCCCGTCTCTCTCCAGGCTCATGAAGGACGGTATCGGCAGTGAGTACACCCGGGAGGATCACCCGGACCTGGCAAACCAGATATTTGCCGCTTATTCCAGGGTGCAGGAAGTCAGAGCCCTGGCTCAGGTTATAGGAGAAGAGGAGCTGTCCGAAACCGATAAATGCTATATGGAATTCGGTCGCAGATTTGAAAGAGTTTTCCTGACTCAGAAATTCGACGAAAACAGAAGCATAGAGCAGACTCTAGACATCATGTGGGATCTACTAAAAGTGCTGCCCGCATCTGAAATTACCAGGATCGACCCGGCTCTTGTAAATAAATACCTTAGGAAGTGAACTTATGAGGGAAAATATAGCTCCTACAAAGGCTAACCTGATAGCTGCAGCGGCGGCCCTGGAATTTTCAAGGAAGGGCTATGAACTCCTGGACAAAAAGAGAAACGTGCTTATAAGGGAAATGATGGGATTGATGAACAGGGCCGCAGAACTTCAGGATAAAGTGAGAAAGATTTTTAGCGAGGCTTACGAGGCACTCCAGATGGCCAATATCACCCTGGGTATATCCCAGGTCTACGAGGTGGCCAGGTCGATCCCGGAAACCGCCGAGTTCACGGTACTTACCCGCAGCGTAATGGGAGTGGAAATCCCTATTGTCAGGTATGAGAAGAAAGATCTGGAAAAAAGTTACAGTTTCTACCATACAAATGCGGCTCTGGATGTAGCCCGCCAGAAATTTTACGAGGTAAAATACCTGTTCTTTGAACTCGCAGAGGTGGAGGACTCCGTTTTCAAGCTCGCCATAGAGATAAAGAAGACGCAGAAAAGGGCTAACGCGCTAAAGAACATACAGATCCCAAAATTTGAAACAATCGTAAAAATGATATCGGAAATGCTCGAAGAAAAGGAAAGAGAAGATTTCTTCCGGCTGAAAACCCTAAAGAAAAAATTGAGCGCACCGGTGCAATGAGTCGCCGGTGCGCTATCATTTTAAGTCCTTTCTTCCAACTTCTTTATTTTCAACAACCTGATTCCGTTGAGAGTCACCAGTAAAGTCGCTCCCATATCGGCCAGAATGGCCAGCCACAGCGTCAACCACCCCGGGAAAACGGCCGCCACCGCCAGGGCTTTAATGACCAGCGACAATGTTATATTCTGGCGTATCACCTGCAGTGCAGCTCTGCTCAGGCGGATCGTAAACGCCACTTTAGTCAGGTCGTCGGTCATTAACACTATGTCCGCCGTCTCAAGGGCCGTATCGGTACCGGTCCCGCCCATGGCTATTCCTAAGGTAGCTGCAGCCAGTGCGGGAGCGTCATTTATACCATCCCCCACCATGGCAACCTTCCCGTATTTTTTTATCAAATCTTCGAGGGCTCTTACCTTATCCTGAGGCAGCAGTTCGGCTAAAAACTCATCGACACCGGCGCGGGCGGCTACAGCTTTAGCAGTGGCTTTATTATCGCCGGTAAGCATTATCGTCCGCTCGATGCCGGCGCGTTTGAGTAAGGCCAAAGCCTTTTTGCTCGTTTCCCTTATCTCGTCGGCAACGGCAATAATTCCTATAATACCGTTTTCCGTCCCCACCAGCATAGCCGTCTTGCCTTCTTCCTGAAGGCGCTTTACGTCCTCCGTTATTCCACCGGCCTCTACACCCAGTTCCTCAAAAAACTTCATATTTCCTACAAATAGCGCCTCTCCGTCCACGGAACCTCTTGCCCCCCGGCCTGTGAAAGCAGTAAAATCTTCTGCCGGTATCATTTCTACACCCCGGGCTTCCGCGGCTTTAACTATGGCAACGGCAAGGGGGTGTTCCGATCGCTTTTCTACGCTGGCAGCCTTGCGAAGAACCTCTGTTTCAGATTCGTTACCTACAGCTATTACATCGGTAACCACCGGCTTTCCTCTCGTAAGAGTACCGGTCTTGTCAAGAGCGACAACCTTTAAAGAACCAGCTTCTTCAAGGTATATTCCGCCTTTTATTAAGACTCCGTTCCTTGCCGCGTTACCTATAGCACTTACTACAGCTACAGGCGTTGAAACCACAAGAGCGCACGGACACGATACCACCAGCAAAGCGAGGCCGCGGTACAGCCATGGCGTCCATTCATGGCCCAGGAAAAGCGGCGGCACCAGTGCTACGGCGCCGGCGAGCACAATCACTATTGGTGTATATACAGCTGCAAACCGGTCCACAAAAGCCTGAACCGGAGCGCGTCTTGTCTGGGCCTCCTCAACCAGGTGTATAATTTTCGCCAGGGTGGTATCCTGAACGAGTTTCGTAACTTTTACTTCCAGCGAGCCGTGAGTGTTAATGGTCCCCGCATAAACCTCGTCACCGGGCCCCTTTTCGGCGGGTATCGATTCTCCGGTGATAGCAGCCTCGTTTATCGCCGACTCGCCCTTTAGTATGACCCCGTCCATGGCTATTTTCTCGCCGGGACGGATTACAATTATATCGCCAATATTAATTTCATCTACGGGGACATCCACTTCGCCCCACGGCTTTTTTATTCTTGCGGTTTTGGGTGCTATGTCCATGAGCAGGCGTATCGACCGTCTCGCTCTCTCCATGGTCCAGGATTCCAGCATTTCCGAAACCGAGTACAGGAATGCCACAACGGCACCCTCCTCCAGCTCGCCGATTGCCACTGCTCCTATGACAGCTATGCTCATTAGAACGCTCATATTCAAATTAAGTCGTCTTAAAGAATAATAGGCCTTCCGGAAATTCTCCCAGCCCCCGGCGACCATGGCAAGCAGGAACAGAGGGACATAAAAGTAAGCTATCACACCCACTTTTCTCCCGATATAAGCCGCCAAAAGAGCAGCTGCGGATACCACCGTCCGGAGCAATTCTTTGTTTATCTTAATTCCTGTCCCCGCCTGAGCCCGCTCCTCTTTTTCCTCGGCCGGGAATATTTTATAGTTTTCTTTAAGGCCTTCCCGCCGGATAGCGTCAATGTCCACATTGCCTTCCACGGTGAGCCTACCCGTCGCCGGGTTTAAGACAGCCCTGGTAACACCGGGCAGTGCTGCCACGTTTCTTTCAAACTTGGCAGCACAATCGAGTCAGGTTATGCCTTCGACTCTGTACACCTTTTTTTCATTAACCCTGTATAGCTTTTCTTCAGCTCCCATATATTTCTCCCCACCCTCTACTGAAAAAATGCTATCAACATTTGAACAGTTATTTAATTGTTTGATTTTATTATATACCTGTCATCTATAGATTGCAACATTTATCCAGAAAAAAACGGCCGGGAAATCATAAGCGCTGAAAATTGTCAATATTGACAAGATACCGGGACTGGTTTAATATTAAACTCGAAAAAACCAATTTCCTGGGAGAGGAGGGTATCAATGATTAACGAAAACCGGATCCGACTCTGGCGTGGCTTCTGGCAGCTGGCCGATCCTAAAATATGGGTCGCTTCAACGGTTCCTATGGCTGTGGCCGCCGCCCTTGCCTATAGTCTCGAGGGAACGTTTAACCTGTACTGGTTCCTTTGGAGTCTGGTGGGGGTATACCTAATAGAAATAGGTAAAAATGCGGTAAACGAATTTGTAGACTTCGAATCCGGCGTTGATACATCCATTACGCCTGACAAAAGAACCCCTTTCAGCGGCGGGAAAAAAGTCATAGTCGACGGAATACTGACCCTATCGGAAGTTAAGGTAATCGCCGCTGTTACCATGATTCTGGCGGGCCTCGTTGGTTTGTATGTAGTCTTTGCAAGAGAACCCGAGGTATTATGGATAGGTATCGCCGGTTATGCCATTTCCATATTCTACAGCCTTCCGCCTGTAAAACTCTGCTACAGGGGCTTCGGCGAACTCGCTGTGGGGTTAACCTTCGGACCTCTCGTGCTGTGCGGAACTTACCTTGTCCAGACTTATAAAATCTCTACCGAAGCCGTCCTGTGTTCATTAATTCTGGGACTTCTCATCGCTAACGTCCTCTGGATCAACCAGTTCCCCGACTACGAAGCGGACATGATGGGTCAAAAGAAAAACTGGGTTGTAAGGATGGGCAAAAAAAAGGCCACCTCTGTGTTTGCCGCACTTTTTACGGCGGCCTTTGCTCTGAGTGCTATACTTGCTTTCATTGCGGGCAACCCATTTTTCCTTTTGCCGTTATGCGTCTTTCCCCTTGCCAGGCGTGCCGTTGATGTCGCACGGCGGTATTACGACGATATTCCGAGGCTTATAGAAGCCAACGCTAAGACAGTCCAAGTATACCAGCTGACCGGTTTAACCCTCATAATCGCCGCCCTCTTGGGTTAAAAAGTTCAAAAAAAAAATATTACCCGAAACAAAAAAATTTAGAAGGATTTTGCCTTTTGATGTATAATATAATTAAAGAGAAGCAACAAATTATTCGATACAGGGGGGTTATTATGAAAAAATTACTGTCACTAACAATCGCACTTCTCCTGGTCGTAACCCTTGTAGCCGGCTGCAGTTCCCAAAACTCGCAACAGCAGCCGCAGGATCAGCAAAATCAGCAGCAAACTGAGCAGCCTCAGCAGGGAGCACTGCAGGACGGCACCTACTACGCAGAAGACAAGGAGTTCGATGACCATGGCTGGAAGGGTCTTGTGACCGTAATTGTGAAAGATGGAAAAATAACAAACGTGTTCTACGATGAAATCAACCAGGAAGGCAAGCTGAAGAGCTTCGATCCAGAATACGGTTCCAGGATGAAAGAGAACTCCGGCACCACACCGCTGGATGTTTATCCGAAACTGGAGCAGGCCCTGGTAGAAAAGCAGAAACCCGAAGATGTTGAAGCCGTTTCTGGCGCCACGAGCTCTTCTGACAGATTCAAGAGCCTGGTAGCCGAAGCACTGAAAGGCTCACCAGTTGAAGCCAAAGACGGCTTAAAGGACGGCCTTTACAAGGCATCGGAAGCCGACTTTGACGACCACGGCTGGAAGGCAATGGCCGCGGTAATCGTAAAAGACGGCAAAATTCAGTCTGTATTCTTCGATGAGGTCAACAAAGAAGACGGCCATTACAAATCGACCGACCAGGAGTACGCCAAGAATATGGAAGCAAAATCGGGCTCCACTCCCACAAAAGCGGTTGAGGCTTTGTCCAAGTCCCTCGTAGAAAAGCAGAATCCGGAACAGGTGGATTCGGTGACGGGTGCCACCGGAACTACCACCAAGTTCAAGGATTTGATGACAAAAGCCCTTTCTCTGGCAAAATAATAGCCTGAAAAAGGAAATCCGAAGGGCATACTCTAATGTATGCCCTTTCTTTTATAATGTAACGGAATTTTATATAGAAAGAGTGAAGTTTCGCATGGCAAGATTCGATTTTTACCGTGAGATCTCCCGTGAAATGTCCTGCCTTGAGGAAGAACTTCTCTCATCGATAAAGACAAATGAACCTTTTCTCTCGGAACCTTTAGAAAGGACTATAAAGGCTGGCGGCAAAAGGATAAGGCCCGCTCTGGTGTACCTTTCAGCCAGATTCGGAAATTACGACTATGAAAAGATCAAACCCCTTGCGGTAGCTGTGGAGCTGGTACATACGGCCACATTGATCCACGATGACATCGTTGACGATTCCCCCCTTAGGCGGGGCATCTCAACGGTACAGGCTGCTATCGGAAAGGACGCGGCGGTCTACGCTGGAGACTACGTACTTGCCAGGACTTTCAAGATACTCGTAGACCACGGCGATTTCGACATTTTAAAGTCCGTATCCAGTGTACTTTACAGAGTATGCGAAGGTGAAGTGCGTCAGAAAAGGGAGGCCTTCGATATCACTATAAGCTTTTTAGATTACGCCCGGCGCATCCGGAAAAAAACCGCCCTCCTCTTCGCCCTTAGCTGCGAACTGGGAGCAAGGGGAGCGAAAGCTGATCCCCGCACTATATCTGCTCTAAAAAAATACGGCATTCTGTTGGGAATGGCTTTTCAGGTAATGGACGATATCCTGGATCTAACTGAAGACGAAAGCCGGAGCGGAAAACCCAGGGGAAATGATATAAAAGAAGGGGTAATCACTTTACCCCTCCTGTACGCTCTGAACAATCAATCCACTGCGCTAGAGCTGCGGGAACTTCTATCGGATAAACACCGGATAGACGACAGCACAATCAGCACCATAATCGAAATTGTAAAGGAATCGGGAGGAATAGAATACGCCCGACATATAGCCGGGCGTTACGTAGAAAAATCAAAAGAAAATCTATTAGTTCTTGAAGACAGTCCCGCCAGGAGTTCTCTCATGCTCCTAGCCGACTACGTTGTGGATAGAACCAGGTAGCGCCGGTTTTCGGCCTCCCCCTCTGACAATCCTCTTTACAAGCCTGGAGATCCAGGGGATCACCCAGCGGTCGAGTCCGAAGGAATGGCCTGCACCCGAGAAGCACACCGCCAGCGACACCATAAAGAACCACATGTCTCCCGAACCGGAGATCATGAAATTAATCAGCATGAAGAGCGATCCCAGTGAAGCCAGCGATGTAAACAGACCTAAGATGAGGCACGTACCTATCGCCAGCTCGCTAAGCGTTATTACCGTCTGGAAAAACAGCGCGTTGGGGAAGATGAATTTTTCAACGAAATTGGCATACCATTCCGGCGTATTCGGCCCTATAGGACTTGTAGACGCTCCTGCTACCAGCTTATCTCCTGCCGCCAGCCATCCGGCGTGTACCTTTTCCATACCCGAAACCAGCCACCTGTAGCCCAGGTAAATCCTCAGAATAGCCAACCATACCATACTGGTGCTAACGCCTATATTTTCAACGATGAAAGATTTCCCACGGTTTTTCCGGAAGAACTGATGCCCGATATATTCCCTTACGAAACCTAAACCGCCGACACCGAAAAGATAGTGCATGTCGGCCAAATGCTTTATGAAAGTAGCTATAAAGCCGGTAAGTTTACGTCCCATTACCTCGGCGACGCAGTACCTTTCACCTATCGAGACCATATTCCCGTGGAGGTTGAGTTTGAGCGCTTTCTTGGGCTTACCGGTAATATCGGCGGCTATGTTATGAGCCGCACACTCGCCGGACTGCATCGCAGATTCGACCAGCGCAGGCATGACGAAATTTTTTTCATTCACGTAGAAGCTTACGTCCCCTATCGCGTATATACCTTTTTGACTGGTCTCAAGGTATTCATTGACCTTTATCCTACCCCGGCCACCGGTCTCCAGCCCCAGCTTTTCGGCGAATGAGTTCCCCCTCACACCACCGGTCCATATAAGGGTCTGGGTTTTTATTTTTTCACCGGTTTTGAGGGTAAAGCCGTCGGGTTCAACGCTGACAATGGGAGAATTCAGGATTATTTTCACGCCATGCTTTTCGAGATAAGAAGTCGCCTTTTTGATGAGCTCATCGGACAGGTTGGGAAGGATTTTGGGGAGCGCTTCCACCACCATCAGTGATACTTCACTGCGGTCTATGCCGTATTCCCTACAAAGGTCTTCAACCCACTCCACCAGCTCTCCCACCATCTCGATGCCGGTAAATCCACCGCCGCCGACCACGAAGGTGAGATATTCACGCCTTCTTTTCTCATCGACCTCGTATCTGGCCTTTTCGAACATCTCTATTACTCGCTGCTTAATCCTCAACGCATCTTCGTGCGACCAGAGCGTAAAGGCGTGTTCTTTCATACCCGGAATGCCGAAATACTCCGGTTCGCTGCCGCAGGCGAGTATAAGGTAGTCGAAGGTGTAGTCCGCCTTTCTGCCCCTCAGTGTTCTGGTCTTCAAATCGGCATCGTGGATTTCATCCACTACCAGCCTAACCCCGGTCCCCTCCAGAGCCTTCTCCAGCGAATATAGCACTCCTTCCGGTTTTACCCTGTTGCCGGCAACCAGGTGAAGCTCAGTCAGGTAAACCTGATAAGGGGATCTGTTTATGAGGTAGATCTCCACGTCGTCTCTCTTGGCCAGGAGCTTGTTCAGCTTTTGAGCTGCCGTCAGTCCTCCATATCCACCTCCCAGCACAAGGATTCGCTTTTTATCCGCCATTCAAATTCCCCCTTCTTACAAAAATTACTATAATAATTACAAAAAAAATGTTTTATTCAATTCTATAATACAACTTACCGTGTTTTTTGACAAGAGAAAATGATTACTAGTGCTATAAAAGTGTACAAAATGCTATATATTTGTCAACTTTTTTAGTTTTAGTAACAAATAGACTTTTTTTACTTGAGTCCAGTCGTAAATATTCCTTTTACAAACTGCTTCTGGAATATCAAGAAAACCAGTATAGTCGGCAGTGTCAGAAGCAATGTGCCCGCCATAACCTGGTTCCAGCACTGATAGCTATACAGAAGATCTTCCTCTTCATGATCTTCCCCTCTCCTTCATAATGATATTAATACCTTCTGACCGTAAAATTTCTAGCTTAATGCCACCCCCTATCCTGTGAACCGCAAAGTCAACGGTTTCACCTCCTATCAACATATCCCTTATCTCTATATGGTTTATATCCTCCGGCAATGCCGGATTTAACTCTATACACTTTTGTGCGGCGTCAATCCGCATTCCCAGCATCGCCTGGAGCAGAGCTATGGGGGTAGCCGCAGCCCAGGCCTGCGGTGAACACGCCACCGGGTACCTCACCGGACCGCCGTCCTCCCTGCTAAACCCGCAGAAAAGCTCCGGCAGCCTGCAGTACTCGAAGTACTCCGAAGCGGCTATCATCCCGCTTATTAACTTCTTAAGGTGATCCTTGAAGCCGTACCTGGCGAGTCCCAGAGCTATAAGGGAATTGTCGTGGGGCCATACCGAACCGTTGTGATAACTTGCGGGATTGTAGGCGGCTTCTCTGCAGCTCATGGTCCTTATTCCCCATCCGGAAAAAAGTTCGTCGCTCAAAAGCCTATCGGCCACGAGTACTGCTTTTTCGTATTCCAACATGCCGGACCACAGGCAGTGCCCGGGGTTTGAGGTTATGGAATCGACCTTCCTCTTTTCCCCATCCAGGGCCTCGGCGAAGTACTTTTTATCCTCCATCCAGAACGCCCGGTGAAATCTTTCCTTCAAATGAGCGGCTTTTCTTAATAATCCATTCGCCTTTTCTTTCTTCCCCAGCTCCCCGTAAATCCGTGCCATCCTCATAAGGGCGTCATAGGCATAACCCTGAATTTCCGCCAGTGCTATGGGAGGATCGGCGAGCCTTCCGTCGCTGAAGACCACCGAATCTTTCGAATCCTTCCATCCCTGATTGACAAGGCCCCCCTCTTTTTCCCTTATGTATTCGAGAAAGCTGTCTCCGTCCCTATCTCCGTATTGCTCCATCCACTTAAGCGCTTTTTCGGCGGCCGGAAAGAGCTCCATGAAGAATTTTTTATCCCCGGTCCAGTTGTAGTATTCCGAAAGCAGGATGAGGAACAGCGGTGTGGCGTCCAGGGTGCCGTAGTAAGGCCCGAAGGGCACCTCCTTAGTATTCACCAGCTCTCCCTGCCTGAGCTCGTGCATTATCTTGCCGGGCTCTTCGTCGCTCCATGGATCTAGCTTTTGCCCCTGGTATCTCGCCATGGTCCCCAGCGTACCCCGAGCAATTTCGGTATTGGCAAGCAGTGCCTGGATCCCTGTTATGATGCTGTCCCTACCGAAGGGCACCGCAAACCAGGGGATACCGGCCACGGCCATCGGCCCTTCTCCGAAATCGCTCAGCAGCATCCGCAGGTCTGCCAAGGATCTCTTGTAAAGGTTGTTGAACTGACTGCTGTCAGTGAAAACCTTTGTGCAGCGCTCGAACCACAAATCGTAGCTTTCGCGGATCGCTTTAAAATTTTTCTCGAAGTCGGATGATATAAAATCTTGTGAATCAATTTCGCCAGCGTGGACGCATACGCAAAGGTCAAAGCTCTCTTTGGGACCCAGCTCTACCGAAAAACCCAGCCTACCGTCTTTGAAAGAGGTTATATTCCGGCTGAACGTTATCACCGTTGACCTGAGGATGTTGTCAGAACCGGTATATCTTAAGATTATCTTTCTCGGCTCCACAACCGGGGCAAGTTTCTTGCCCGTGCCCTTTCTTCCGGCAAACCCCCTCACCTCAAACATGTGCTTGAAATCCGCATCAAGCTCGATCGTGAGATAAAGCTCTGAGGTCCTTAAACCGTAATTTGTAAGCCGAATTCTCTCGTTGAAAGTATTTTTATAGATGCAGGATTTCCTGGAGATGAGGACTTCGTTTTTTTCATCGGCAAGATAAACTTCTTTAAAATAATTTTTCTCTGCGCTGGCCGATAAAAACACCGGCCTTTTTCCGTTTATCTTAAGTTCGTACTTCGATAAGTAACGGGTATCCTGGTAAAACATGCCCAGTGTCGACTCTTCTATGTCTCCCGATTCGCAGGTTTCAACAAAAACTCCGTCTTCTTTTATAACTTTATGCAAAACTATCAACCTCGCTTATCTAGGTATTTTACTGCTCTGGCGTGCATCCTGTACGTAAGGCCCGGGTTGACTGACGGACGACGAGCCTGTGGGGTACTACCACGTGCCTGGGTTTTTCTCCCCTTATAATCGACAGCAGAAGTTCGGCGGCCTTATACCCTATCCTGTACTTCTCCTGCCTTATCGTGGTGAGGTTCGGAGTTATTATTGTGGCGAGCTCTATGTCGTCAAATCCCACTATCGAGATCTCTCCCGGTACCTTTTTTCCCATCTCCCCGGCAGCCTTGAGAGCTCCCACAGCCATCAGGTCTGAGGCGCAAAAGACAGCAGTGATCTGAGGAATCTCCCGAAGCAGTTCTTTAAAAGCCTCGGCTCCGCTCTGCTGGGTGTAATCCCCGTACGCCACATATCGTTCGTCATACGGGATTCCGTGGTGTTCCAGAGCTTTCCTGTATCCTTCCAGCCTTTCAATACTGACGGCGGCGTCTTTATGCCCGTTTATAAAGCCGATTTCACTATGCCCTATCTGCACCAGGTAATTTACCGCATCGAAAGCCCCCTTAACGTTATCTGAACTCACATACCCTACCCTTTCGGTGAGGATGGGTATGTCTATCAGTACCGTTGGAATATCAGTGCTTTTAATCTGTTCGATGTAAGGGTCGCTCAGTTTTAAGCCCTGCACTATGGTGCCGTCTACTTTTCGCTCCTTGCACAGCCTTTCGTAGGAAGTTTTTCCCTGGGATTCGGGGTCTACGGTGAAGAGTATGATATCGTAACCCGACTTATGAAGGGCCGCCTTGATACCCGACAGCACCTCCAGGAAAAAGGGGTGGTATACCCCCGGCTTTATTATTTCGGACACAACCAGACCTACCGTATTCGTCTTTTTCATCACCAGCCCCCTTGCAATAGAGTTGGGGGTGTAATTGAGTTCCTCCGCTATCTTCTTTATCTTTTGCCTGGTTGCTTCGCTCACATCCGAATACCCGTTGAGCGCCCTGGAAACGGTGGTGACTGACACGCCTGCCAGCAGTGCTATATCCTTAATAGTAGGCATTTTATCACTTCCAAAACGTTTTGGATTCAATTAAATTATATGATATTAAGCAAACACAGTCAATTGTAAATTATCAATCATTGCTGGGAGCCCGCTAATCCTTAAAAGATGAAAATCAAGAAAATAAAAAAAGCAAGATATGACCATAAATGGATATTGGTTTTTTGTATATACTAAAAAAAAATTGCTGCAGGGGGTATCGATTTTGAATTCAATTGATAGTAAAAGGAAACCCAACCGGCTGATTAACGAAAAATCGCCCTATCTGCTTCAGCACGCTTACAACCCCGTGGACTGGTACCCGTGGGGAACGGAGGCGTTTGAAAAGGCGAAAACTGAGAATAAGTTGATTTTCTTGAGCATAGGG
This sequence comes from Thermosediminibacter oceani DSM 16646, assembly GCF_000144645.1. NCBI lineage: Bacteria > Bacillati > Bacillota > Clostridia > Thermosediminibacterales > Thermosediminibacteraceae > Thermosediminibacter > Thermosediminibacter oceani. The sequence continues at coordinate 1,732,133 of NC_014377.1, forward strand.
TATTCGACCTGCCACTGGTGCCACGTCATGGAGAAGGAAAGCTTCGAAGATGAAGAAGTTGGGAATATACTTAACAGATACTACGTCTCCATCAAAGTAGACCGTGAAGAGCACCCCGACGTGGACAATTTTTACATGGAAGTGTGTCAGGCTCTTACCGGCAGCGGCGGTTGGCCTTTAACCATTATCATGACTCCTGATAAGCACCCGGTATTTGCGGCAACTTATCTACCAAAGGAGGACTCCTACGGCCGGCCGGGACTCAAAACTGTACTTTTTAAGATAAACGAACTGTGGCAAAAAGATAGGGAAAGGTTAATCACCACAGGTAGGGAAATAGTGTCATCGATTAAAAAACTGGAGCGCACCGGTCACGGAGAACTGGATCCCGGGGTGATCGATAAAGCCTTTGAAATACTGAAGGCCTCTTACGACAGGAAATACGGCGGATTCTTCGGGGCGCCCAAGTTTCCGATGCCCGGCACCCTGCTTTTCCTGCTCGGGTACTATCACTACAGGAAGGACCCCGAAGCCCTCGAAATGGTGGAAAATACCCTGAAAAACATGTACAAAGGCGGCATATACGACCATATAGGCTTCGGCCTGTGCCGGTATTCCACCGACAGGCGATGGCTGGTACCCCATTTCGAGAAAATGCTGTACGACAACGCACTGGTCTCTTTTGTCTGCGCCGAAGCCTACAAAATAGCCCGGGACGAGTTTTTCAAGACCTTTGCTCTGGAAATAATAGACTACGTCTTAAGGAATCTCAGAAACCCGGAGGGAGGGTTTTACACCGCTGAAGACGCCGACTCGGAAGGGGAAGAAGGCAGGTTCTACACCTGGACGCCGCAGGAGATAAGGCATGTATTGGGCGACCGCGCCGATGAGTTCATGGAAAGTTACAATATAACCGAAAGGGGAAATTTCGAAGGAAAAAACATCCCGAACCTTATAGGCAGGGATCTTTCCTGTAAAATGGACGAGGATACCAGAAAAAAGCTCTTTGAATACAGGGAACAAAGGGTAAAACCTTTCAGGGACGAAAAAATCCTGGTTTCGGGCAACAGCCTAATGATCGCCTCCCTATTCAGGGTATACGGGATTACGAAGAACGAAAACTACAGGAAAGAAGCCGAGGTCGCTTTGAATTTCATTCTGGAAAACGCCCGTGGGTCCGATGGGCGCCTCCACGTCGGATACAGGGAAGGCATTATGAAGGCCAAGGCGACCTTCGACGATTACAGCCATCTTTTATGGGCTCTTCTGGAGGCTTACGAGTATACCCTCGAAACCAGCTACCTTAAAAAAGCAAAGTCCCTGGCGGATGAAATGATAGACCTCTTTTACGACAAAGAAGCCGGCGGGTTTTACCTCACCGGCAGCGATGTGGATCACCTGCCCGCACGGGCAAAGGATGCCTACGACGGCGCGGTGCCTTCCGGAAATTCGATGGCCGCTTTTTCCCTTGCCAGGCTCTCGAGACTGCTCTTCGACAGCGGCATGGAAGAGCTGGCCCGAAATCAGTACAGGGTTTTCGCAAGGACAATCAGCGAAAACCCCGTTTACCACACTTTCTTCCTCTACTCCTTTATATATGCAGTGACAGGAGGTACTGAAGTCATAATAGCCGGAGAAAGGCCCGAGATGTTCACCAACTATCTCGCGGAAAATTTCTTCCCATATGCGGTTTGGGCCCATGCGGACCGTTTGAAAGAAATAGTCCCCGCGTATGAAAACTACGGCAAAATCGGCGGCAGGACGGCAGCATACGTGTGCAAAAACGGGTCCTGCAAAAGTCCGGTCACTACTCTGGAAGAATTCAAAGAAGCCCTGGACTTTGACGGATGAATCTTTACGATTCGTCGCCTTCGCCCTTTAAGACTCCCATGGGCTTTAGCTTCACCACCGGCTTTGTGAGGCCGGCATCAACCAGAGTGAACACCACCTCGTCGATATCTTTGTAGGCCAACGGCGCCTCATCTAGCAGCGCCTTTAAATTGCTCGCCGCTATAACCACGTTTTTTGTCTGTTCCAGGAGCTGTTCTCTTGTAAATTCGCTCTTTGCCCTCTTCCTGGACATGACCCGGCCGGCGCCGTGGTTTACCGAGCAAAAAGTGCGGTGTATTTCGGGGAGTCCCACCAGCACGTACGAGGCCGTGCCCATGCTGCCGGGGATTATCGCCGGATGCCCAGTATCCCTGTAGCAGGGCGGATTATCGCCATGGCCGGCGGGGAGGGCTCTGGTAGCGCCCTTCCTGTGGACGAGGAGCCACCTTCCCCCGTGCTTTTCTTTTTTTGCGATGTTATGGGCTACGTCGTAAAGCAGGTCGAGTCCCAGCTCGGATTCGGGCTTTTTCAGGACCTCTACGAAGGCCTCCCGCACGAAATGGGTTATTAACTGCCGGTTGCAGAAAGCGTAGTTGGCCGCACAGGCCATGGCTTTCAAGTAGTTTTGGCCGTCCTCCGAAAAAACCGGTGCGCACGCAAGTCCCTTCACCGGAGCCTTGGAGCCGTTCCTCTCGGAATGTTCCCACATAATCCTGGAATAATCGGTGCATATCTGGTGCCCCAGGCCCCGGCTGCCGGTGTGTATGAGCACGTATACCATGTCTTTAAAAAGCCCGAATCTTTCCGCGGTCTCCTGGTCGAAGACCTTTGCAACCCTGCCTATTTCTATGAAGTGATTGCCGCCGCCTATGGTGGCAAGCTGGTCAGCCCTTTCCCTCGCCGCCTTGGGCACCGCTGCGGCATCTCCTCCGGGGATGCACCCCCGGTCCTCGATCCTCTCCAGGTCTTCCTTTCTGCCGAAGCCTGCCCTTACAAAATACTCGACCCCGATCTGAGCCACCGCATCCAGGTCCGGTTTTCGAAGAGCCTTCACCGCACTCGATTTGCCCACTCCGGAAGGCACACGGGATGATATGGCATCCAGGATCTTCGATATCTTTTCCTTGTTTATTTCCCCTGCGTCAATCCTGGTGGTCAAAAGTCTGACGCCGCAGTTTATGTCCATCCCTACGGCACCCGCCGAAACCACGCCGGTTTCGTAGTCGGTAGCCATGACTCCTCCTATGGGCAGCCCGAACCCGGTATGTATGTCCGGCATGCCGATAACCGGGCTTACAACCCCCGGCAGGAGTGAGGCGTTGTAAAGCTGGTTTATGGCTTCGTCCTCCCCGAAATCCTGAAATAGCCCGGGACTGAGATAAACATGAATTTCAACCTTTGATTCGGGGTTGGTGAATGCGTAGCAGTTGGTGGAAACGGGTTTCAGTTTTGCCTTCATTATCAGCCACTCTCCATTTTCGAGTTATAAAGTTATTCAATACCTTATAATATTGCCACACAGTTCCTCTATTAGCCCGCCTTTAAGATAAAGTTTATCATTTGAAATCCCTGAATTCAACGTATTCCGGGGAATCCGGGGAAAAATAAATATGAGGTGAAAGATTATGGACCCCTTTATCCCCAAAAGAGCTTATTTTGAGCGCGATGCCCTGGATTATCCCCTGGGAAGGCAGATATATTTCAAAATGCAGGAGCTGGGGGTGGACATTTACTTTGTCGGGTCCCACAACAGAGTTACCGGGATACCCGGTAAAAATCCCCAGGAAGCTTACTTTGAAGCCAAGAGGACCCTGGTCGTCGGCATCCGGCGCAGCCCGGAATTCCAAAGCTGCAGGCCTTCCGCCCACTACCAGCTTCCTCTTGTTACCAGCTGCATAGGCGAATGCGAGTACTGCTACCTCAACACAACTCTGGGGAAAAAACCCTACATCAGGGTTTACGTAAATATAGACGAGATACTGGACCGGGCAGAAAAGTACATTGAAAAAAGACTGCCGGAGACTACCATTTTCGAGGGATCGGCCACTTCGGATCCGCTCCCGGTGGAACCGTACACCGGTGCTCTCAAAAAGACCATCGAGTTTTTTGCAAAACAGGAAAAAGGCCTTTTTCGGTTCGTAACCAAGTTCACCAATGTGGATTCACTGCTGGATGCCCAGCACTGCGGCAGGACTACCTTCCGGTTCAGCATCAATTCTGCTAGCGTCATAAAAAATTTCGAGCACAAGACCCCGCCTCTGGAAGAAAGGATCGAAGCCGCATCAAAGGTCGCGGAGGCTGGATATCCGCTAGGTTTCATTATTGGCCCCATCTTCCACTATCCCGGATGGGAACAGGAATACGGAGAATTGCTGGAAAACCTCAAGAAGGAGCTTGCCAGCCGGGTAAAACATCCGCCGGAATTCGAACTCATAACCCACCGGTTCACCGCCAGGGCAAAGAAAAACATCCTGGATGTGTTCCCCAGGACGAAGGTGCCGCTTGATAAAAGGGAACGGGTCTTTAAATTCGGCCAGTTCGGCTACGGCAAGTACCTATATCCGCCAGAAAAAATGAAGGATTTAAAGGAGTTTTTCGAAGAAAAAATCCGGGAATATTTCCCGGATGCTAAGGTTCTATACTTTGTATAAATTTATCGATTTCTAATAATATACATCCGGCCGCCGGTCTTCAAATACGGGGATATATCTCCTCACCTTATCGACGGCTGAAAGGTCAATAGTTGTTTCAAATATGCCCTCCTTTTCATCAGCTTCTAGCAGCACTTCACCCCACGGGTTCACAACAAGGGATATACCCGGAAAGACGGCTTTGCCCTGGCTTCCCACTCTGTTTACACCCACCACGTAGAATTGATTCTCTATGGCCCTGACCATGTTCAGGAGTTTCCAGTGCATCTGTCTTGGTTTCGGCCACTGAGCCGGTACGAAAAGGATTCTGGCTCCGAGCAGCGCTATTTTCCTAATGAATTCCGGGAACCTTATGTCGTAGCATATAGCCAGACCACAGGTTACGCCGTCCAGGTCAAAGGTGACGGCCCTTTCGCCCGGTGCTACATACTTTTCCTCGCCCATCAGCCTGAACCTGTGGACCTTGTCGTACCGGGCTACAACCTCTCCGCTCCTGTTGATGACGTAAGCTGTGTTGTACACCCGGGGTTCCTCCGCGGGCGATTCGCTCCTGATGTCGGCTATAGAACCCGCTACTATGTTTATGCCGTTCTCCGCAGCTACTTTTTTGAGCCATTCTATGGTGGGCCTGCCGTCCCTGTCGGCTATCTCGGAGAGCCTTTCCAGGGCATAACCGGTGTTCCACATTTCCGGCAGCACTATCACATCTGGCTTAACTTTTGGCTTCAAAGCCTCCCGCAAGAGCCCTTCCAACTTCCGGCGGTTTTCCACCGGGTCACCATGAGCTAAATCCATCTGAATAAGACTCACCTTAAGCATAACGAATCTCCTTTCGTAAAAAATTAACTGACTTCTTCAATCAGCCCTTATAACGAACGTATTGCCGGTTTCGAAGTACTTAAGGCCCATGGAAAAAACAAGATATCCGACAACGTTCAGGAGTATCCCAAATCCCAGGCTCCCAAGTATCCAAAAGTAAGCCCGGTTATAAATAACCTGTACGGGGACGTAAGAGATGAAACCCGCCGGGATGACGGTGAATATTATCCATTTGGCCGCTCCCCTGAATATCCAGTTCGGGTACGTGCTGAAGGTGATCAGGGCGTTGTATAATTCCGTACCGATACCGTCTGCGGATTTGAGGAAAAAGCCAAGAGAACCCAGGATGAGAAGAAAACCGTGGATGATTGCAGCCGAGATCGCCGACATCATTAAGAACAGAATAATTGACGCAAGTTCCGGTTTCAGTATGATAAAACTGATAAACCATATGAAAGCTTCCACCAGATCCACCAGCTGCATCCTGGCGATTAAAAGGTGAAAGAGCGCATTTTTTGGCCTTACAAGGTAGTACTCAAGCTTACCCTCATTGATAAGCGCCGGGATCTTGTAAACATTGTAAAAAACGCTGACCAACGCCAAAGCAACGTTCAGCACGGCCCAAATGGTGAACAAATGGACAAACTGCCATTCGGAAATATTGGGAAATCTGCGGAAAAACACCCACCAGAAAACCAGCCAGATGGCGCTGTTTAAAAGGGAGCCAAAAAGGGCTATCAGACTGCTGACCCCGTATTCCAGAAGCCCTTTCGCGTAAATGTATAAATAACCTAAAAACAGGTTGAAGTATTTACCCACCGTTGACATCCAGGCGTTTCACCCCCATCCGGTATACCGACATCCCAATGAGGAACAGCAAAATGCAGAGGAAAGTCTGTTCTGCCATTATGATCAGAGCCTGATTAATATCATAATCCACAAACAATTTAGCAGGAGCATACACCATAAACCTGAAGGGAAGCCACTCTGACAGCTTGCGGAGAAAAGGCGGAAACAAAGTAATGGGTATTATCATTCCCCCCAGCAGCATCTGCAGCCTGGAATACACCAGGAAAAAGGGAGATACATCCTCCACCCAGAACGCGAGAAATCCTACGATAATCATTCCGATAAGGTCGGCCAGCATCGCCAAGGCCACTGTTACTATAAGAAAAGGCAGCGTGGATAAGCCGGGAATGTAAGGTCCTATCATAATAGTCATTACGGCGTAACCAACAAGAAGGGTGCATATAAACCGCACCGTCCGCTCCCCGAAGCTTACGCTTAGTTGAAATAATAGATAGTTATAAGGCCGGGCGAGAGTATAACTAACAGTGCCGGTCCGAATATCTTCTTCGACCTTTTGATCCACCCTAGGCCGTGAAATAACGATCGACTCGGTAAATACAAGGTACCACAGCATTTGTTTGAGGTCAAGTCCGGCGATCACCCCGGCGCCGGATCGGCTGTACGTAACTGTCCATAAGTTGACAAATACAAACAGGATAACCACCAGGAATCCCGACCGGAAGATCACCTCGGAAGTATACGCCAGATAATTCTTGGCGCTCAAAGCGGAGGCAGCTATGTATTTATCCATCGACTTGAGCATTTCTCTCCGCCTCCCTCCCCGCCGGATAACCCGAAAGGTAAATGTGGTGAATTATAGACTCCAGGGGAGGGTCCTGAATGGTTATGTCGCGAACCATATTGTATGTAACTATCCGGCTCACCACTTCGTTTACATCACACGTTTTTAAATCGACTTCTAGTCTTACGATAGACCCGTTTTGATCGATTACCCTTGCCCCCGGGGGCAGGTTCAAATCGTTAATGGGTTCGGAAAATTCCACTTCAATGATCTTGGAATGGAAAAAGTTTTTTCTCATTTCCCTGATTTTCGACTCCAGCACGATTCTGCCCTCGTTGAGAACTATGACGTCCTCGCAGATTCGCTCGATGTCGCTGGTATCGTGCGAGGTGAGAATTATGGTCACGTTTTTACTTCGGTTAAGGTCTTTCAAGACATCTATAACCATGGACCTGGCCACCACGTCCAGGCCGATAGTTGGTTCGTCCAGAAACAGTATCTCGGGATTATGGATGAGCGCTGCTGCAATTTCGCAGCGCATACGCTGTCCCAGAGAAAGCTTGCGCACCGGTTGGTAGAGGAAGGAACTCAGATCGAATAACTCAACCAGCTCCTTCATTCGCTTTTTGAGCTCTGTTCGGTCTATGTCGTATATCCTGCCTAGCAACTGGAAGGTGTCGATGGGAGGCAGGTGGTACCACAATTGGGACCTCTGCCCGAATACGGAAGAAATACGGTACGCCAATCTACTGCGGTCTTTAAAAGGGTCCATTCCCAGAACCTTTATGCTGCCCTGCGTCGGACTGAGAATTCCACACAGCAGTTTTATCATTGTCGATTTACCCGCACCGTTGGGTCCAATTAACGCCAGAGCCCGCCCGGGTTCCACTTTAAATGAGACGCCTTTTAACGCTTCTATTTTCTGCCACTCCAGGCGCGTCCAGCCCTTAATTTTCCGGAGGATATATCTTTTTGAAACACGGTCAACCTCGATACACAATAGACCTCACCTCAATTTTCTTTTAAGCATTCTTTCGGTGCATTTTTCATAATTTTACCACCGTTTTTTGCAATGTCAATATTTTGGAACGAATATGTAAAAAAATGGAGCCGCGGGAGACAGCTCCATTTACTTAACTAAAATAATTTATAAACCCTTGCTTCGTAAGGTTTCAGAATAGTCCTCTTTAAATCACCCTCTACGGGATAATTGGAAAGCAGAAGTTTATAATCTCTGAATTCGACCTCGTCGGAGAGCACAAACTCGACTTCATTTTCGAAAAAATTGAGAACCACCAGCAGTTTATCATCATCAAGGGTCCGGGTGTAAGCAAAGATGTTTTCATCATCCTCAAGGATCATATTTACGTCCCCGTATACTATCGCAGGGTGCTTTTTCCTGAGTTCGATTAGCTTTTTGTAGTAGTAAAAAACCGAATCGGGGTCTTTAAGTGCATTTTCTACGTTGATTTCTCTGTAGTTTGGATTGACCTTTATCCAAGGGATGCCCGTTGTGAATCCCGCATTTGGACCGGAGTTCCATTGCATGGGAGTTCTGGCGTTATCCCTGCTCCTGGCGTGGATGGCCTTCATCAACCTTTCGGGGTCATAACCCCCCTTTACCTTTTCGTTATACCAGTTTAAAGTCTCTATATCCCTGTAGTCTTCGATGCTGTCAAAGGCTACATTGGTCATACCGATTTCCTCGCCCTGGTAAATAAACGGGGTGCCCTGCCAGGTGTGCAGGAGTGTCGCCAGCATTTTGGCCGACTGCACCCTGTACCTGCCGTCGTTGCCGAAGCGGGAAACCATCCTCGGCTGGTCGTGGTTGTTGAGATAAAGGGCTACCCAGCCTTTATACTTCAATCCTTTATACCAGTTATACATGATCTTCTTAAAGTCGGTAAGCTTCCAGGGTACCACATCCCACTTTCCTCCGGATCCGCAGTCCAAATCCATGAGTTCAAAGTGGATGATCATGTTCAGCTCTTCTCTGTCCTCATCGACATAAAGCCTACCGATTTCCGGCGTCACTCCGGGTATTTCCCCCACCGTCATTATGTCGTATTTGCTAAAGGCTTCCCTGTACATCTCATGCAGATAGTCATGAACTTTCGGGCCGTTCAAGTAAAATCTGGAACCCGGGAATCTTTCCCCCTGAGGATTAGGATCGTCGGGAAGCCCTTCAACTTTCGAGATCAGGTTGATAGCGTCCAACCTGAAACCGTCGATGCCTTTCTTTAACCACCAGTTTATCATTTCGTAGATTTCTTTCCTCAACCGCGGATTTTCCCAGTTAAGGTCCGGCTGCTTGACGGCAAACAGGTGCAGGTAATACTCCCCGGTCCTTTCGTCATATTCCCAGGCAGGGCCGCCGAATATGGAAACCCAATTGTTGGGCTCCCGGCCGTTCTGCCCTTCCCTCCATATGTAATAGTCCCTGTAAGGACTGTGCTTCGAGGAGCGGGATTCTATGAACCATTTGTGCTCGTCGGAGGTGTGGTTCACCACAAGGTCCATAATGAGCTTCATTCCCCTCCTGTGCGCCTCTTGAAGCAGTTCGTCGAAATCGGCCATAGTGCCAAACTCATCCATAATATCGTAGTAATCGCTGACATCATAACCGTTGTCAGCATTCGGCGATTTGTACACCGGGTTGAGCCAGATCGCGTCCACACCCAGCTCCTTCAGGTAATCTAGTTTCTGGATAATTCCCCTCAAATCGCCTATACCGTCACCGTTGGAATCGTAAAAGCTCCTCGGGTATATTTGGTAGACTACGGCTTCTTTCCACCATTTTCTGTTCATAAAAGGTTCTCCCCTTTCCGATGGTATTTGCTACCGGTAATATTTTGTATAAAAATAATGAACTTTTAAATAATACTAGTTTATTATTTGGTGTAATTTTTTACAGGATTTTCTCCCTGTATTCCCTGGGGGTTAGGCCCGTTATGCTCTTGAATATTTTGCTGAAATAATGGGGGTCCGTATACCCTACCGCATCCGAAATCTCGTAAATTCTTAACCTGACATCCTTCAACATCTCCTTGGCCCTCTCCACGCGGTACTCGGTGAGATACTCACAAAATCCCTGGCCCATTTCGGTTTTAAATAGGGTGCTCAGGTAATTCGGGGTTATATAAAGCCGCTCGGCTATGCTGTTCAAAGTCAGGTTTTTATCGTGGTAGTTTTCCTTTATTATCCTCACCACTTCTTCCACCAGCTTCTTGTTTCTGACGTTTTTGTTCAAACCGATGCACTCGCATATAATTTCTATGAGGTCCTTCATCCAGCCGTAAAGTTCTTCCTTCGATTTTTTACGTGAAATCTCAGCCCAGGGGTCTGTGTTTTTAAAAAGAATGTCCACGTTTTCACCTATTTCTATAACCGAACGGGTAATTATGGCGACGAGCTCAAATCCCCACCTTTTTAGGAATTCCAGGGAGTAGTTTTTACTGCAGAACTCGTCCCAGATCCGCTGAAAAATTTCCAGTGCAAGGGGGCCGTCGGCTCTCTTCACCGCTTTTGCTAGTTCCTCTTCCATCTTTAGGGGAAATCTAGAGCTTTCGGGCTTGAAAAATTCCATATCTTCCCGGTTGAGCTGCGGTATAACACGGTTTTCACTGTCCAGCATTTCTTGCTTTTTTCTAACGGCCTTCTCCATAGTTTTCTTCAGTTCGTCCAGGTCAATGGGCTTCAAAATATAGTCAAAGGCTCCCAGCCTTATTGCCTCCTGGGCGTACCTGAACTCGTCGTAGGCGCTCAAGAGCACGACAATCACCGACGGATCTATTTCCTTCACTCTACCGGTGAGCTCCAGCCCGCTCATGAATGGCATGCGGATGTCGGTCAGGATCACGTCGCAGCCGCAGGAAGTAAAAATTTCGAGGGCTTCCCTGCCGTCCCGGGCGCACCCTACGACCCGGAGTCCTAGTTCATCCCAGTTGACGGACTCCTTCAAACCTTCCCTCACTATAGGTTCGTCGTCGGCTATTATGAGTTTCAGCATAACAGCACCCCTGAAAATCAAATGCATTAAGTTATCCTGGGTACCCTGATAACCGCCACCGTGTTGCCGTCCTGTATACGGTAGCTAAGACCATATTCTTCACCGTAATACAACTTTAACCTCTCATTCACGTTTTTTATGCCGTAACCGTTGCTAACTTCGCCCCCGGAATTCAATAAACTGTTAATTTTATCCAGGTCCGGGGCGTTCCCGTTGTTTTCCACCTCGAACACTACTTCATTACCCTCTGCAAATCCCCTTATTTCGATATACCCTTTGCCCTGGTAGGTCTCTATTCCGTGAATTATGGCATTCTCCACCAGGGGTTGAAGTATCAACTTGATGATCTTGCAGTCGAAAATATCTTGGCTTATGCGGTAATATACGTCAAATTTATCGGAAAACCTTATCTTCTGTATGGTGATATAGCTTTTAACCTGCCTCAATTCGTCTTCGACGGTTATCACATCATTTCCCCGATTGAGGCTGTACCTTAGTATGGAAGCCAAAGATGTCACCATTTTACTTATATCCGGCACGTTGTTCTTTATAGCAAGCCAGTTTATAGAATCTAGGGTGTTATAAAGAAAATGTGGGTTTATCTGGGCTTGAAGAGCTTCAATTCTGCTTCCTTTTTCTTTATTCTGGATACGTAAACTTCCTGAATTAGATCGTTGATCATCTTTATCATGTAATTGAAACTGGAGTAAAGTATCGCTATCTCGCCCTTTAAAGGGGTACTGACGCTCAAATTTAGGTCTCCGTTTTCAACTTTTTTCATTATGCCGGCTAGGCTCATGATGGGGTTGGAGATACTGCATGAAAAATACACTGACATCATTACCGCTACGAGGAGACTGATTATTGCTATAAGGTAGATTATATTTCTTGCCATGTCAGCCTTCCTGGTAAGCTCGTCCACCGGTACCACACCGACCAGCTTCCAGCCCGTCTGCGGAAGTGTATTGTATATGACCCTCATCTCGCGCCCGTTTAAATTTACGCGGTCACTACCGGATGTTGCGTCCAACAAATTAAACGGCACCGTCATATTTTCGTCAATCGGATAAATCGTTTGGCCCCGGTTGTCAAGGAGAAACACCCTTCCGGTCTTCCCCAAGCGAATTCCAGAGAGTATGGATTTTATCACGTCCAAGTCTATGTCTACCGACACCACCGCCAGCGGATTGGTGTAATTTTTAACATCGAATACGAGCCTCGACACCGAGATCTGAGGCCTGCCGAAATCGTTGGAAACCCGCCAGTAGAGCTTACCTCCCATATGCACCGTGGTCCTGTACCAGTCTTGCCCTTCAACAATCCCGGCCGACATTACATCATTCTGGGTGTGCCTCATGGGGTACATTTTCTTATTTATAGCGTAGACCTCTATAGATGAATAGCTGTCGTTGAAAATCCCCTGATAGAGCAGGTTGTTTCTTATGGCGGTTATTTCTCGGTTGATCTCGAAGGGTGACGCACTTTCCCTCGATAGATTACTCTGGAGCTCCCTGTTCATCGATACCGAGAATATGGCATTTTTCGCCTCGTCAAAGATGCCTGATATATTTTTGCCTGCCTGATCCAAAGCCTGCACAGTGGTCCTCTGGATCTCCTCGTTTATCATCCTGGCGGTTATGTTGCTGGTAACGGCTGCGGCAACGAGGAGCGGAACTACGCTTATTAGGATGTAGGATACTAGTAGCCTCTTGAACAGCACAAGAATTCACCCGCCCAACAAAACTACCTTTATTAAATTATATAAAATTTGATAATATGTTTTCAAAGTATAATAAAAAAATTCACTAAATATTAAAAATGCCTTATTTATTTACAATTTGGTTTTAATAAAATAATCTTGGAAACATAATTCTCTAGGGAGGGAGATCACATGTTTAAAGGTCTAAAACCGCTGGCACTCTTACTGATCGCAACCCTTGTAGCCGGTATGCTTTCAGGATGCAGCTCCGGAAACAATAATAATGTTCCTGCGGGGAGCGGCAGCGGAAGTGAAGTTGTAACCATAACTTATGCTTCCGGCAAGGATTCCACACCTGCTACCAAGAAATTAATCGAAGCTTTTGAGAAAAAATACCCGAATATCAAGGTGAAATTTTTAGAACTGCCTCAATCCCCCGATGACCAGCACAACGCCTATGTAACCGCCCTTTCAGCCGGCGATTCCAGTATGGATGTGATTGCCCTTGACATCATTTGGCCTCCGGAATTTGCCGCGGCGGGCTGGGTACTGCCTCTGGACGATAAATTCACCCCTGAAATGAGAGAGAAATTTTTAACAGGTCCGGTTGAAGCGGTTACTTATAACGGTCACGTGTGGGCAGTCCCTAGGTATACAGATGCGGGGATTCTTTACTACAGAAAAGATATAATCCAGAACCCGCCCGAAACCTGGGATGATCTCATAAAGATGGCCAAAGCAAACGTGGGCAAGGGCGGCACAAAATACGGGATAGTATTCCAGGGCAATCAATACGAAGGTCTGGTTTGCAACGCCCTTGAGTTTATCGGCGGCAACGGCGGCAGCATCCTCGAGGGCGACCGGGTCGTCATAAATTCGCCGCAGGCTATAGCAGGCCTGCAGAATATGGTTAATCTGGTTAAGGAAAAGATAGCTCCTCCGGGCATTACCACCTACAAGGAAGAAGACGCGAGGATAGTATTCCAGCAAGGTGAAGCTCTGTTCATGAGAAACTGGCCTTATGCCTGGGCGCTACTAAACGCGGACGACTCTCCGGTTAAGGGCAAGGTCGGTATCGCCCCCATCCCCAGAGGTAAGGACGGCAAGGCGGGAACTCCAGCGCTTGGAGGATGGAACCTAGCTATAAATAAATACTCAAAGCACCCGGAAGAAGCCTGGAAGTTCATCGAATTCGTAACCAGCGAGGAAGGTCAGAAGATTTCAGCGCTTTACGGTGGCGTCCTTCCTACTTTGAAATCTCTTTATCAGGATAAAGAAATCCTGGAAAAGAACCCGTACTGGGCCGACTTTTACGATGCTTTCATAACCGCTAAGCCTAGACCGGTATCGCCCTTCTACACGCAGATGTCCGACTCTATGCAGATTAACTTCCACAAAGCCCTCACCGGCGAGATTACGGCTGAACAGGCGATTAAAAACATCGAAAAGGACCTGAACGAAATAATCAAAAACAGCGGAAAGAAGTAGTGGCAGCTTTAGGCTGCCACTCTTTTCGAAGGGGTAAAAGTGTCATGTGGAAGAATAAAAAATTTGAAATAAGCGAACCGGTGCTGGGATATTTGCTCGTTACTCCCGCACTGCTTTGCATAATCCTAATAAATATATACCCGGTATTCGAAACCTTCAGGCTCAGTCTTTTTCACATGAGATTGCAGCTCATCGGCCTTACCAAATTCGTCGGGCTCCAAAATTATACCATTCTTTTTTCTGACGGTCGGTTTTGGGCGGCGACGTTGAATACTTTTTACTTCACGGTAATATCCGTAGCGCTGGAACTGGTGGTCGGCATGACAATGGCCCTGCTTATGAACAAAAGGTTCAGAGCCACGGGCCTTATCAGGGCGGCGGTTCTGGTACCCTGGGCAATCCCCACCATAGTGTCGGCATTGATGTGGAAGTTCATCTACAACGATCAGTTCGGCGTGTTAAACGACATCCTAATGAAGCTGGGATTGATAGAAAGCTACAGGTCCTGGCTGGGGACGCCAGCGTCAGCTATGGGAGCAGCCATCTTCGCCGACGTTTGGAAGACCTCACCCTTCATGGCCCTGATCCTTCTTGCCGGACTCCAGACGATACCGGAAGAACTGTACGAAGCAGCAAGGGTAGATGGTGCCGGCAGCGTCAGGCAATTTTTCAGCATCACCCTGCCGCTTTTGAAGCCCACAATTCTTGTAGCCCTGATATTCAGAACTCTGGACGCTTTCAGGGTGTTCGACCTCATCTTCGTGCTGACCGGAGGAGGGCCCGGTAACTCTACGGAAACCCTTTCCATTTACGCATATAAGACACTTTTCCGAAACCTGGACTTCGGACTCGGTTCGGCTATCTCAGTGGTGATATTCATATTCGTGTTCATCCTGGCTATGTTATACATCAGAATGATGGATAAGAACACGATTTTGAGGTGAGCTTATGGAAAATAAAAGCTTACTGAATCAGATTCTGTTTTGCACCTTCGTGATACTTTTCCTTTTATACATCCTGTTTCCATTCCTCTGGCAGTTTATGACATCTATAAAGCCGCCGGAACAGCTCTTCAGCATACCCCCTAGATGGATACCAGACAGGATTTTTACCGGGTATTACCTTTCTGTTTTCACGAAGAGGCCTTTCCTGGTGTACCTGAAGAACAGCCTGATAGTGGCGTCTGCCACAACCTTTTTGAGCCTTTTTGTGTCTTCTTTTGCCGCTTACGCCATAGCCAGGCTCAAATTCAGGGGCAAGGCCCTTATTTTGGCCCTGGTACTGTCGGTATCCATGTTCCCGGGCATATCCATAATAAGCCCGCTCTTCCTGTTTTTGAAAAAGATAAACCTTTTAAACACACATCTTGGGCTTATTCTAACTTACACCACTTTTACCATACCGTTATCCCTCTGGATCCTGACGTCCTTTTTCCGAGAGATACCCTTCGAGCTGGAAGAATCGGCCAAGGTAGACGGAGCGACACCAATGCAGGCATTCCTGAAGATTATCTTTCCGCTTGCTGCACCGGGGATGTTCACCACGGCCATACTAACTTTCATAGCAGCCTGGAACGAGTTCCTCTTCGCCCTGGTATTCAACACCAAGGACCTAATGCGTACAGTGCCGGTAGGGATAGCCATGTTCCCCGGCGAGCATGAACTCCCCTGGGGGGACATCGCGGCGGCATCGGTGGTAGTAACCGTTCCGCTTATAGTGATGGTACTAATATTTCAGAAGAGAATCATTTCGGGCCTCACCGCCGGAGCTGTCAAGGGATAGCAAAAAAAGCCATAGCGCGAGCTATGGCTTTCAGATTGCACGCAGGTATTTTTTCAACTTACTCAAAGCCCTGTTCTTTATCTTATTTACCGCCGGCTGGGATATCCCCAGCCTTTCGGCTACTTCTTTCTCGGTGGCACCTTCAAAGACCGTCGCCATTATAACTTTTTGCTGCCTTGCCGTCAGCATCATCAGAGCTTCCCTGACGAATATCCTGTCTTCCACCCGTGACAGTACATCGATCCCGTCTGCCAGGGTGTCTATCAATTCCGGAGATTCGCCATCGTTATCCCTGTCCACTCTGTTGTTTAAAATCAGGAGCTCGTGTTGTTTCAGTTTTTTCTGCTTCAAATAAAGTCTTCTCGCTTCTCTCTTAAGTCCCTTTAAAAACCAGGCCGCAATCCTTGCGTCTTCGGGGTCGAGGTCGAGTTCGTAGAATTTGGGGATACTGACCATACAGCTTCACCTCCCCGGTTTATTCCCTTACCATATAAAAGAGGAGACATGAAGTCGTATTATAACCCCCTGTAAAATTATTCTTGCTTTTTTATATCGTTTTTCTCCCTCAGAGAAGCCAGATAGCGATTCAGTTCTTCCCTGCCCCACCTGGTATCGGGCTGGTAGCGCTTTACCGCCTTTACAATCCACTCCACCAGGTTGGAATACATTTCTCCGTTACCCACCCTGCGCGTGTATTTTTTAACTATGGGCACAAACCTTTCAACTAGCTGGACAAGGGCCTCCTCATCGCCGTCTTTTGCCCTATATATTAATTCCCTAAGCTTTGGTTTCATCCCCATACCAAAAAAGTGCCCCCCTTTCCGAGTCTATATCCGAAAACAAAAAAGACCCGCCACCGAAAAAGAGAGCGAGCCAGATCGTTTTGGTCAGCGGCAACCAGGCTGTCATAGTGCAAAAGCACCTTAGACCCTATGGCTTTGCGCCCCCACCTTTCGGTGAGTTTGCCCTTTTCGCTGTCTATCTTATTTCCTCTTTTTTAATATTATAACAATATATATTACTACAAATTCCTTTATTTTCCTGCTGTTTTAATGGTTAACCAATAAATATTTATCTCCCCGCAGTTTTTGAGCAGAAGAACTGAACCTGAACTGAGTTTCCGGGTAATCGAGATAAAAAAGACGGTTAATAGGCTACTAATCCTTTTCAAGGCCTATTAACCGTCTTTTAAAAATTTACCTTTTTTATTTTACTTGCTTTGAATTATTACTTAGCAGCCTTAGCAGCTGCCACGATTGCCGATATATAACCGTGTGTGTCCGCCAAGGTCGCACCGGTTACCGCATCCACCATATTTTCCGGGGTTGTTTGTGCAAGTTTTGCCTCTAATTCGCTGATGGTCTTACCTTTTACGTAATTTACAATTGCTGCGAAGTTCTTATCTATGGGAACTGTAGAACCTGCTTTTTCCTTCATATTATTGCTGTAGTATGCCGCATTGGTCAGCTTCGATGCCAATACGTAGCCTTCAGGATAATTTTTGCCTAAGTCCCCATCGGAATTGGGAACTCCCGTTGCCACATCTTTAGGCATGAACTGGTAGTCATCAATATACGCTGCAACTATCTTGTTCCCTACAACAACCGCTGCTGCAAGTGTAAAGCACTTCGAAGGATGAGCTGAATAGTCAACTTTCCCAATTTTAATATTGCTTAAATCCTTCACATCGACTTGGAATGAATAGCTTGCATCAGCATTTTTAGCAGCCTTAGCAGCTGCCACGATTGCCGATACATAACCGTGTGTGTCCGCCAAGGTCGCACCGGTTACCGCATCCACCATATTTTCCGGGGTTGTTTGTGCAAGTTTTGCCTCTAATTCGCTGATGGTCTTACCTTTTACGTAATTTACAATTGCTGCGAAGTTCTTATCTATGGGAACTGTAGAACCTGCTTTTTCCTTCATATTATTGCTGTAGTATGCCGCATTGGTCAGCTTCGATGCCAATACGTAGCCTTCAGGATAATTTTTGCCTAAGTCCCCATCGGAATTGGGAACTCCCGTTGCCACATCTTTAGGCATGAACTGGTAGTCATCAATATACGCTGCAACTATCTTGTCACCCGCAACCGCAGCTATCGCAACCGTAAAGCTCTTGGAAGGATGAGCTGAATAGTCAACCTTTCCTATCTTTACCACGACTTTTTCACTTTGTGATACCTGCTGCTGTGTAGGTTGTTTTGTAGTTTGTGCGGGCTTTGCAGCCGCTGTTTTCGCCGGAGCCGGCATTAGTTTTGCAAGAGTTTTGGGGCCTACTATTCCATCTACCTTAAGGCCATTTTTCTTTTGGAAATCTTTTACCGCCGCTAAAGTTTTGGGGCCAAATATACCATCTACCTTGAGCTTGTAGCCGCGCTGATTAAGCATGGTTTGCAGGAGTTTTACATCCTGACCATAGGAGCCCAAGGCAAGTAAGCGTTTAATACCGCTTGTGCTGGAAGTTTTTGTAACGGTAGGAGTTGATTTTTTAACGGCGGTTTGCGTTTTGGTGGATTTGGTAGTCGTTGCCGGTGTCTTTGTTGTTTGTTTTTGCGTTGAAGTATTCTGTGAACTGGTTGCCGCAGAAACGGCATCTACCTTAAAAATGGCGCTTTGAACCGGTGCAATGACGGAAAGAGTGAGTGCAACGATTAAAGAAAGGGCCAGTAGAGATAATTTTTTAGTCATGAAATACCCCCTTTAAATAAATTATTTTAGTTTCTGCAACCTCAAAATCGAGGGGTTGCATACCATGGAAATAATATGTTCAAATACTCACTTTTACCAACTATATTATAATATACAAAAGCATTAATTTCAATAATTTTAAAAATGAGCTTTTGTGCATAAATTCCCAAATGGGCTCCTGTTTGCAAACTTCATACTAAAGCGTCAAGGGACAGAGAACCGGCACGCCCTTGACGCCTAAAATTTTACATCACATCATACAATCTCCTTATTCTATCCCATCTTCTCTCAGCTACCGACCAGTCGACGTTCTGCATGAACGCCCTGATGTAGTCGGCTTTTCTCGTACCGTAATCTATAAAGTAAGCGTGTTCGTATACGTCGAGCACAAGGATAGCCGCGGTATTCTGAACGACGCCATGGTCATGGGCGTCCAGCAGGTAATTGTGAAGCCTGCCGTCGCGCGGGTCGTAGACCAGCACCGCCCAGCCCCTGGCGGAGATCCCCGTAGCCGTGAAGTCTTCCAGCCAACTCTGATACGATCCGAAATCCCTCTCCAGCCGCCTCATCAGGTCTCCCCGGGGCACTCCGCCGGGACCTCCCAGATTATCGAAGTAAAGCTCGTGCAGTATGACACCGTCTATCGCGTAAGTTTCCCCTTTTTTCAGGCACCTGAACTCACTGTAAGTGGCGTTCGCCTCCTGGCGGTCGGCCGAGGGAAGCAGTGAACGAATCTCGTTCACTTTGTTCACGTAGCCTTTATAAAGGACTTCAAAATGTTCAAGGATCTGGCGCTCGGAAAAGCCCGGCATTAATAAGAGCCTCGGGTTCAAAGGTATTGGGGTGATCCTACCTTCGTAAGTCTTCATTTCCCTCGCCTCCAAATGAATCGTTTGGTCCTTATATATAATATTCAGCGAGGTTTTTCTTGAACCCGGATTATTCCGTTTGGCTCAGGATCTAAATAATGCCGCTTAAATTTTTTTGTGACACTCTGAATTTTTTGGAACGGCAGCTGGAACGCAAGTCAAACTAAACCCCAAAATTTGCAAAAAATAAAAACCCCGCCAAGTAATCGGGGTCTTTCAAAGTTAGTTCCTTTCCAGATGTCTTATTATCCATCCTTTTATATCTTTTTCATCTAATGATCCATCAGCTATTCCAAATCCTAATTCTACTAACTCTTTTTGTTCATACCTTAAATCAACTCCATTTAGTTTTAAAAGTAGAAGCATTACGGCGATACCTATCCTCTTATTACCATCAATGAATCCATGGTTCCTAATAAGGGCAAAAGTTGTGGTTGGGATTTTGTCCTCGAGATCTTTATACAGTTCCTGTCCTTCAAACGTAACAAAAGCCTTATTTATCGCACTTTCTATTAATCTTATATCCCTTATACCACTAAGGCCCCCTATTTTTTCTATTATTTTTTCATGAAATAATATTACATCCTCCAAAGTAACCCATCTCATCAGCAAAGCTCCTTAAATGCCTGTCTATTCTCTTCGATAATAGAATCCATAAATTTTTCTAATTCTTTCTTATCCTTCGCCTTCAAAAACTCAATAAAGTCTATTACTTCCCTCTTCCTTTCTTCTGTAAGTTCATTAAATTCTTTTAAGAACTTTTCCGCTAAACTCATAAAATCACCTTACTTTCTTGAAAATCCATCCATCCCGCATAAATAATTATACTCTAATTTTCTATAATTTCAAACACCATTGTTTAAATTATAAGATGAATCAACGCACATCTCATTATTACATGCCTGACAACCATGGTCACTTTGAAAAGCCTACTCATCCACAGGATAATTAAACACCAAATCCCTCTCTTTGCCAGAATTAATGTGAGGTAAATCACAGCGTTACATTATAGAACCTGTTATGATAAAATTAGATTCAGGCAAGACTAAGGAGGTTTCGAATATGGCAATAAGGAAAATAGTCCATATCGATGAAGAAAAGTGCAACGGCTGCGGGCTTTGCGTTCCGGCCTGCGCCGAGGGAGCCATACAGATCATAGACGGGAAGGCAAGGCTCATCTCGGATAGATACTGCGACGGGCTGGGTGCCTGCCTCGGGGAGTGCCCCAGAGGCGCTATAACGATTATCGAAAGAGAAGCCGAAGAGTTCGACGAAGAGGCGGTAAAGGAACACCTTTCCCGCAGCAAACCCGAAACCATGGCGCACGCCCATCACGGATTTTCCTGTCCCGGAAGCCAGATGATGAACCTGAAACATGCACCCGAGACTGGAGAAAACGTAAAAGCCGCGGCAAAAACTTTTTCCGATGGAGAAGTCTCCATAAGCATCAGGTCCCAGCTGGGCAACTGGCCGGTACAGCTCATGCTGGTGCCCGTGGACGCTCCTTACTTCGACGGGGCCGACCTTCTGGTGACCGCAGACTGCGTGCCTTTTGCATACCCCAACTATCACCTGGAACTTTTAAAGGGCAAAAGTGTGGTCATAGGCTGCCCCAAACTCGATGACGGCAACTACTACGTAAAAAAGCTTGCAGAAATTTTCAAGCGCAACCACATAAAGAGCGTCACCGTGGCCCACATGGAAGTGCCCTGCTGTTACGGTTTGGTGAAAATTGTTGAAGAAGCGTTAAATCTTTCCGGGAAAGATATACCGCTGAACCTGGTGGAAATAGGAATTAAGGGAGATAGAAAGAATTAAACCCATCTATTGGATGATTTAAAGCCTTTATCTATAAAAAAAAGAGCCATCCTTGGATAATGGATGGCTCTTACACAACGAATTTAATTTTTAAACATCAAAAAGGGAGGAAGATCCATGTCCTTCTGGAAGTGCCCTGGACAGGATCAAAGTTTCTGGAGACCCGAAGATATATTTGAGTTTCCCTGCCCCCACTGCGGCAACAGCGTAGAATTCTGGAAAAATGATGTAACCCGGCGCTGCCCCAATTGCAAAAAGCAGGTAGCCAATCCCCGATTCGATCCCGGTTGTGCCGCCTGGTGCTCCTATGCAGAAAAATGTCTTGGCGAAATGGCAAAGGTAATCAAAAGCCAGCCACAAATAATCCGGAGCCGCCTGCAAGCAGCGCTGCGCAAAAAACTGACTCCGGAGGACCGTGATTTGTTGAACCGGTCCATGAAAGCAGCCAAAAAGGCAGAAGAAATGGCCCTGTCTGAAAAAAGGGAGCCCCTCATCCCCTTGGCGGTAAGCCTTATCGGTCCGGCCGCGCGAGCGAAGGGCTGGTCCCGGGAGGAAGTGCTGGACCTGCTGGAGGAAGCTGGTATCGACGATGAAAGCACTGCTTTTAGAATTTATCAAGCGATCGAAGCCGGCGATGACGCCGGTAATGACCATCGCTAATTTTTCGGTAAAACAGGGGTCTCAAAAGTCGCTAGTTAGCCTGCTGCCTACGGCGATTGGTGATTGTGTCCTGTATCCGGCGATACAGGCTCTTGTTTTTTCATAAGGGTTCAGGTCTGAGAGACAGAATCCTCAACAACATCTTTTTGATAATGATTTAACTTTTTAATTATGATTAAATTGACGATCAAGATCCCGGCGGATATCAGCCATGTGGTCTGCATTGAAGTTAGATCACCTATAAGTCCCATTATAATCAATGATAAAAAGTTAGCCGCTCTGGAAAGCATCGAATCTAGCGACAAAAGGGTTGCTCTTTCAGCATCCGTTATAAATTCGTTGATATAACCTTTTTGCAAGGGTTGTATAATCCCAAGCAAAGTTTCAAACAACAAGAACATTATAAGAGCAGTGATAAATTTTTTGGATAAAGAAGCTATTGACAGTACAATAGAAACACATACTGTTGCCACAAACAGGATATTCAGTCTGTAATTACCTGATTTTGGTATATACTCTATTATTAAGTTTCCTGCTAAATTTGATATTTTAATAAACACCCAAATCCAGCCCAATAGCCAAAAACCTTCGTTAGACAAACTTTTTAGATAGGGCGACCAGTATACAAAGACGGGCGAAAAGCAAAAGCTCAAAATCATATTAAACTCAATTATATACTTCAATAGAGGGATTTTTAAAATATAATTCTTACTGGTGACGATGACTGATAAAATTTTGTAAATACCATTTTTAAAATCCAATTTATTTATATTTTTTTCTGGCTCAACGCTGCGAACCGGTTTATTTACATATAAAGCCACTAAAATTACATATATTGAGGCTGAAATTAATGAAAGTTTCCATGGTAATGCGATATTTATATTAGCCAAATATCCCCCTAACAAACCCGATATTATCATGGATATGTTATTTATCTTACCTGCTTTAATAAAAATCTTATCTAAATCCGGTCCGGTTAAACAAGAATTATTGACCATCCAGGCATCTAACGCGCCCGATTCAAAGGCAAAACTTACTCCCCATAGTATTTGCGCGATACCGAATATCAATATATTATTCCCGATGGAAAACAGCAACATGGCTATGCTTAAAAACAGCCCCGCCAAGATTAAGGTTTTCCTATAGCCGAAAGCATCGGCATAGGCTCCCGTCGGAATTTCCATAACAAATACGCTAACCATAAAAAGGGAACTTAGCACATTCGTTATCAATTTACTTATGCCGAAATTGTAGAAAAATAAGACGTAAGTAGCCCCTATAAATCCAAGGTGGATGCTAAATAGCAGATTGAGAAGATAGTAAATTTCCACAGTCTCCGGCGGGGAACTCTTTATTACCTTCATTGCAGCCTCCAATTTTTGCTTTTAACTGAATTAAAATAATAATTCTACTTTCACGAGATAACTCCTGCTAAAAAATAAAGGAGAGCACATATAAGCTGTGTTAATAGTACTCTCCGTTCACACGCGCACTTACCTAACAAATCCACCGCAATAGTTAAGACTGTATACGACTTTACCGGCAAAGGATATCGTCTCTTTGCCTTTGAACCTGTCCAATCCCCCTTCATTGCTATCTCTGTAGACGTAATCTCCTTCAATATATTCTTCAGGTCCGCGAAAGGGGTTTTCCGCATCGACATTTCTCATCGCCTTTCTTAAAAAGGCGTAAACTTTTCTTGCAAATTCAATGTCGGAATCTTTTTCGACTCCGCCCGAATAGCACATAGACCAAATCGGATTCCCTTTATAATAAACGACTTCTTGGCCTGCAAAGAATCTCATCCCGAAATATATATCGCGGTACAAAAAATGCCCTTCCCGAAACTCCAACTGCCGCGAACCTTCCAACAAAGGCGTTACGGATGCATCGTCACCCCGAGACGCATAAGTAGCCCTTTTCGCTTTTATCAAAAAATCCAAAAACTCTCCTTCAGCGTACACATTCCTCACCCCGCAACCGTCACGCTTTCCATTTTTCTATCAGTTCCTCGAACTCACCCTCATTCAGGATTTTTATTCCCAATTTCAGGGCGTTTTCGTATTTGGAGCCCGGGTCCTTACCCACTACCACGTAGTCGGTCTTTTTGCTCACGCTGCCGGTGACCCTGCCGCCGAGCTTTTCGATGAGTTCAGTGGCCTGCTGCCGCGTGTACTTCTCCAGGGTCCCGGTAAGCACAAAGGTAAGCCCGTCCAGGGGCCTCGGCCCTTCGGCCTTCTTTTGAGCCTCCATATTTACACCAGCGGCCCTCAGGCGGGAAATGAGATCGTTTGTCTGTTCCTGCCTGAAAAACGCCAGGATACTTTGGGCTATCTTGTCGCCGATTTCAGGAACCTTTATCAGGTCCTCGTATTTGGCCTTCTGCAGGTCGTCTATGGAACTGAAGGCTTCGGCTAAAAGCGACGCCGTCCTGGAACCCACGAAGGGGATGCCCAGGGCGTATATCAGCCGGTCCAGGGGCCTTTTTTTGCTCTCCTCGATAGCTGCGAGCAGATTGGCGGCGGACTTTTCTCCCATGCGCTCTAAGGGCACAAGATCCTCCCGCTTCAGGTAGTAAAGGTCGGCGGCGTCCTTAATAAGCCCCTGCGATATCAGGAGGGAAACTATAGCCGATCCCAGTCCCCTTATGTCCATGGCGTCCCGCGAGGCGAAGTGCTCGATGCTCCTCCTTATCTGGGCCGGACAGCCGGTGCTGTTGGTGCAGCGGTACGCCGCTTCTCCCGGAAGCCTCACCGCCTCGGAACCGCACTCGGGGCAGCGGTGGGGCATTTCGAAATCCCGCTCTTTTCCTGTGCGCTTTTCCTTTACAACTTCCACCACTTCGGGGATTACGTCGCCGGCTTTATGGATTATGACCGTATCGCCAATTTTTATATCCTTTTCCCTGATGTAGTCCTCGTTGTGAAGGGTGGCTTTGCTGACAGTGGAGCCCGCCACCCTCACGGGTTCCAAAATCGCCGTAGGGGTGAGGACGCCCGTCCTGCCCACCCTTACGATTATATCCTTTATCACCGTCTTCTTCTGCTCTGCCGGGAACTTATAGGCTATCGCCCACCGGGGGCTTTTGGCGGTGGCACCCAGGATCCCCTGCTGCTTTAAGGAATTTACCTTTATCACCATGCCGTCTATCTCGTAGGGCAGGTCGTGGCGCTTTTCATTCCAGCTCATGCAGTAGTCTATCACGTCTTGGAACCTATCAAAAAGCACCACGTGAGGATTGACCCGGAGGCCGATTCTTTTGAAAAACTGAAGCACTTCGTAATGGGTCTCAAACTCTATGCCCTCCGCATACCCCAGGCCGTATATGTAAACGGCCAGGGGCCTTTTGGCAGTAACTTTCGGGTCGAGCTGCCTCAATGAACCCGCCGCTGCGTTTCGCGGGTTTGCAAAAAGCGGGAGCCCCTGTTCTTCCCTCTCTTCGTTTAGCTTCCTGAAATCCTCCTTAGGCAGGTAGACCTCGCCCCTGACCTCCAGAACAGCCGGCCTTTTATCGGGAGGAAAGTCCAGGCTAAGCGGCACGCTCTTTATGGTCTTCACGTTCTGGGTGACGTCTTCCCCCACTTCGCCGTCGCCCCTTGTAGCAGCTGTCTTAAAAATCCCGTTCTCATAAGTTATTGAAACCGCGAGGCCGTCGATTTTAGGCTCCACCACGTACTGGACTTCGCTTCCGACCGCTTCGGTGACACGCCTGTGGAAATCCTTAAGTTCCCCGCTGTCGAAGGCGTTGGCAAGGCTCATCATGGGCACCCGGTGGACCACCTGGGTGAAATAGGGAAGCGGCTCTCCCCCAACCCGCTGACTGGGCGAGTCGGGAGTGATGAGTTCGGGAAACTGCTTTTCAAGTTTTTCCAGTTGTCTCATCAGTTTATCGTATTCGGCGTCGGATATTACGGGGTTATCGTAGACGTAGTACTGCCTGTTGTGGTAGTTTATAAGTTCCCTCAATTCTTTTATCCTGGCTTCGGCTTCAGACCTGTCCATACACTCCATCCTCTCAACAAGAATTTATTTTATTTCTCATATCTTCACCAAAGGAGCGTACTTTAACATCAGGCGTTTTGTTCCTTCCGAGGCGAAGTTCACCGCAATCTCTGTATTTTCGCCGGCTCCGTATACGGCGGTGACCACGCCTTCACCCCACTTGGAATGCTTCACCCTGTCGCCGGGATTCAATTTTACCGGCTCCTGAGGTTTTACCCCCGTTTTCAGTTTTTGAGTCCGGGGTTTTACAGGTACAGCCTGTTCCGCTTTTTTATCCTCGCGAGGCTTTTCTTCTTCCTCCAGTGTATCATCTCCGGGCCTGATCTCTTTTATCAACCTTGCGGGGATTTCGTCGATAAACCTGGAGGCGGAATAATAGGAGGTGTTGCCGTAGAGGTTGCGGCTCCAGGCCCTGGTGAGGTAAAGCCTCTTCTTCGCTCGCGTTATCCCTACGTAGCACAGCCGCCGTTCCTCCTCGAGTTCTTCCTCGTCGAACATAGCCCTTGAATGCGGGAATATCCCTTCGTCCATCCCGCTCAAAAAAACCACCGGAAATTCCAGGCCCTTAGCGCTGTGCAGCGTCATCAAAATCACTGCGTCCCTGTCCTCGTCGAACTCGTCCACGTCGGAGACCAGGGCGATTTCGGCCAGGAAGTCCTGAAGTGCCGCTCCCGGGAACTTCTTTTCAAACTCTATAGCGACGCCTATCATTTCCTTCAGGTTTTCAATCCGGCTCTGGGCATCCGGCGTGTTTTCGGCTTCCAGTTCCTTCAAATAACCGCTCCTGTCCAGGATATAAGCGATGAGGTCGGGCACCGAAAGCTCTCCGGCTTTCTTGATAAAATCGTCTATCATATCCACGAAGTCGCGGAGTTTGCTCCTGACCCTGGAGGATAATTCCGCCAATTCTTCCTTCATGATGTGATAAACGGACTTTTCCCTTTCTTCCGCCAGCAGTTTAAGGGTCTCTACCGTAGCCTCGCCTATACCCCGCCGCGGCACGTTTATGATCCTGAGGAGACTTACGTTATCCGATGGATTGGCGACGACGCGAAGGTATGCCAGGATGTCCTTTATTTCCCTGCGCTGGTAAAACCTGACGCCACCCACAATTTTATACGGCAGGCCCATCTTCACCATCATCTCTTCCAGAACGCGAGACTGGGCGTTGGTCCTGTAAAGCACCGCAAAGTCTCTGAACCTGAAATTTTTCATATTTACAAGTTTTTCTATTTCCCGGGCAATGAAAAAAGCCTCTTCGTGCTCGTTCCCAAGGGTAGCAAGATATATCTTATCGCCCCTGCCGTTCTCGGTCCACAGACTTTTTTGCTTCCTGTCGAAATTGTGACTTATGACGCTGTTGGCGGCGTCGAGAATGTTCTGGGTAGACCGGTAGTTCTGTTCCAGGCGGATAACCGTAGCATCGGGAAAATCCTCTTCGAAATCCAGTATGTTTCTTATATCTGCCCCTCTGAAGCCGTATATGCTCTGGTCGTCGTCGCCTACGACGCACAGATTCCTGTGCTTTTCGGCGAGCAACTTGACCAGGACGTACTGGGCCCTGTTGGTGTCCTGGTATTCGTCCACCAGTATATGCCTGAACCTGTTCTGGTAATAGGATAGAACTTCGGGGTTTTTGCGGAAAAGCTCCACGGTCTTCATTATCAGGTCGTCGAAATCCAGGGCGTTGCTCTCCTTTAACCTCTTCTGGTAAAGCTCGTACACCCTGGACATGGCCTTTTCCCTTATATCCTTCGCTCTATCATGGCATTCCTCCGGGGTTTGAAGCCGGTCCTTGGCCCTGCCGATGTAATTGAGTACCGCCGTGGGGGCGTATTTCTTTTCGTCAAGCCCCAAGGCCTTGATACAATCCCTTATCAGCACCAGCTGGTCCTGGGTGTCGAAGATTATGAAGTTTTTGTTGTAACCCAGCTTGTCTATGTCGGACCTCAGTATACGCACGCAGGCCGAGTGAAAGGTGCTGACCAGCATCCCCCGGGCCCAGGGCAGGAGCTTTTCGATCCTCTCCTTCATCTCCTGTGCCGCCTTGTTGGTAAAGGTGATAGCCATTATGCTCCCGGGGTCGACACCCATTTTCTCAATGAGATATGCGATCCTGTAAGTTAGCACCCTGGTCTTGCCGCTTCCCGCTCCTGCCAGAATCAAAAGAGGCCCTCCCGGGTGTGTGACCGCCTTTCTTTGCTCTTCGTTTAGGTCGGACAGGTAGTTCATTTATACCCTCCCATAGAAAAGTAGCGTGGAATCCACGCTACTCGTTTTTCTTGTCTTTTTCCTTCAGTCGCTCCAGGATTATCTTGTAACCATCGGCACCGTAATTTAAAAAGCGTTTGACTCGGCTTATGGTAGCCGTGCTCGCTCCGGTCTTTTCGGCTATATCGCCGTAAGTGTACCCGGCCTGCAGCATCTCAGCCACCTGCAGCCGCTGGGCCATGGCCTTTATCTCGGCGATGGTACAGATATCCTCAAAAAATCGGTAGCATTCATCCTTGGTCTTTAAAAGCAGTATTGCTTCAAAAAGTCTGTCAATAGCAGGGTCTTCCATTTTTTGGAGTTCCAATTTAATCACTCCAATCAAAAGTATCAGGTCACCAGCTCCAGCAGCACGTTAGTATATATCCTCAGGTTTTTCAAGAGGTCTTCGATTTCTATATACTCGTCCTTTTCATGGGCCAGCTCTGGTTTGCCCGGAAAGCCTGGTCCGAAGGCCACCGCATTTTTCACCATGCGTGCATACGTTCCTCCACCGATGGAAAAACAGTAAGCCTTTTCACCGGTGACCTTTTCGTAAGCCTCCTTCAGGGTCTGGACGATGACGCTGTCTTCAGGCACGTAATGCGGCGGGTTGTCCGATACGTCTTCTAAACGCACTCCTTGGGCCAGATTTTCCTTTATCCTGAAAAGGAGCTCTTCTCCTTTATATTTTATCGGATACCTGATGTTTATTACAACTTCCCCGGCCTTTTCGTCCAGGCGGATGATTCCCACGTTAAACGTCAGCGGGCCCGACAAGTCGTCCGACACATCGACGCCCAACCCCTTACCGGTGGTATCCAGTCCAATTTTGTCGTTCAGGAAGCGAATAAAGTCCTCCTGAGCGGTGTTATCGAGGTCTAGTTCGGAAAGAAACGCCACAAGCTGCATAACAGCGTTCTTCCCCTTGTGGGGCAGGCTGCCGTGGGCGGAAACGCCGTGGGATTTAACCGTCACCGTTTCCCCATCGGTGGAAAACTCCATGTCGTAACCGGATTTTTCCTTAAAAGCTCTGAACTTCTCTTCCAGGTAGGCGACGTCTCCCCTCAATACCGCTTCGGCGTAATCCGGTACCATATTCGGCCTTTGGCCGCCCTTAAGTGAGATCAGCCTCGTAGGGGCTTTCTTCCTTCCGCAGCATTTCTCAAAGTCGCTCTTTAAAGAGAAGGTCAAAATACCCTTTTCTCCGTTTATTATCGGGTATTCGGCGTCGGGCGAAAAACCCATCGTCGGGGCCTCGTCGTGTTCCAGGTAGTAATTTATGCATTTCATACCGCTTTCTTCGTTGGTGCCGAATATCACCCGGACCCTTCTCTTAAATTTGACACCCGCATCCTTTAAAGTTTTAAGGGCATAAAGCGCCGCCATAGCAGGCCCTTTGTTGTCAATGGCACCCCGGCCGTAAATTTTCCCATCGTGGATTTCCCCGCCGTAGGGCGGATAAGTCCAGCCCTTTCCTTCCGGCACCACGTCCAGGTGAACCAGTATGCCCACCATTTCGTCGCCTTCGCCCCATTCGGCCCAACCTATGTAATTATCAAGGTTCCTGGTCCTCAGACCGAAACTGTCGGCCAGGTCCAGGGCGTACTCCAGGGCCTTGGCTACACCTTCTCCGAAAGGTTTTCCCGGCGCCGGATCTTCTTCTACGCTTCTTATCTTAAGTATTTCACACACCGACCTTATAAGGGGTTCCTCATTTAATTTTATCGCTTTTTCAACGTCCATCAAAAACCCCTCCCTTTATTGTTTTCATTTATTAATTATTCCACTTTTTAAAGGAAAATCCTCTTAAAACAAAAAAAAACAGCTTATTCAGCTGACGATTAATTTTTTTATCGAATGGGTCAATAGTGCAAAGGTCGTCCCCAAAAAAGCACCGCTCAGCACATCGGAAGGGTAGTGCATCCCCGTGTATATCCGCGAAAAGCCCACCAGTGCGGCCAGCGAATATATGGCGTACCGGTAGGACGGGAAGTACAGCGAAAACACCACCGCCAGGGAGAACCCGGCTACGGTGTGACCCGAAGGAAAGGAGTAATCCCTGAGCAACCGTTTCCAGAACGTATTTACGTTGGGCAGCACCATGTACGGCCTCTTTCTGTAGATGCTCTTTTTAAAAATTTGAACAATACCCTGGCTTCCGGTCAGGGCTACAAAGGCTTCGCTGGCGGCCAGCCTGGCCTCCTCTTTCCCGAAAAGATAAAAGAACGCGCAGAGAAGTATGGTAAAAGTAGCCCCTCCGAGGTGGGTCAGGCGCGGCATGATCGCATCAAGAGTCCTGCACTTAATCTTCTGGTTCAGGTACATAAAGATTTTCTGATCTTTTTGATGCAAATAGTCAAGCGTTCTTTTCAGAATATCCCTCAAAAAAATGCCCCCCTATTCGACCACTTCCACCAATATGCCGTTGTTTTCAACGGCTTTGATCAGCGGATTGATGATTTCCCCGTTTTTTTGAACGTCGAAAGCAGAACGCAGGGATTTACCGACTATTATATGTGTAATCCGGTTGTTTTTGGCGTACTCCGCAAGGGTATGGTACACCTTATTACCGGATAGAATCGAAACCGTACCTCCAAGGCCTTTGGCCATCTCGAAGAGTTCCAGCAAAATTTTGTGTTCCTTTAAATCTCGGCCCAGATCCTGGGATTTGTTTACGTATACTACGCAGAATTCTCCTCCCAATTCTCTGGCCCTGGCCGCACCCCTCTGGATTAACCTCTCGCAGCTTTTCTGCGGAGTTACGCATACCATTATTCGATGCTGTACCGAGGGGTCAAATATGGTCATCATGGGCAAACCCCTTTCATTCTTTATCTTAGCCGAACCTTGCAGTTTCCATTTACAAAATCGGTATATGAGCTTTCTTTTTAATTATACTATGAATGAGACCCGTTGAGCAATAAATGAAAAAGATGTAAAATTATTTTATCTATAAGAAAGGGGGATTTATCGTGACTGTTCAGGTAGAAAGCTTCAAACTTGATCATACGACGGTAAAAGCACCCTATGTCCGGCTGGCGGAACGGATCAAAGGACCGAAGGAGGATGTAGTGGTAAAATATGACCTCCGGCTGGTACAACCCAATCGAGATGCTATTCCAACCGGAGGCCTTCATACCCTGGAACATCTTTTCGCCGTATATTTCAGACAGTACCTGGAAGACGTTATCGATGTATCGCCGATGGGGTGTAGGACCGGTTTTTACCTCATAAAATTCGGAGAAACACCGGTACAGGAACTGGAGACGGTATTCATAAAGGTGCTCAACAAGGTCCTGGAGACGAATCCCGAAGGCGTACCCGCCACCACCGAAAAAGAATGCGGCAACTACAAAGACCACTCCTTTTTCACAGCCAAGGAATACGCAAGACTTGCTTTGGAGAACTTCAGGTCCCGTACCATCTAAAGTCTACAAGAATTCGGCTCACTGGGCGGTGAAAAGACTGTTCATATCTTTTATATGTTCCTGAGCCTTGGGAATGCCCTTTCTCGGCAATGTCTTTAGCGCCTTTTCGATGACCTCGTCCATAGTTCTGACGAAGATAAAGCAGAGTTCTTGCTTTACATTTTGGGGCACTTCTTCCAGATCCTTGATATTTTCTTCGGGAAGTATGATGGTCTTAATGCCCGCCCTGTGGGCTGCCAGTACCTTCTCCTTAATGCCTCCCACCGGTAGGACCCTACCCCGCAGGGTTATTTCTCCGGTCATGGCCACGGTCCTATCCACCGGTTGCCCGGAAAGAGCGGAAATAAGGGCACAGGCCATGGTGATCCCTGCAGAAGGCCCGTCTTTTGGTATGGCCCCTTCCGGGACGTGAATATGCACGTCGTACTTTTCGTGAAAATCCTCTTCAATGCCCAGTTCCTCAGCCTTTGATCTGACGTAAGTGTAACCGGCATGGGCCGACTCCTGCATCACGTCCCCCAGCTTGCCGGTAAGGATCAGCTTTCCCTTTCCCTTCATAACCGTAGCTTCTATGTTCAGTATATCGCCGCCCATTTCCGTCCAGGCAAGACCGGTAGCCACCCCGACCTGGTCTGTCTCCTCGATGACACCGTAATGGAACCTGGGGACACCCAGAAAATTCTCGACCATGGAGCCGTCCACTTCCACCGTGGTCTTTTCGCCTTCCACCACGGACCTGGCGACCTTTCGGCAGATACTCGCTATTTCGCGTTCAAGGTTTCTTACCCCTGCTTCGCGGGTATAGTTGCGGATTATCTTTATTACAGCTTCGTCGAGAAACGCCAGGTTTTCCGGTTTCAGCCCGTGTTCCCTTATCTGCCGGGGGATTAAATGAAGCTTTGCTATCTGCAGTTTCTCGTACTCGGTATACCCCGGTATCGATATCACTTCCATGCGGTCTAAAAGCGGCCTTGGAATGTTATATAAGGTGTTGGCTGTCGTTATGAAAAGTACCTTTGAAAGGTCGAAGGGAAGTTCTATATAATGGTCGGAAAAACTGTGGTTCTGCTCGGGATCCAGCACTTCCAGGAGGGCTGCCGCGGGGTCACCACGAAAATCGGAGCTCATTTTGTCGATCTCGTCCAGCAGGAACACCGGGTTTTTCGTCCCGGCCTGCTTCATTCCCTGGATTATCCTGCCGGGCAGAGCTCCCACGTACGTCCTCCTATGGCCGCGGATTTCAGCTTCATCCCTGACCCCACCCAGGGATACCCTGACGAACTTTCGACCCATTGCTTTAGCTATGGACCTGGCCAGGGACGTCTTGCCCACCCCCGGAGGGCCAGCCAAGCATAATATGGGGGCCTTTGTCGACTCGGCCAGTTTCCTGACGGCAAGAAACTCCAATATCCTCTCCTTGACCTTTTCAAGCCCGTAATGGCCCTCGTCTAAAATCGCTTGCGCCGATTTAATATCCAGTAGATCCTCGGTGGCCGTATTCCACGGAAGGGCTACTATCCAGTCAAGGTAATTCCTTATAACAGCCATCTCCGCGGATGCTGGGGGAGTTCTTTCCAACCTGTCGACTTCTTTCATCATTTTTTCCTCGAGGTCTTTGGGTAAATTCAAGGCTTTGATCTTGTCTCGGTATTCGTTGGCCTCAGCCACCCTCTCGTCCTGCTCGCCCAGCTCCTGCTGGATTGCCCTGATCTGTTCTCTCAGGTAATATTCTTTCTGCGATTTTTCCAGCTGCTTTTTGACCCTATTGTTTATCCTCTTTTCCAGCTCCAGAATTTCGATCTCCCGCGTGAGGGTTTCAAATAAAAAAGACAGTCTATCTTTTATGTTGAGCGTCTCGAGAATCAGTTGTTTGTCCTCGATCTTTAGGTTAAGATACGACGCTATAGTGTCGGCAAAACGTCCGGGCTGGCGCATATTTCCGATGGAGATCAATGCGTCAGGGTTGATTTTTCGGTTCAGATTGACGTAGTTTTCAAAGAGGCTCATGACACCTCTCATCAGGGCTTCTTCTTCCGGTCCTGCTTCCACGTCGTCCTCGACAATCTCCTCAACTTTAACCTTGAAAAAGGGTTCGCACTGGATGTATTCCTGTATCGTAGCCCGGTGCAAACCTTCTACCAGTACCCTTATGGTGTCCCCCGGCATTTTTAAGAGCTGCTTTATCTTAGCCACCGTGCCGGTTCCGTATATGTCTTCGGGCATTGGAGAGTCGACTCTAGCGTCTTTCTGGGCTGCCAGAACTATTTTTTCATCCCCGACCATGGCTTCTTCAAGAGCGCCAATGGACTTGTCTCTACCCACATCGAAATGAAGTACCATGTGGGGAAAAACTAAAAGACCCCTTAAGGGTAGCAACGGCAGGGTTCGCTTAAGTTTGCGTTTTTCCACAAAATTCCCTCCGATATATCTATGAAGATAAGAAAAAGGTAGATTTATCTTTATTAATTTTATTCGCCGAAATTTATTTAATTCCTGCCCGATAAAATTGCCATTTTTCTATCGGCCACCGGTTTTTCGTGCGAAAATACCAGGGCATGTTCTATTACCTCTTCGATCCTGTCTACTGCCAGGATCTTCACATCCATGGTTTTAAAGAGATCCTGCCAGTTTTCTTTGGGTATTATTACCGTTTTGGCTCCCGCCCTCCTGGCAGCCTCGATCTTGGCAACTATGCCTCCCACCGGCTTAACAAACCCCCTGATGGAGAGCTCCCCGGTCATGGCAACCAGGTTATTCACGGGGATATTGGTTATGGCAGAGTAAATGGCTGTGGCGACGGTGATACCCGCCGATGGGCCGTCTATCGGTATACCTCCTGGGAAATTCAGGTGTATGTCGTAATCCCCGGGGTCTACTCCCAGATATTTTTTTAGTACCGTAAGGCAGTTGTCCACGGCACCTCTTGCAGTAGCCTTGCGCTTCAGCCTGTGCATTTCCCCACCCATTTCCTCTTCTTCCATGATACCGGTGACAGTGAACTTGCCCTTACCCCTTTCAACCGGTATAGCGGTAGCCTCTATTTCAACAAGGGTGCCCATATTGGGGCCGTAAACCGCAAGACCATTAGCGGACCCCACCTGGGGAGTGGGACTTACTTTCTTTTCCGGCCTGGGAGAGTATTGTCCACTGTTTATTACCCACTCAACGTCTTTCGCTTCTATTTTCTTGCGCCTTTCCATCATCGCTAGCCCGGCGGCCATCTGCAGTATGTTCACCGCCTCGCGCCCGTTAGTGGCGTATTTTTTAATTATTTCTACGGCCCGTTCTTCCATCTCAAAGGATATCTTGGCCGCCGCGTTCCTGGCAATCTTACCTATGTCTTCGGGGCTGAGGGGTTTAAAAAATATTTCTATACACCTAGAGCGGATCGCCGGAGGAATTTCCTGCGGAGTCCTGGTAGTTGCACCAACCAGCCGGAAGTCGGCGGGAAGTCCTTTTTGAAAAATCTCGTGAATGTAAAGGGGGATATTTGGATCTTCGCTGTTGTAATAGGCGCTCTCCAGGAAAACCTTGCGGTCTTCCAGTACCTTTAACAGCTTGTTCATCTGTACAGGATGCAGCTCTCCGATTTCGTCGATGAAAAGCACTCCTCCATGGGCTTTGGTAACGGCTCCCGGTTTGGGCTGAGGTATTCCCGCTATGCCCAAGGGGCCGGCTCCCTGGTATATAGGATCGTGCACGGAGCCTATAAGAGGGTCGGCTATCCCCCTCTCGTCAAACCTGGCTATGGTAGCATCCACTTCCACGAATTTGGCGTCGGGGCCAAAGGGCGAACCGGGGGTTTTTTTAGCTTCCTCCAGCACCAGCCTAGCGGCTGCGGTTTTTCCTATACCCGGAGGACCGTAGATAATGACGTGCTGGGGATTAGGCCCGCACAAGGCCGCTTTCAGGGCTTTCAGGCCCTCCTCTTGCCCAATAATATCTTCAAATTTCGTGGGTCTCGTTTTCTCTGCCAGCGGTTCTGTGAGGGATATTTCCCTCAACCTCCGCAGTTTTTCCAACTCTTTCCTGGATTCGCGGTCGACCACAACCCTGTTCCCCTGCTGGTTTCTCAGGAGGTTTAAAAGATAAAGCCCGATAACTATGGCGAAAACTATCTGTATCAGGCTTAGGATATTCAGTGTCACGTTCAAAAAATATCTCCTCCCTTCCCAAACTTCGGCTTTTTTTATTATTACCGCCCGGATTTAATTTATCCTGGAAAGGGAAGTAAAAAAGTGCAGCTTTCGCTGCACTTTAACTTTAAGCAGTCACTTCTTTTTTCTTGGCCTTCTTTCTTTCGGAAGTTACTATTATCGGCTCCTCTCGCTTTAGGACAACTTCTTTGGTGACGACGCACTTGGTTATATCGCTCCTGGAGGGTATCTCATACATTACGTCCATCATAACTTCCTCCAGGATCGCCCTCAATCCTCTCGCACCGGTCTTCCTATTCAGCGCCTCCTGTGCTATGACCTGCAGGGCCTCATCGGTAAACTCGAGCTGCACGTTGTCCATCTCGAACAATTTCTGGTACTGCTTTACGAGTGCGTTTTTGGGTTCTTTTAAAATTCTTATGAGTGCTTGCTCGTCCAAAGCATCCAGGGTTACTATGATGGGAACCCTACCAACGAATTCCGGTATCATGCCGAACTTCAGCAGGTCTTCCGGCATTATCTGGCTCAAAAGCTCGCCTACATTTTTTTCTTCCTTACTGCGAATCTCCGCACCAAATCCTATAGATTTCTTTCCTATCCTGTTGGCTATGATTTTTTCTATACCTTCAAAGGCACCGCCGCAGATGAACAGGATGTTGGTAGTATCTATCTGTATGAATTCCTGGTGCGGATGCTTGCGGCCTCCCTGGGGAGGTACGCTCGCAATGGTGCCTTCCAGGATCTTCAGCAGTGCCTGCTGCACTCCTTCGCCGGAAACGTCTCTAGTTATGGACGGATTTTCCGATTTTCTGGCTATCTTATCGATCTCGTCTATATACACTATACCCTTTTCCGCTTTTTCGACATCATAGTCAGCGGCCTGAATGAGCTTTAGGAGGATGTTTTCCACGTCCTCGCCCACGTAACCAGCTTCGGTGAGGGAGGTAGCATCGGCGATGGCAAAGGGCACATTCAAAATTTTGGCAAGGGTCTGAGCCAGCAACGTCTTACCGCTGCCCGTAGGTCCGAGCATTATGATGTTGCTCTTTTGAAGTTCAACATCGTCCGTTTTTACGCTGGAATTAATGCGCTTGTAATGGTTGTATACCGCTACCGACAGTATTTTCTTTGCTTTTTCCTGGCCGATGACATACTGGTCAAGTATCTCTTTTATCTCGCTGGGTTTGGGAATATTAGAAAAATCCATTTCTGCGTCTTCACTGAATTCCTCTTCTATTATCTCGTTGCAGAGCTCAATGCATTCGTCACATATATATACACCGGGACCCGCCACAAGTTTACGCACCTGGTCCTGAGTTTTTCCGCAAAAGGAGCACTTTAATTGGCCCTTTTCGTCGTTGAATTTAAACATGGTATCACCTCTTTTCTCCGGCTTTGGTCCTCTTGTAGATCACCTCATCGATAAGACCGTATTGCTTTGCTTCAACGGCAGACATGAAGTAGTCCCTCTCCGTGTCCCTCTCTATTCTCTCAAGAGGCTGTTTCGTGTGCTTGACCAGTATTTCGTTTAATACTTCCCTCAAGCGCAGAATCTCTTTTGCGTGGGTTTCTATGTCCAGGGCCCGGCCCTGCACACCTCCCCATGGTTGGTGGATCATTATCCTGGAATTGGGAAGTGCTAAGCGCTTGCCCGGGGCGCCACCCGCCAGAAGCACCGCACCCATGCTGGCAGCCATACCGATACATATAGTGGAAACGTCGGGTTTGATGTACTGCATGGTATCGTATATGGCAAGGCCGGCCGTTACGGAGCCACCGGGGGAGTTGATGTAGAGATAGATATCTTTATCCGGGTCTTCGGACTCTAAAAACAGCAGCTGGGCGATGACAAGGCTCGCAATCGAATCGTCTATGGGAGTCCCGATGAATACTATCCTATCTTTGAGGAGCCTCGAATAGATATCGTAAGCCCTTTCTCCACGGTTTGTCTGTTCAATTACAATTGGCACAAGACTCATATTAATGCCCTCCCTTTCAACTTAGACTTGCTCTTCCTCGCCTTCACCCTCGTTCCCGGCAATCCCTTCCACGACCTTTTCCGTAACCTTTGCGTGGGATTTCAGGAAATCGAAAATCTTCCGGGTCAGTATACGGTCTTTAATATACTCTAAATTCTCCTCTTTTAAACCCTTTTTGTATTCGGCCAGGGATTTCTGGGCGGCTTCGGCGTACTTTGAAAGTTCGTCGTCGAGTTCTTCCTCGGACACCTCAATGTTTTCGGCTTTAGCTACGGCTTCGAGCACAAGAGAAGTTTTTACATTTTCATAAGCCCTGTCCTGGAATTTTGCCTTAAATTCCTCCGGCGAAAGCTGGGATGCTTCAAGATACTCTTTTAAATCCATGCCCCTCAATCTCAACTGGAAGGCAAAGTCCATGATCAGCCTTTCGATTTCCCTGTCGATCATAGCCTGAGGAATATCGACCTTTGCCTGCTCCGTCAGCTTTTTGAGGATTGAACCCCTTAGCGAACTTTCGGCGAAAGATTTCGCCCTTTCTTCCAGTTTATTCTTTATATCCTGCTTTAATTCCTGCAGTGTATCGAACTCGCTCACGTCTTTGGCAAATTCGTCGTCAATTACTGGGAGCTCCTTTTCCTTAATTTCTTTCAGCGTGACTTTAAACAATACTTCCTTTCCTGCCAGCTCTTTGTTCGGGTGGTCGGCCGGGTATGTAACCTTAACCTCCCGGGTTTCTCCAGCGTTCATACCCGCTATCTGCTCTTCCAGGTCTTCCACCAGGATTTTTGAGCCGAGCTCCATGGGATAATTTTGCACCTTCCCGTCCTTGAGGGGTTTCCCATCTAGAAAACCTTCAAGATCGACTATTACAATGTCCCCTTTCTGGGCCGCCCTTTCAACGGAAATGAGCCTGGCGTTTTTCTCCTGCAGGGCCTTCAGTTCCTTTTCTACATCCTCCTCTGTAACATTGTACACCATTTTTTCCACTTCTAAACCTTTATATTCTCCTAAATCCACTTCGGGTTTGACGGTGACTTTTGCGGTGGCGACGATGCCTTTCCCTTTTTCAATCTGATCTATATCGAAATGTGGATGGTCCACAGGCTCTAGGTTATTCTCTTCCACACCTTTTTTATAGGCTTCGGACAGCACTATTTCCGCTGCGTCTTCATAAAAAACTTCCGGGCCGTAATGCATTTCAATCAATCTTCTGGGAGCTTTGCCTCTTCTGAATCCCGGTATGTTAAACCTCTTGACGTTCTTTTTGTATGCCTGCTCCAGCGCCTTTTCAAATTCGTCAGCGCCAACTTCAATTTTTAAAGTTGCTACATTATTTTCTATTTTTTCCACATTAACCTTCATTATGCTCCTCCTCACAATCACGCTAAACCTTTTTTGCCATTTTATTATAGCATAAAAAAATAAATAATAAAACAATACCCCGGTACAAATTACCGAGGTTCTTTGCAAAACTCATATGGTGCGGGCGAGAGGATTTGAACCTCCACGGGAAACCCAACGGATCCTAAGTCCGTCGCGTCTGCCAGTTCCGCCACGCCCGCATGGTGAGCCATGGAGGACTCGAACCTCCGACACCCTGATTAAAAGTCAGGTGCTCTACCGCCTGAGCTAATGGCCCTTAATGGCTGGGGCGGCAGGATTCGAACCTACGATGCAGGATCCAAAGTCCCGTGCCTTACCGCTTGGCTACGCCCCAGCATAAAAAAATTTTGGGGTGGATAGTGGGACTCGAACCCACGGCCTCCAGAGCCACAATCTGGCGTTCTAGCCACCTGAACTATATCCACCACGTATGGCGCGCCCGAGAGGATTCGAACCTCTGACCTACGGATTAGAAGTCCGTTGCTCTATCCAACTGAGCTACGGGCGCGTATGGAGCGGGAAACGGGATTCGAACCCGCGGCACCCAGCTTGGAAGGCTGGTGCTCTACCACCTGAGCTATTCCCGCATGTTTCTGGTCGAGGCAGAGGGACTTGAACCCCCGACCCCATGGTCCCAAACCATGTGCGCTACCAAGCTGCGCCATGCCTCGAACGTCTTTAGAGACAATGTATAGTATACATTAAATTATATTTTGCGTCAAGATTATTTTAACACAATCCCGCTCCCTTTTCAAATACTTTCAACTTGATTGTCGAATAATCTGAGGATCTCCCTAAAATTTTTCAGATCCTTAAGAACTATGTCGGCTTTTTTCAAAATTTGCGGATCTCCTATCCCGACTGCAAACATGCCCGCCCTTTTTATCGCTTCTATACCCGCTGTTGAGTCTTCCATCCCCACACACTCACCGGGTTTCAAACCCAGGTTTTCAGCGGCCACAAGGAATATCTCTGGGTCGGGCTTGCCCCTTTTAATCCGGGCTGCATCCACCACGTAGTCGAACAACTCCTCTATTCCAAGGCGTTTCAATACAATAGGTGCATTTCTACTGGCCGATGCAAGGGCGATTTTTACGCCTCTGCCCTTAAGGGCTAAAATGAGTTCTCCTGCGCCGGGAAGCAGGTCTTCCTGCGTCATCTTTTCTATCATATCTTTATAGTACCCGTTCTTTTTTTCGGCGAGGTGCTCCTTTTCCTCCCTGGTAAACTTTCGCGGGCTTTTTTCCAGGATCATCTCCAGGGATTCCATCCTCCCTACGCCTTTCAGCCTTTCGTTTATTTTTTCGTCAAAATAAATGCCCAATTCGTCGGCTAATTTTTTCCATGCCAGGTAATGAAACCTGGCCGTGTCGGCAATAACCCCGTCCAGGTCGAAAACGGCGGCTTTATAAACCGGCACGGCGGATCTCCCCCTCTACGGTAATACCGGGCTTCAGCAAAAGTTCCGAGCCAAAGTGGCGTATTTTTATGGGCTCGCCTTCCTCCAGGGTATAAAAGACCTTTTCCCTCTCGAGCATCACGCGGAGCCTCCTGCCTCTGTATTTCAAGGTAAACTTGAGGCAGCGCCATTTTTCGGGCAGAGCCGGGAAAAAGTAAAGCCCATCAGGATAAACCCTTAGGCCACCGAAGCCGTATACGGCGGCGAGCCACGCGCCACCCATAGCGGCTGCGTGTATGCCGTCTTTCGTGTTGCCGTTGTAGTCGTCCAGATCCATTCGGCACGACCATATAAAGTACCGGTAAGCTTCACCATGATAGCCCAGTTCGGCTGCCAGCGCAGCAAACACTGGCGGCGAGAGGGACGAATCGTGGGTGGTTACCGGCTCGTAGTAATGGTAGTTCCTCCTTATTTCCTCGATGGTGAATTTCTCCCTTAAAAGGAACATCAACAGCAGCACATCCGGCTGCTTGCATATCTGATGCCGGTATATATTTAAATAATGCCAGTGTAAAAGGAGCGGAAAATCTTTTTCGGGTATCATGTCAACCGTAATCCTCTTTTTGTAGAGAAAACCGTCATCCTGAGGTACTATCCCCAGTTCCTCGGAATACGGAAGGTACATATTTTCGGCTGCCCTGCGCCATTCGTCAACTTCCTCATCTTGAAGGTTGATCTTTTGCGAAAGCTTCCTGTAATCCCCGGGCCTTTCCCGCTTCATCCTGTCCGCTATTTTTGCCGCAAACTCCAGGTTCATTTTGGCCATGTGATTCGTATACGCGTTATTGTCTACAAGGGCCGTATACTCGTCGGGCCCGGTAACGCAGTTTATGCAGAACTTGCCGCCCTTTGCGGGTATGTAGGAGCCAAGATCAACCCAGAACCGGGCCGTCTCGAAGGCTATCTCCGCCCCGTAACCGTACAGGAATTCCTCATCCCCGGTCGCTTCCACATAGCGTTTTATAGCGTATACTATATCGGCGTTGATATGGTACTGAGCGGTACCCGCCGGGAAAAACGCCGAACACTCGGGGCCGTCGATAGTCCTCCAGGGGTACAGAGCTCCCCTGTGCCCCAGCTCCCCGGCCCTTTCTCTGGCAGCGTCCAGCAACCGGTAGCGGTGCATTAATAAAGCTTTTGCTATATCCGGCCTGGTATAGATGAAGAAAGGCAGCATGTATATTTCTGAGTCCCAGAAGTAATGACCGCCGTAACCCTCACCAGTAAGGCCCTTCGCGGCTACGTTGGTTTTGCCGTCCCTGCCCGCCGATTGAAGGAGCGAAAACATACTGAATCTAATTCCCTGCTGGGCTGCGGGGTCTCCCTCGATGACCATGTCGGCGTCTTTCCAGAAGTCCTCGAGAAAGGTCTCCTGCTCCGCCTCCAATTGGGCGAAGCCGTCCTCTTTGGCTTTACTGACTTCCCTCCGGGCAAGAAGCACAAGGTCCTCACGTCCGGCGTCCCGGGAAGTAAAATATGATATATATTTAAAGAGGTTACAGGTGACTCCTTTGTGTGCTTTCACCCGGAACCTTATCTCTAATTCCTCTTCGGCCTGGTGGCCGGTAATCACCGCATCCCCGCCGGGTACCAGGTCATGTTCCACAGCACACGAAAGGAAAAAACCGCTCCTTTCCGTCCTTTGTTCCAGCCACGCCCCCGTTCCGTCTACGCCTTTGTCGACCGTGAAAAGCGCCCGGCCCTTCAACCCCGAACCTACCCTGAAGTCAGAGCTCTCATCTAGATTTGAAACCCTGCCGTCGATGCGGGATACGAATTCAAAAAAGCCGTCGAAGTTTACCGGTTTCAGCGAGAAAGATACGGCGGCCAGGTGCGGCCTGTCAAAGTGTACCAGCCTCTTAATTTCGGCTTCTACTATTTTGCCCGAGGGCGACTCCCACGTGATCCTCCTTACAAGGATGCCCCTTTTCATATCCAGTTTTCTCTCGTACGCGTGAATCCTTCCCGTCAGCAGGTCGAATCTCTCGCCGTCTATAAACGGTATGATGATTTTGGCGTCGGCCACGTTGAGCATGGCCTGGCCCTTTCGGGGAAATCCGTAGCCGCCTTCCGGGTATACTATATCGTATTCCTCGTAAAACCCGTTTATATACGTGGCGTTGAAGGTGGTATCAGCAGGGCCGCTGTAGCCTTCCTCAAAATTGCCCCTCATCCCCATGTATCCGTTGCCAGTAGTAAATACGGTCTCGTCCCTGAAATTGGTCTTTATGTCGAACTCGGTCTCTCTGATCATCCACTCGTCAAATTCGTATATTATACTTTTGCGTGCATTGCTTCCACTCAAGCCGAATAACCTCCCAGCAAATGTTCGTCTTTTGTAAATTTAATAATTGTGTGAAGAGTATCATCCCCCACCTGAAGGGTTCAGGTGGGGGACGGTCGGACTTACTTGCCTTCGGTAGCCTGTTTCGCTTTCTCGATCATTTCATGGTACTTATCGAGGGTGGGCTTTACCTCTTTACCTTCAAGAACAATTTCCCTCAACGCGCCGTTTATGGCCTTGTCCACATCGGCCCAATATGTAAGGTTCGGCCTCGGTTCCGCGTGCTTCAAAGCCTCCGAAACTGCTTCAAAGTAGGGTTTTTGCCATTCCTCGACTTTACCGTAGGCATCGGTTCTCATGGACGGCCAGCCGAGCTTCGAAGTGAGGATCTCCTGGACTTCCTTGCTCATCAGGAATTCCATAAACTTGACAGCCATCTCTTTATTCGGAGCACCCTTCGGTATACCTATCACTTCACCGCCCAGGACGTGGGATTCCTTGACGGGACCTGCCCATCCATGATATGCTTTGATCTCTTCCTTACCTCCGTCTTTCACAACTACGACCGACGTAAAGGGCCAGTTCTGTACAAGATATGCGCTTTCGGTAGCCAGGTACTGGTTCGGAGTATTCCAGTCAGCTTTCTTGCTCTCAGGAGATAGATACGGGTAAAGTTCCTTGAGGAATGTAAAAGCCCTGATTGATCCTTCGTCATTTAGCACCGTCGGGTCTCCGCCGGCAGACCTTATAAAGTCAAACATATGGCAGGTGCTGTCGGGACCCAGATTCATCTTTACTACTACTTTACCGACACCCTCTTTTTCTTTAAATGTCTTTGCCACCTGCAGCAGCTCATCCCAGTTGGTAGGAGGCTTCAAGCCGTATTCGTTAAACTTCTTCTCGTTGTAGAAAGCAATTTCTACATTCGGCCTGTAGGGCATAAAGTAGAGTTTACCGTTGAATTCTCCCACCTCTATAAGGTTCGGGATAACCTCATCGGGGATCATGTTCTCGTAGGGCGTCAGATCTTCAACCAGCCCCTTTTCAACGAGCGGCGCCAGC
Source organism: Thermosediminibacter oceani DSM 16646 (assembly GCF_000144645.1). Lineage (NCBI taxonomy): Bacteria > Bacillati > Bacillota > Clostridia > Thermosediminibacterales > Thermosediminibacteraceae > Thermosediminibacter > Thermosediminibacter oceani. Next base: position 1,776,044 of record NC_014377.1, read on the forward strand.
TGCATGTTGTCCTGGGTTATAAGATCGATATCCATCTGTCCAGCCTGGTGCATGGCTTCAAGCTTTTTAACGGCATCCCCTGCTTCCATCTGGATGGGTTCGATTTTTACGCCGTATTTTTTCTCAAATTCGGGAAACACGTTTTCCCTCATTACCTTCCATTCTTCCTCGGCCAGCCCCATGGCGACCTTGAGCACGCCTTTCCTCGCATCGGCCTGATTATTACCGGTGGTACCGCACCCGGTCAGCGAGGCTAGAAAGAGCATCGACACCAGAGCTAAACAAATCGCCTTTAGCATGCTCTTTTTCATAACTTACTCCTCCTTGTTTTTTTATAGCTTAAGATCGATTTAACCTTTAACAGCTCCCGACAAATACCCCCCTTTCATATAGCGCTGGAGAAAGAATGTCACCACCATTACCGGTATAGTTAAAATGGTGGCGTATGTAGCTGCGTCAAACCATCCTCCCCTCACGACGTAATAATAGGTCTGCAGAGGCAGCGTCCTCTGCGAAACGGTGAGGTACAGGGCATAGGTAAACTCGTTCCACGAGTTCAGCCATACGAATATAGCAGCAACCGCGATACCCGGTAGCGCTAGAGGCATGATTACTTTTATCAACGATTCTACCTTCCCCGCCCCGTCGACCATAGCGGCTTCTTCCAGATCTTTCGGAATAGTCTCGAAAGTTCCCACCAGTATCCAGGCAGCAAAGGGGAGATTGAGTATCAGATGTGCAAGGACAAGGCCCAAGTACGTGTCGATTAAATTCATCTTAATAAACTGGACCGAAATGGGCAGCGCTATTCCCACTTCCGGGAACATCCTTGTTAGAAAGAGGGACAGTACCAGCGGATACTTTATTTTGCGGGGCATCCTGGCTATAACGTATGCGGCGGGAGATGCTATCAATACAGCTGCAACCGTTGTCAGAGTAGCCACGGCAAAACTTTTGACGAAGGGCGCCTTCAGGTTGCCCGATTTCAAAACCTTCACCCAGTGTTCCAGCGTAAAATCCCTGATTAGAAAAGAAGGATGGGCGGTTAAAATTTCACCGGGGGTGCTCACCGAAACTTTAAAGAGTATGTATACGGGTATGACCATAGCCATCGCCGCAAGGAGGGCCACAGGCAGATACAGGGAATCGGATATTTTACGGCTTAAATCTCTACCCCTCATTATCCACTAACCTCCTCAGAGCCGCCCACTTTTAAGTACCCGTATATAAATATCATGATGATTACGAGCAAAATCGTGGAAGCAGCAGCCGATGTATAGGCATTTCCATAATTGTTGTACTCGTCGTAAGCAAAAGTTGAAAGCACCGGTGTAGCTCTCCCGGCAAGGACCAGCACAAGCTCGAATACCCTGAAAGCATCAATAGCCCTCAGTATAATGGCCATTGTGATATACGGTTTCAGGAGGGGAAGGGTGATGTTTCTGAATGTCTGCCAGGCTGTTGCGCCGTCAATACTGGCAGCCTCATAGACCTCGTCTTGTATGCTCTCGAGCCCCGCCAGCAGTATCAAAATCACCATGGGAGTGACCTTCCACATGTCGGCCAGCGACACCATCATAAGCGTGCGGAGCCCACCGCTGGCCCAGTCGACCGGAAGTTCTATTATATTCAGCCTGTAAAGCAGTTCATTGAGATACCCGTGAATACTGAATATGTAAGTCATCGCCACACCCGAGACAAGCGTCGGCACACCCATCGGGACCATTAGCATGGCTCGCAAAAAGCCCCTCCCGAAAAACCGCCTTTTCAAGATCAGAGCTATGACTATGGCTGTCACCATTTCAAGGGTTAAACTTAGGAGCGCGAAGGCCACCGTATTAAAGAGCGCGCTCTTAAACTCCACCTTACCGATTATTTCCCGGTAGTTGGCCAAGGTTAAAGCCCCTGTGAACCTATCAAGAAAACTCATGGTAATTGTCTGAAATATCGGGTATACTGTAAACCCCAGTATGTACAGTAGCAGCGGTGCCAGCAGTAAGGCTTCCAGCCTGTACTTTTTAAGCCAGGTCACGGCCAGACCCCCTTTAGAAAACTCCGTAATCGTTTACGGTGTCGTCTAAAAAAATTATATGCTTTTACAAGAACTCCGTATAACGAGTTTATGTTCCAGTATTATCTGCTTTCTTTCAACACTTTCTCCGTTGATCAAGTTTATCAATATTTCGGCGGCTACAGCGCCTATATTGTACATAGGCTGAGCTACAGTTGTAAGCGGCGGCCTTGTCATTTCGCTCAGGTCGATGTTGTCAAAACCCACCACCGAAACGTCATCAGGGCATTTCAGGCCGAAATCAAAAACGGCGTTTAAGGCCCCTATAGCCATTATGTCGCTCACAGCGAAGATGGCTGTTGGCTTAACACCGGCCTCTAGAATTTTTCTTGCAGCTTCGTAACCCCCCTTCGCCTTAAAGTCACCCTCAGCGATCAGTTCATTATAGATTTTAAGTCCGGCTTCGCTCAAAGCCTTTTTATACCCCATCAACCGGTCCACGCTGTCAATGGTCTCCTTCATGCCGTCCAGAGGACCGTGGATTATTCCTATCCTTTCATGGCCGAGGGAAATGAGGTAGTTCACGGCATCGAAGGCGGCTTTGAAATTGTCGATAGTCACATAGGGGACGTCGTACACTGTAGCCCTTCCTGCCAGGACTACGGGAATTTTCTTCCGGCTGAAGGCCTCATAATGCTCCTCGCTGAAATAGTCGCAGTGAAATATTACTCCGTCGACCCAGCGGTTTTTTAAGATATCTATGTATTCGAACTCCTTTTCCCTTTTGTTGTCGGCATTGCAGAGGATCACGTTATACCTGAGGCTGTGGCAGGTGTCTTCGATTCCTCTTACTATTTCGCTGTAGTAGGGGTTCGATATATCTGGCACGATAAGCCCCACCGTCCGGGTTTTCCCCTTGATAAGGCTCCGGGCAGGCATGCTGGGTTCATATCCCAGCTCCCTTGCGATCTTAAGCACCCTTTCCCGGGTTTTTTCGCTGACATCGGGCTTGTTGTTGAAAACCCTCGACACAGTTGCTATCGATACGTTTGCAAGTCTTGCTATATCTTCTATAGTGGGCATTTCGTCACTCCTAGGTTCGTAAACGTTTACGAAAATATTTTACTATAATAAGCCCAGGTTTCTCAAGAGTTTTTCAATTAATTATTTTAATAGAACAAAATTTTGAACCATCATCTCTCCTCTACCCTTCAACGAATACGTGCTTATCTGTTTCATGTTTTTTAAATCGTATACAATAATTTTTCCCCCATTCCCAATTTGATGGAGTGTATAAAGATGATCGCCAGCGATAGCCGCGCGATAAACTTTATGATTTAGAACGAAATTAGCTTTTTGCTTCAGAGTTTTTCGATCCAGAAATGTAAGGATAGACCGGTCATCGGCAATGTCATGGGTGATGACAATAGAATCTGAAGTGGTTAATATATGATTAGGTGCAGGATACCTTAATTTTAAAGTTCTCGCCTCCCACGATCCATCTAAATCAATAACAATTACGTGTTGATCAGGTTGCTCCCTTCGACTATCGCTAAGGGAAGTGATTATAAGCCGTCCGTCCACAATTCGAACATCGCCCGCTCTGCCGCCTACATTCAGCGGAATACTTTTGATCAGGTGTCCTTGCAAATCAAATACATCTATAGATTGGTTTTTTTGCGGGACCTGCGCCACATAAACGTAAGCGTATTTTTTGTCGGTTTCAAGAGCCCAGGGAAATCCTTTATGGCGAATCGTATTGCTGTGGTTGCGGTTACGAAAATCATAGCTAAAATAATCAATATCTCCTTGAGGATCGCTATTGTAGATGACAAGTTCTCGATTCTCATCAATTTTATCGTATAAAAAAGGGAACTGATGGGTCTTTTCAATTATTACTTTATCTTCCTTTACCCGGACAATCTTGTCGGAAAATCGCCCAAGCATAACCAGTTCTTGATCCCCAGTGCGTTTGACCTCAAATATTCCCCGCACGGGAATATTTAGGGTCGTAATTTCCTTTCCTTCGTCATCAAGGACAACAATCGTAGACTTTTCCTTAAGAGAATTGGTATACACAACGGCTAAAAAACCTTTTTCCCAATTAAACTTATTGGAACAGCCGGTAAGGATGAATAACATGATCAAAACTGATGCAATTAAAGTGATTATCATTTTATTATTTAACATAACTTTTTGCCCCTCCAAAGAAAATGAGCGGCCACTGCCGCTCCTAGTATTTTATTTTGAGTAAAAGACTACCGTATGGGGGCTTTCCACAAGATCCACCGGCCACACGGCGCCTCCATCGTTTAAGTCCCAACCTCGATTTTTCCAGGCCCGCCAGGCTAGTTGAGAGCAATAGAATGCATCCGTACGGTTGATATCAAAAAAGTTGTAATTGTACGGTTTCCCAATTTGTGCATAGGAATAATCAGCAGCGTATCGATAATCGGCATCTCCCGCACCGCTCACCCACAAACCTTTTACATTAGAGTAACGGACACCCCAATCGTTCGGCCAACGTCTTACACCGTTCAGACTACCTTTATTTCCGAAGCTTTCTACCGTATAATCAGAATTGTACACAACACCGGCATGACCACCAACCCAGGAAGAAGAACCTGAGCTTGACTCACTCAACGTTACCAGGATATCTCCATATGAACCAATTGAACCGGCGGGTGCTGTAACGGTAACTCCACTATTTACCCCTTTCTTTAAATATTTGTACTTGAACTCTTTCTTAAGTTCTTTTTCATCCGGTAAGGCAACTTTATTCCAATTTTTTAACAGTCTCTCCGTTCGAATTTTCGCATTTTCAATGTCTTGCAGTTGCTCCTTTGTTAATTCCGAATCCTGCGCTTTCAATGCCTCCGTCCCAATAACTGCAATCAACGTAAAGCATAGAACCACAACCAGAAAACCTTTAAACCATTTCACGGCGAATCTCTCCTATTCTAGACACTTTCCCCAATTTCTCGAAACAGCAAACCGGAAAACACGCCCATCAACCTATTCTTTATCGCCCGCCTCCTCCATTTTAACTAAGTCTATCCAGGTAATGCAACTGACCGGTATGATGAATGGTGTATAAGTAGCAGAATAGAGGCTTTATCGCCTCTATTCTGCTTTTTTATAGTGAAGAGGGGATATAACTTTCGCATCACTTCCAGCTGACATTGAACCAGTAGTTTCCGGAGCCTCTATACGAGTAAACCCTCAGTTTGTATGTGCCGGTTTTGGTAGGCGTGTAGCGAATCTGTTCCTGCCTCGCGGTTCCCGTGGAACTGGCGACCAGGGTATCGTTCGGATCGTAGAGGTATATATCGAAATCTATCGAGGAGGTGTGATTCGGCATTACGAAGGTGATTCCGATGGGCTTTGTAGTATCGGTCACGTCGAATTGCCACCAGTCGGTATTGCCCGTGCCGGACAGGCTGTCCTGAATGAAGGAGAACCCTATGCCGTCGGAGAAGCTGCCGGCAAATCCGCCTGCCTGTTTAATGCAGTTGTACGAGAGGTTTATGCCGTAGCCGAAATCGATGTCCTTGCCCGAGGGCCCGAAGTCTTTCACATTGGCGCTGGAGTAAAGGATGTTCTTAACCTGGGAATCAGTAAGCGCATAGTTGGCATCCAGCATCAACGCTATAACACCGGATATGAAGGGCGTCGCCATGGACGTACCGCTGTAGGTCACGTAACCGCTGGTGGTACCCGCCCTGGCTGCGGTGATATTGCTGCCCGGAGCGGTTATATCCGGTTTTATGCGATTGTCGGCCGTAGGTCCCCTGCTGGAAAATTCGGACAGCACCCATCCCCTTTCACCCGGGTCGTAGAGGGAGCCCACGGTTATAGCATTCGCCGCTGCGGCAGGTGAACCTATGGTGTACCTGGCCGGCCCCTCATTGCCCGCAGCAACCACCATTATTATGCCGTTGTTCACCGCGTTGTTTACCGCCTGCGACAGACTGTCAGTTCCGTCGGAAGAGCCCGCTGCCCCGAGGCTCATGTTGCCTATGCGTATGCCGTAGGTATTCTTGTTCTGGATCATCCACTCGATGCCCGAAATTATCCCGCTGATCGTGCCGGACCCGGCGGAATTCAGGACCTTTATTCCTACCAGAGCCGCCCCCGGAGCCACGCCTTTATAAGCCGGGTTCCCCTCGCCGGTACCCGCAGCGATGCTGGCCACATGGGTGCCGTGGCCATTGTCATCGTAGGGAGTAGTCCTTCCGTTGATTACATCGTACCACCCTATTACCTTTCCGCCATCCAGGTCTACGTGGCCTGCGTCTATGCCTGTGTCGAGGACCGCTATTACCACATCGTTTTTGGAATACGAAGTCTTGTTGCCGTCCCTATCTCCGTCGACGCCAAAATCACTTCTGGCCGCCTGAACTCCCGTCCACTGCGTAGCGGTGTTTATAAACGCCTTTACTTCCCGGTCCATATCGATTCTTTCGACCATCGGGTTCTTCGACAGGGCTCTTATCTGCTCCGGTGTCATCATCGCCGAAAAGCCCTTCAATGCCTTCTCCCACTGGGCTTTTCTCTCAATGACACCGATGTGCGTCTCCAGATCCTTCAGAACCTTTTCCGACGGGTTTTCCTTCAATCTGACTACTACGGGTACCTTTTCATCCCCTTGAGCCTCGATCAATCCGTCGAGGTCATCCGCTATCTTATTCTCGTCCCGATCCCCGATAAATGGCAAATCGTCGATTTTTTCAGCGGCCAGTTGCTTTTGGGCCACCTCTTCCCGGCCGATGGCTTCCACCGGCTCCCCGGGAACTACACCTCCCGGCTGAGCGGCGCCAAGTCCCGGTATCAATATGTTCAGGAAAAGCGCCGCGATGAGTATGACCGGGATGTACCTCTTCTTCATACAGGACACCTCCCTAAAGATTTTTTTACGACGGCGCCGTCTGAAATTATGTATATGCAACAAACGTACCAATCCAAAAGGGCTCTTTTATTGGTAATTATGGATATAAAATGGGAAAACGGGATGATTGTATCCCGTTTTTAGCGTCCCGTTTTCCCATTAGCTTAAAAAAAAATATATGCATGTTCAAAGGAAAAGCGGCCTGTTATTACGTGCTAAGTGAACTCCCAGTCATTCATGTTTATACCCCCACATAACTTTACAGTTATGAAGATTATTCTGTCGTTTTTTATATTCTGAAAATAATATTATAATAATATTAGACTATTCAGAGAAAGGATAGATTTTATGAGTAGAAAAATCGGCATAATTTGTACCGTACTGGGAATCTTTATTTTGCTTGCCGGTTTTTCATTAAGAAGTTTTATTTACCATACGGAGTTTATATTGAAAAATGATTTAAATCGCAGGTTCGTTTCGTTTTTATATGATAACGGCTTATTAGATAATAATAATATTTCTGAAAGCGATATAGGCCATCCCTATTTTGCAAAAGACGTTTTGTTTATTTCCAATACAAAGAATAAATTGCGCGGGGTTCACCTTCATCCTAATAATCATTTAGTGGAACGCACAAGTGGAATAACAATAGAATTAGAAAACAATATTTTTATTGAGTTTTTTGCTGATGAACAGTACGAACAAGAGATAAGAGACATTTTGGCAAAATTCGATCCCAAAAACTATCCGGTTAACCCTGAAGCTATAAAGCTGGCTTTGTTAAAAAATGCATGTGCTAATTTCGGGCAAATTCTAGCGTTTATCGAACATCACGGATTCTTAGGACTACCGGGACTATTCATTGAAGGATTTAATTCCGCCGTCAGGATACCTGTAGTTCCATTAATATACAAAAGCCCGGCGATGCAAAAATTCTTCCAATCGCTAATCCTGCCCGTAATTGGATTTATAATGACCGCGATAGGCTCCTTCAAGCTTGTCAAAAACCATTTCTCGTAGTTTCAGGACGTTCATCCTGAACATTGTGGTGCAATCGCGATGGACAAACAGGGAGAGGGCAGGGAAGCCCTTTACATCCCTTCTTCCCATTTTCCGCCGTTCTCGACCATTTCAAGCAACGCTTTTCCCTTTCCCGTCAGTACGGCGCCTTTAGCTCCTATTTTCAATTCAATCAGGCCGTCCCGCTCCATCTGTTTCATCATTCTCCTTATAATACCCTCTCCCAAATTCCAGTTCTCTCTCTTGGCCATTTCAGCCAGAGCCCTCCGGCCGATGCCGTCGTTCTCTTTTATTTTCTTCATGATCCATATCATTGCTTCCCTTTTTTCCTTTACACTCAGATCGCTTGCAGCGCTCAATATCCCGGAGATCATGTGTGATGGCAAATCCTCGATGGCGATCCTGGTCGTCTCATCCTTTACGCTAACCAGGTACTCCACCAGATTTACAAGTTCCCTCACATTCCCCGGCCACTCGTACGAAAGCAGGTAATCAAGGGTATCTTCTTCAAAAAAATCCCATGCATTCGTAATCCTTCCATCGGTATACCTTTTCAGATAAAATCCCAGTAATACCAAAATGTCCTCTTTCCTTTCCCTCAGCGGTGGGACATACAGCGGTAGAACGCTCAGCCTGTAATAAAGATCCTGCCTGAAAGAGCCCTCCTTAACTTTTTTCCAGAGATCTTTGTTCGTAGCAGCTATAACCCTCACGTCCAACTGTATTGCCTTAAGCCCTCCGACCCTGATTATTCTCTTCTCCTGTAGGACTCTTAAAAGCCTCACCTGAAAATCCTGCGGCGCATCGCCTATTTCGTCAAGAAAAATTGTGCCGCCATCGGCCTCCTCGAACAGGCCGGGTTTTCCCCCTTTCTTAGCCCCGGTAAACGCACCCTCTTCGTAGCCGAAAAGTTCGCTTTCAAGCAGATTACTTGGTAATGCGGCAAAATTCACAGGTACGAAAGGACCATCCTTTCTCCTGGAAGCATTGTGTATAGCCTGAGCGAAAAGTTCCTTTCCGGTGCCGCTTTCCCCGTAAATAAGCACCGTTGAATCGCTTGATGCTATTTTCTTTGCCGCTTCTATTGCCTTTTTTATCGCACGGCTTTGACCAACTATGTCCTCGAATTCGTAAACTGCCGTAAGCCCATCTTTTCTCACCTGCGCACCTCCAAATTCCGATTAAACTTAAAACAAAACTACCTCTGCCGGACACTGGAAAGGTAGTCTTTTACAATCCTATAATCTATTTTAAACCCCGGCAGCCCGGCTGCTATGAAGAGCTTGTCTCTTCGTAGGCCCGTGGCTTTGCGTCCCTACCTTTCGACGGTTTGCCCTTGACGGAAATAATTTTATTTTACATATTTTTACTATTCTTCATATTTATGCCATTTCCTGCTTTTTATGTAATCAAAATTAAAGCCCGGTTTTATCAAACCGGGCATATTATCAGTATCCCCTGTCCAGGTCGACGACATTTATCAATCGCTCATTCTTCAGGTATCTTTCCAGGTTTTCGTTCACCACTTTCATGGCTCTTTCCATGTAACGGTCGGAGCTGCCTGCTATGTGTGGAGTTATTATGACGTTGGGCATTCCCCACAAAGGACTTTCCGGCGGCAGGGGCTCTTCCTCAAATACATCTAAGGCCGCTCCCGCTATCCAGCCTTCTTTCAGTGCCTTTATAAGAGCACTCTCGTCAACCACGGCGCCCCGGGCTATGTTTATGAAATAAGCTGTAGGCTTCATGGCTCTGAAGTGTTCTTCTCTAAACAGGTGACGGGTCTCGACAGTAAGAGGGACAGCGCACACCACGAAATCGGACTTCGACAGGAGTTCTTTCAGAGAACTGCTGCCGTACATCTCATCGTAATCTCCTTTTATCCTGCCGCTCCTGCGAAGGCCGATCACTTTCATGCCGAAAGCCTTTCCCAGCCTTGCTATCTCGCTGCCGATATTACCGGTCCCCACTATTCCCAAAGTCTTTTCGAATAGCTCCGTAGTATTTACTTTTTTATTCCAAATCTTATTTTTCTGCTGTTCGTAAAACCGGTTCAGCCCTCTGGCAAACATGAGCATGTAGCCGAACACCAGCTCCGAAATTGGCACTTTATGAATTCCGCTGGTATTGGTTACAATTATGCCCTTTTCCTTGACCAGATCAAAGGGCAAGCGTTCAACACCGGCGCTCAGCGACTGGATCCATTTTAGCCGTTCGGCAGCCTCAACAAGCTGCCTTTCAAAGTTGAATCCCCAGTCCACGTAAACTTCAGCGTCTTTTATCTCTTTTATTTTTTCCTCGGGGTTTTCGCTTATGACTATGTTCCAGTCGGGGGCGACTTCGCGCGTTTTTATGAGGTGCTTTTCGGAAACCTTGGCCCCGAATAAGATTTTCCCCATAAGCTCAAACCCTCCCTCGCTTTTTTCAAAGCTCCTTTATGGAGCTTTTTATATCCTCGTCCCGTATCTCAAGCACACCGAAAGTCCTTCCCGTGCCACACCTTGGAAGGGCAAGACTGCCGGGGTTGAAAATCAGGACATTTCCCACGCGCGTATTTTCCGGACAGTGGGTATGACCGAAAACCACCGCATCGGCAGAAAGGTCCTTTGCCCTGGCCAATAGCCTTTCATACCCGTGTTTTACACGATACGCATGGCCGTGGGTGAGAAGTATCTTTTTACCTTCCAATTGGATCAGCCTCTCACCCGGATAGTCGGAACCGGTGTCGCAGTTGCCTGACACCCCGTAAACCCTGTAATTATACGCTTCCCTGATGTAATCAGCGTCGGCCGATATGTCTCCTGCATGCAAGATCAAATCCACAGGTTCCACAACTTTCATGGCTTTATCTATAAAATGTAGAAAACCGTGCGTATCGCTAAATACTCCGATTCTCAAATGTCGCCCCTCCGCTTCAACCTCTGGTGCATTGAAGTATGTGCTTTCTGATTTTTTCTGTGGCCCTCGCCCGGTGGCTCACGGCGTTTTTCTCCTCAGGGGTGGCCTCAGCTAGGGTTTTCCCCAGCTCGGGTACAAAAAAAACAGGATCGTACCCAAATCCCATGGTACCTCTGGGCTCAAAGGTAATAAGCCCTTTCAAGTAACCGTACTCCACAAAAACCCTTCCGTCGGGTAATGCAAAGCACAGGCAGCAAACAAATCTCGCCTGCCTTTTTTCCCAGGGAACGCCCTTGAGCTCGTTCAGCAGCTTATTTATATTGTCTACGTCGCCGGCTCCGGGACCTGCAAACCTGGCTGTATGCACTCCGGGCCTGCCTCCCAGAGCGGCCACTTCAAGACCTGAATCATCGCCAAGGGACGCGATACCGGTCAGCTCTAAGACTTTTTTCGCTTTCATGACCGCATTTTCTTCAAAAGTGCTGCCGCTTTCCTCAACTTCGATCCCCGGAAAGTCTAAAAGTGAAATTATATTCAAGGGTATATCGGAAAGCATTTCTTTAAATTCTTTTAGTTTACCTCTATTCTTAGTTGCTATTACCAGATCCATCATTTTTTCCAACCTCGTCGACTACGTCGCTTAAAACTTGTTTTTGGATGGAAATCAGCTCAAAAACACCTTTTTGGGCCAGATCCAGCATATCGTTCAGATCCTGGCGGGTGAAAGGAAAAGCTTCTCCGGTACCCTGGACCTCTACAAGTTGCCCCTTGTCGGTCATCACCACATTCATATCAACCTGGGCTCTGCAGTCCTCCTCAAAATTCAGGTCCAGCAACTTTTCGCCGTCGACAATGCCCACACTTACTGCAGCCACAAAACTGTTAACCGGAATAACTTCAATGATTCCGTTGTCCTTTAAATACTTGAAAGCATCCACCAGGGCTACAAAGGCACCGGTGATAGCCGCCGTACGGGTACCCCCATCGGCCTGGATTACATCGCAGTCCAGCCATACGGTCCTCTCACCCAAAGCTGCAAGATCAACCACAGATCTCATGGCCCTACCGATCAACCTCTGGATTTCCATGGTCCTCCCGCTGGGCTTCAAGCTTTCCCTGATATTCCGAATTTCCGTGGCCCTTGGGAGCATGGAGTATTCGGCCGTTACCCATCCCTGCCCTTTACCTCTCAAGAAAGGCGGTACTTTTTCGTCGACGGTTGCGGTACATATTACCTTTGTATCACCCGCTTCAATAAGAACAGACCCTTCGGCGTATTTATTGAAGCGGCGTATAATGTTTACAGGTCTTATCTCGTCGAATTCTCTGCCGTCAGCTCTCGCCAAAAAATACCATCCTCTCTAAAACTATATCATATATTGGCGGGGTTTATATACGCCGGTTTCAAAATGGGCGTATCCAGAATGGTACCTTCGGGCAAAACCCCGCTTTTACCCTCCACCTGAATGGTTACCTTCTCCACTCCGGGAAATTCCGAAAGAGTCAGCACTACGGTATTTACCAGCGCCTGTTCGGTGTCAACACCGCCACCATAGCCCTCGATCTCTTTGGAAAAATTGACAATCGCCTCATTCTCCTTCAGGCTGACATCAAGCACCTTTGTGTCGGCGGGTATGACCGAACTCAAACCCATTCCCTGCACCGGTCCTTTGATGAGTTCTTCCAGTGCTGTTTTCATGAGGTTATCGCTCTTTTTCACCATTCGCGTAACCGGCACGTAATAGGTAAAATTTCCGTCGCTGCTGCTTCCTCTGAAATACAGCATCACAGGAACCATATTATTACCCTCAGCTGCGGCACCCGGTTCCAGATTGATCTTTTCACGCTGGAGTTCGTCTTTCAAAATCGTACCGTTAGGGCATTTTTTTAAAGGTTTACCTTCTACCATTAATTGGACTTTCTGGACCGAGGGAAATTCCGTTAGGGTATATACTACAGCCTTTATAGCGTTCTGCTCTGCGGTTTTCCCGTTCAGATTTAGAAATTCCCTGCTGAAGTCAACTTTTGCAATGCCGTCCCTTATCGTCATGCCCAGCACTTTGGTTCCCGAAGGTAGAGGGGGCTTAAGGCCTTTGGGCTCAAGCTCGGCTCTTATCTCGGGCGTGTCCACAAGGCTTTCCAGAGCGGATTTGGCTATTCCCTCAACCCAGGGTATATCCCTGGTGACCGGTACCAGAAGATCGTGTTCGTTTACAAAATAAAACACTGTCCTGCGCATGTTAGCCTGCGTTTCCTGGACAGGTTCCGACTCTTGGGATGAAGCGTCGCCGCTGTCTTTTTTCTGCAGCCCGCAGGCTGTAATGCTGAAAATAAGAATGAGGATCAAAATAAGCGCCGCAACCCTCTTGGGCATAAAACAACCTCCTCTTAAAGTATACATCTTAATTAATATATATTTAAGAAGAGGTTTTTTATGCCTGAGGGTCACTTTGCCTGTTTAAAGTATCCCCCTTTAGCCGACTTCATATCCATTATGGTGATAAATGCCGATTCGTCCTCGCTTTCTATGAGGTTGATCAGAGCCGGAACGTTTTTTCGTGCCAGATATATGACGAGCACGTGACGTGTTCCTTCTTTTCCCATGCCCTGAAGCATAGTTACACCAAATCCCCGGCTCCTGATTTTTTCTGGAAGTTCGGGGTTCTGCGTAATGACCTGTACCGTTGTGAGGCCGAGAGCCAATTTTTCTTCCAGCAGGCTGCCAACGTAATTGCCTGTGGCGAAACCCAATGCATAAGCAATCAGGTTTAATGGGTCGCCCAGTTTCCCTACAACCTGGTTTAAAGCCGTTATGTAAATAATCACCTCAAAAAAGCCCATTACAGCCGCCTGCATCCGGTGACCCCTAACAACCATCAAGGTTCTTAACGTTGAAAGAGAAACGTCACAAACCCGAGCGATAAAAATGAATAAATAGCCTAGCAGTGGAGTCAAAACTCAACCCCCTTATCGAGATTCAAGTGTATCATATCAAACCCGGGTTTTTGTGTCAACAAAGTTTATTGACCCGAAAGGTAATTGAAAATGCCTTTAAATATTCCTTCGGCGGCCTTTTGCCTAAACGCCTCCGTCCGCAGTAGCCCAAGGTCGTGGCTACTGCTCATGAAAGCGACTTCCACCAGTGCTGAAGGCATCTTGGTCTCCCGGATGACTACCAAGTTGGGCCTTTCTATCAGGCCCTTGTCCGGAAGGCCCAGAGTTTCAACAACAGCTTTATGGATGGTCTGAGCAAAAGCCTTCTTTTCCGGCGTCGGGTAGTACAGGGTCTGGGTCCCCGAAATTGCAGGGTTATTGATGGAATTATTATGAATGCTTACGAACAAATCTGCCCCCGCTTCATTTGCAATACCTGCCCTGGTGTACAGGTTTACGTAAATGTCGGTCTCCCTGGTCATCAGCACTTTCGCCCCGTTTTCTTCCAGGAGCTTTTTTAATCTAAGAGCGATATCGAGGTTCAAATCTTTTTCGTTAACCCCTGAATATACTGCTCCGGGGTCCGAGCCGCCGTGGCCAGGGTCAATCACGATGATCCTGCCTTTGAGAGGGTTGCCGGTGGGAGAAAAGTTCACCGTGATGTTACTCCCGTCTTTATAAACCTGATAATGGACGTCCGTCTTCAGGTCGAAGACGACCCTTACTGTATCGGGGTTTGTCGAAAACTGGCTCACCCGCACGCTTTTAACGTAGTCATTCTCGGGTACTTCGGGCGCTGATGCCGAAAGCCTTGCGCCGAATATATCCAATACCAGCCTGTAATCGCCTTTTTCCGGCGTGCCGAGGGTGAAATGGTTGTATTTAGCGGGCCCCAAAGTCCTCAACGTGGCGATAAGGTCTTCTCCTCCCTCGAACTCTATACCGGTGAGGGCATTTCGAAAGACTATTGCCAAAGAGTTCTGCCCATCCATTCTTAAAATATCGAAGGAAACTCCTTCTTTAATTTCTACCACAAAACGGCTCGCCGGAGACTCTGTTTCCAAAACTTCCGCAATTACCCTGTCCACATAATTGTCGTGTACATTCAAGATGTTCTTATTGGTCTTCAATTCGGCCTTTATGTCGACTACGACCGCGTTTTCTGCCTCCGACTGGGCCACCGAATATTCCAGAGGCACGTTGCCTTTTATCACTACGGCCGGGACTTCGTTTACAGTACTATACGAAAAATCCAGAATCTGGGGAGAATACTTGATTACATCGACCCTTCTTCTGACACCGTCCCAGGACACTTTTGCCCCCAGCGATTCTCCTATAAACCTCAGGGGTACCATGGTCCTGTCTTTAATTATCATTGGAGGCACGTCTAGTGTGACCGGTGTTTGGTTTATAAAAGCCTTGGTATCGTTTATTTTGAGAACTATCAGCGTCTTTCCAGAAACCACTCTGACGGTGCGCTGTACGGCGTCCCAGTGGACAGCAGCACCAAGATTTTCGGAGATCACCCTCAGAGGTACCAGAGTCCTGTCTTTGTAAATTATAGGCGCCACGTCGGATACTATCTTTTTCTGGTTAATGTAGATTTCGATAGGCTCCGCAGGTAGAGCCGCATATACGGTGGTGTGCAAAAAAAGTATCGCTAAAAGTGCGATAGCGATTTTCTTAAACATGCAAAAAACCTCCTGCTGTTTGTTAGTGCGAAGTAAACTCCTTTTGTCTACTATAACAAGTTTCGACTTTAAAACCCTAAATCCTCCTCAAATTATAAAACGTAACAGAAATGTAAAAAAACCGGATATTTAAATCCGGTTTTCATATATTCATCCAGGGAAGACGGCCTATTGACTCACCCAGTCAACGGCAAATTTTTATTCTTCATGAATTTTTCTGCGTTGCAATCCGCTCCTTCACCCTGCTCTCATTCATCCTGTAACTTAAAGTTAAAAGGCTGTCGAGGAGGAGCACGTTTTCCACGATTACCCCGGGACCGGCTTTAACTTCGATGGGGGCGAAATTCCATATCCCTTTTATCATGGTTTTACTCAAAGTATCAGCTACCTCCTGGGCGTTTTCCCGGGGCACAGTGATCACCGCAATGTCTACTTCGTTTTCATTTATAAAATAAATTATATCATTTATGTCGTGTACAGGGATGCCACGGATACTTTTTCCAATAAGGTCGGGATTCACATCAAACAGAGCCAGAATTTTAAATCCATGCCGTTCGAAATCACCGTAACCGGCAAGGGCCTGTCCCAGTTTACCGGCCCCTACGATCACCATCTTATGTTCAGTATTCAGCCCTAGAATTTTCGCAAGCTCATTATACAGCTGTTCGACATTGTAGCCGTAACCCTGCTGACCGAATTCTCCAAAATTATTCAGATCCTGCCTAATCTGAGAGGCTGTAAAACCTAGGATACGACCCATCTCATGGGACGAGACTCTTTCGACATTTTTCTGCAAAAGCTCGCCCAAGAATTTATGGTATTTGGGAAGTCTTCTTATTACGGCAAGCGATACCTTTTTGATCTCATCTGATGCCATAGTATCCTCCTGTTTGTAAACAGTTACACAATTATACAGTTATAATATAACACAATAATATATGCATGTCAAAATTTTGTTATTTTTGTTCAAGATTCGATCCAAATTAGGTCCAAAGCCTTCCCAAAATCATAAAGGGGGTTCCTCCAGAGGAGAACCCCCTTTCCCTGCGTTATAAATCCTGACCTGCCGGCAATGTCTTCTGCAATGTCTTTTGAGGTTCTTCGATGACCTCTCCGCCCCACACCTTGTGCATAATATAAACCACGCCGAAGAACATTACTATCGTTATCAGCCATACAATAATCGGGTGGTCAAAGAAGCCTAAAATCAAAAATCCTATAGCAGAGGTGATTGCAGCGGTGAGGGCGTAGGGCAGCTGGGTGTTTACGTGTTCTATATGCGGACACGCGCCGCCTGTCGAAGACATAATCGTGGTATCGGAAATCGGAGAGCAGTGGTCCCCGAAAACACCTCCGGAAATTACAGCCGCCACGCACGGCAGTATATTAATCTTCATAGCCACTGCCAGAGGTATGGCTATCGGGATCATTATGGCCCATGTGCCCCAAGAAGTACCGGTTGAAAACGCTATAAAAGCGCTTAAGATAAAGAGGGTAAAAGGTACTGCCCATGCTGGGAAGGTTTCGGACATGATGCTGGAAACATATATCCCCGTTCCCACTTCTTTACATATGCTGCCTATGGTCCAAGCCAGTGATAGGATGAAAAGCGCCACCGTCATCGACTTTGCTCCCTGTATAACCGCTTCCATTGAATCCTTTAGCCGTACGACACCTCGGACCGAATAGAAAACAGCCGTAAGGATCAGGGTTATAGTGGCTCCCCAGACGAGGGCTGTGGCCGAATCGGAATTCATCACTGCCTGGAAAAAGCCGGCTTTGCCTTCAAAAAACCCACCGGTGTAGGCCATACACAGCAGCATGATTACTATCAATCCTACTAACGGACCGACCATGTCTATCGCGGAGCCCTTTTCGGATTTTTCCATGCTCTCGAATTCGTCTCCCGGCGGGGTTTTCGTGATGCTTGTATCCCAGAGGCCCTCACCGGAAAGAGCCCTGCGTTCCGCCCGGGCCATAGGTCCGTATTCCAGATTGGTAAACGACGTAACCAGGACCATAAGCACAATGAGCCACGGGTAAAAATCGTAAGGGATCATCTGCATGTATACGGTGTAGGGGTTCAGGTTCAATTTGTACTGCTCAAAAAGCGGCATCATGAGGGATGCCACATAGGCGACCCATGTGGAAATGGGTACAAGGGTGCATACAGGCGCTGCCGTGGAATCGATAATGAACGAAAGCTTTGCCCTGGATACCTTGAATCTGTCGGTTACCGGCCTGAGAGCTGTACCCACGGTCATACAGTTGAAGTAGTCATCCATAAATATCAATACTCCCAGGATCCAGGTTATGAAAAGCGAGAGGCTCCTGCTTTTTATGTTTTTCTCGGCCCAGCGCCCGAAGGCTTGGGGGCCGTTCGCCCTGGAGATCATGCCTATTATAGAACCCAGGAGCATTATGAATACGAGCACCCTGAAGTTCCAGGATGGGTCACCAGCGGTGTTGATAAGGGTTTCCATCGCCTTCTTAAAGGCCTCAATCACGTTTCCTCCGGTCAGGGTCATGGCGCCCACCATAATACCGATCACTAGGGAACTGAGCACTTCTTTCGTGATTATTGCAAGACTGATGGCTATGACCGGTGGTAGCAGCGACCAGAACCCGTAGTGCTCGGGTTTTTCAGCTCCTTGCCCTCCGTCTCCGAAGACCGGTATGGCAAACGAAAGTATTATAAGAATTACAATACACCAGACAATTCCTCTACCTCTCCTCACGGTTAATCCTCCCCTATATCCGAATTATCTCTGCCGGTTTTTCGGCATGCGCTTAATATTTAGCGGATTACTTTTTATTTTAGCAATATCAGGCGATAATTGCAATATAAAAATTGAAAAAAAAAATAAAACGCCGGAAAACCAGCGTTTTTTGTACAAAATTTTGGTGGAGCTAAGGGGATTCGAACCCCTGACCTCTTGAATGCCATTCAAGCGCTCTCCCAACTGAGCTATAGCCCCACTAAAAGAACTATTTTATTTTGGTGGGCACGGCAGGGATCGAACCTGCGACCTCTTGAATGTGAGTCAAGCGCTCATACCACTGAGCTACGCGCCCGCATATTTTTGGTGGAGACGATGGGATTTGAACCCACGGCCTCTACAATGCGAATGTAGCGCTCTCCCAGCTGAGCTACGTCCCCACTTTTCTCAGCTGAGCACCACGCTCGAGGCTTAACCTCAAACGCAAGATTTATTATACCCTAAACTTTTAAAAAATGCAACCCCTTATGTCCTAAATTCGTGGTTATTTTTATAATAATTCACCTTGTAGATTATCGTCACTAGTAGAATTAAGTTTAAGACTACCCCTTTGTCCTCCGGCGAGAATGGGGATTTGGGTGCAATGCCCCCATCAGACCAACGGGGATTCATTTAATAGGGTTTTTGTGCGTGTATTTTTAAGGATTTCCCTTACAATGGGAGCCAACTGGTCGAAATCCACCAGGAAAGCATCGTGGCCTTGATACGATTTTATTTCCCTGTATTCTCCGTACCCGCCGGCCGTATTCAACCGCTGGATAAAACTCCGCATATCGACAGGAGGATAAAGCATATCTGTATCTATCCCAACCATAAAAACCTTTGCTTTTATCCGCCTCAGAGCCCTTTCCAGCAAACCGTAAGGCTCCGCTATGTTATGGCGGTTCATAGCCTTCAGCAGGCAGAGGTAAGTATTTGCGTCGAAGCGGTTGACAAAAATTTCTCCCTGGTGTTCGAGGTAGCTTTCCACCTGAAATAGTCCCCTTTCAGGGTCCATTTTTCTGGAAAACCTACGCTTGAAAAGTTCGTCACTTTTGTAAGTAAGGGTGCCAATCATCCGAGCAAGCATAAGACCTTTGACCGGCTGACCGGAGGAGTAATAATTCCCGTTTCTCCAAAGGGGATCGTTTTCTATAGCCTTTATACCGGCGTAATTGAAAGCAATAGCGAGGGGAGAAAGTTCGTGTGTCGCGGCTATAGCCACTACAGTTTCCACAGAATCGGGGAAGGTCACCGCCCATTCGAGAGCCTGCATGCCCCCCATGGAGCCGCCGATTGCCATCCTCAATTTTTTTATCCCCAGGTTATCCAGCAAAATTTTTTGTAATCTCACCATATCCCGTATATTTATGGGAGGAAAGCCTATGCCGTAGGGAGCCTTGGTTCGTGGATTAATGGAAGTGGGACCGGTGGTTCCGCCGCATCCTCCCAGCACATTGGAGCAAATGACAAAATATTTATCCGTGTCCAGTGCCCTGCCGGGGCCGATCATCGGGTCCCACCAGCCGGGCTTTGGGTCCCGGCTGGTGTAAAACCCTGCCGCGTGGGCGTCTCCGGTTAAGGCGTGCAGCACTAGGATGGCGTTATCCCTTTCCCGGTTTAACCGCCCGTAGGTCTCATAGGCCACCTGAAGGGCATCGAAAGTATATCCGCTTTCGGTAGTAAACTGAATCTCTTCTTTAGTAAAGGAAAAAAACCGCTTTTTAACGATCATGGCCATCCTCCCTGGGGAAAATTAAATAGCGGCAAGGCCTCTTTCCAGGTCTTCCAATATGTCATCAATATCCTCAATGCCGATGGAGAGCCTTATCATATCGGGAGTAACCCCTGCGGCCAGCTGCTCTTCCGGGTCGAGTTGCTGATGGGTGGTACTGGCCGGGTGTATCACCAGAGACTTTGCGTCGCCCACGTTTGCAAGATGAGAAAACAGCCTCACGTTTTCTATGAATCTTTTGCCTGCCTCAAGCCCGCCTTTAATTCCAAAAGTTAATATGGCACCGGCCCCCTTAGGCATGTATTTTTGAGCCAGCGCGTGATATGGGGACTCCGTAAGCCCCGGGTAATTGATCCAGGCCACTTTCGGATGATCTTTTAAAAATTTCGCTACTTTTTGAGCATTTTCCACATGGCGCTGCATTCTCACGTGGAGTGTCTCCAGGCCCTGCAGCAGTAAAAAGGCATTGAAGGGGCTGATACATGCTCCCATATCTCTGAGGAACTGGGTTCTTGCCTTGGCTATAAAGGCGGCTTTTCCGAAGACTTCGGTATATACTACGCCGTGGTAGCTGGGGTCCGGTTCGGTAAATTCGGGGAACTTGCCATTTGTCCAGTCGAACTTCCCCGAATCGACAATAATCCCCCCTATACATGTGCCGTGCCCGCCGATAAATTTCGTGGCAGAGTGCACCACTATGTCGGCACCGAATTCAAACGGCCTGCAGAGGTAGGGCGTAGCGAAAGTATTGTCCACAATAAGGGGTATACCCGCCTCGTGGGCTATTCTTGCCACTTCTTCCACATCCAGAATGTCTATCTTCGGGTTGCCGATTATTTCCCCATAAAGGGCTCTGGTCCGGGGTCCTATTGCCTTTCTAAAATTAGCCGGGTCCCGGGGGTCAACAAATTTTACTTGTATGCCCAGCCGTTTTAATGTCGATGACAGCAGGCTGTACGTCCCGCCATACAGATTGCTGGAAGAAACGATTTCATCGCCGGCCTTGGCGATACTCATTATGACACCGGCTATGGCCGCTTGGCCGGAAGAAAGCGCGAGTGCCCCCACACCGCCTTCGAGAGCGGCAATACGTTTTTCCAGCACATCCTGAGTGGGATTCGAGATGCGGGTATATATGTGCCCTTCCTCTTTCAGGGCGAACAGATTTGCCGCATGTTCGGTGCTTTTGAATATATAGGAAGTAGTCTGATAGATGGGTACCGCCATGGAACCTGTAACGGGGTCTGCCTCCTGTCCGGCGTGAACGGCCAATGTGTTGAATCTGAAATTTGTCATACATGATCCCTCCTCCGGTTTTGTATAAAAAAAACCCCCTTCGATAAGAAGAGGGTTTTTTGACCGCCTTCCTCTTATCTCTCAAAACGCTTAACGTTTTGCAGGAATTGGCACCATTTTAGAAGCAGAGCTTCTAACGGTTGCCGGGTTTCATCGGGCCAGTCCCTCCACCACTCTTGATAAGAGGTTTTTTAACCTTAATAATATTCAATTTTTTTGATTATACCAGTGGATTAAACTGCTGTCAATATAATTTTTGTAGTTATTTGTAGATGAGCCAGAGTTTCGTTCGCACTACTTTATTAAAGTAAAAAAGACATTACAAAAGGTGGGTATCTCTGGGGCATTATGGATATGGCAGAACAAAAACCCATTAAGCATGTACACCACCCAATGATATTATACCAAAAACTTAAAGCTTCGGGTAATCCCCAGGCTATCGCTCAAATTACTATCTCTTTGCTAGAGTCCCATTCCATTAAGGAAACCGCTAAAATTTTAGGTGTTTCTACAAGATGGATCCATAAAATAGCAGAGCGTTTCAGGCTTTCAAACGGCGATATATCGGCCTGCATCAAAAAACGAGGCCCTAAATCTCGCATGCCCAACAGGACGCCTGAGCATATTGAAAATTTGGTCGTTGCTTTGGCAAAAGAAACTAAATGGGCTCTAAAAGACTGGCTCTATTTATTAAAAATACCTTTAATGTTAATCTTTCTCCTTTTACTATTCGAAACATAAGAAGGCACTATGGTATACGTTGCCGTAAATACGGACAGTTAACGGTTCCCGCCACTTTGCAGCAGATTTCTCTACTTTTGCAGTTCTGGCAGATCGATGTAAAGTATATCACCGATCAGTCGGCTCTGCCTCCAGAAGCTTATGCCTCTATTTTTAAAAATAAATTACCTCTTTATCAGTTCACTGCTATTGGTATTTAAAATAAGGTTGCGCTTTAAAAACATGAATGGAATGACTGACTCCTGTTGAGGCGTTAAGGTTTTATCGCTGCTTATCATGCTGCAATTGGTTCTATGCCTGTAGTTGTTTTGGATCAGCTTTCTAATTACGCTTCTTTGCTTTTTGATATCTCTTCTTTGCCTTGGGGTAACCTACCCAGAAATAAAAAACTATTGAACGAAACTATGGCATATCACACTCGGGTAGAATATAAAGGGAGTGATGACTCATATGAATTTAATAGTTAACACTTGGCAACTATAAATTTAAAGGAGGTATAAAAATGCCCGTAAAAAATGCAATGACTGCGGATTTTCTACGTTCCGCCTACGGCGGAGAAAGCATGGCTCACATGAGGTACCTGCTGTGGGGGGAGATAGCAGAAAAGGAAGGATTCAAAAACATCGCGAGACTCTTTGAAGCTATATCCTATGCCGAAAGAGTGCATGCCAACAATCATTTCCGTGAGCTCGACGGAGGAATAAGCGATGCCACGGTTGCTGCCGGTGCCGTTTTCGGCGTCGGGAAAACTGTTGATAACCTGCAGGGCGCGATTAACGGCGAACTACACAAAGTAGAGCAGATGTATCCCGTCTACCTAAATACTGCCCGGTTCCAGAATGAAACGGGGGCAGAAAAATCTTTCCATTACGCGCTGGAAGCAGAGAAAATCCACGCTAAACTATTCAAAGATGCCCAGAATGCCGCAAAACAGGGCAAGGATATAGAATTAAAAGCTGTTTATATCTGTCCGGTGTGCGGCTATACGGTCCTGAATGAGGCCCCGGACAAATGTCCGATATGCGGAACAAGTAAGCAAATGTTTAAAGCGTTTTAAAAAATAACAGCCGTGCGAATGAATTCGCACGGCTGTTATTTTAATCTACCTATCCTGCCGGGAGGCCATATACGGTATACGGCCTTCCCGATCACCAGCTTTCTGGGTAGGTATTTGTTTTCCCAGAACCTGCTGTCTTTAGAATTATTCCTGTTATCCCCCATCATGAAATAGTGCCCCTCCGGCACCTTATAAGGCCCGTAACTGCCTATCATGGGCTCGTTTATATATGGCTCATCTACGGGGCTGTCGTTTATGTACAGCTTCCCGTCCCTTATCTCCACTACATCGCCGCCCAATCCTATCACACGTTTGACATAGGGCTGCCTGGGATCATCCGGGTACTTGAAGACTACGATGTCTCCCCTCTTTATAGGTTCGAACCTATAAATATATTTATTAACCAGAATTCTGTCGCCGATATTGATAGTTGGTATCATAGAACCCGTCGGCACTATCATGGGCTCAAAAATGTATGCTCTTATGGCAAGGGCTATGACCAGCGCAAAGGCTATAGATTTTATCCAATCCACGATCTCTTTTTTCAGTTTGTCGTTCATTCGATCACCCGCGTACATAATGCTTTTTTTTTTATTATAACGCTTTATTTATTATAACACAAAAAAATAAAAAAAGAACATCAAAAATATTCCCTTAGCGCCCGTTCGATGGCGCTAGATAGTTTATACTGAAAATCTGCGTTTTGCAAAAGCCGCCGGTCAGCAGCGTTTGTCATAAATCCCAGTTCTACTATAACCCCCGGAACTCTGGCATTGCACAGCAAAAAAAGCGAAGAGTTGGCGAAAGGTCTTCTCTTCCTGACTTCCTGTCCCGCCGATTTATATGCTTCTTCCAGTTGAGCTTGTATTAACTCGGCGAGCCTCTTACTTTCTTCATCTTCTATGTAATAAAAGACCATCGGGCCCCGCGTTGCCGGCGAACCCCTTTCAGCATTTACGTGGAGGCTGAGGTAAATGTCCGGTTTAACTTCGTTGATTATGTCCACCCTTGCGATGAGATCCCTTTTGTGGCGGGAATTACTCTTATTGTTCCTGTGATCCAGGGATTCGTCTTTCGTGCGCGTCATTACCACCTTCGCCCCGCTCTTTTCCAGAACGCCTTTCAGTTTGGTGGCCACCGCAAGGTTTATGTGCTTTTCAAGAGTGCCGTCTTTGTGATATGTCCCCCCGTCTATGCCCCCGTGACCCGGGTCGATCACCACGGTTTTACCGGCCAGTGGGGATCGCGCCCAAAAAACCGGCAGTACCCGGTTCGCTCTCCCAAAGATTAAAAAGGTTACCGCCGTAAGAACAACAAATATAACTGCAGAACCCTTAATCCGGAAAATTTTCCACCAGGATGCACTCATAACTATCCCCCTTTTTGCGCTCGTTACTAAAATATTTACAAAAAGGGAGTTATATGAGTTCTCTTTCAAAAATTTTTACGCATATCTTTGCGGCAACGGCACTCCGAATTAAAAAAAATATGGGCCGTAATAGGCCGTATTTTTTAATTAGAGGGTTCTGCGCTGCTTAGCGGCTTTTTTCAGTTTTTCGATTTTCATCGCTATAAGTCGATTTTCCCCTTACCGAGGAAGCCAGCATGCATAAGAGGTCGATAAACGCCGCCAGAAAATACGCATCTCTTAAAGCCCTTATAAAAGCAGCGTCCAGCAACGCCTGGCCCGAATAGGGAAGAATCGTCATGTAGTAACTGTTACGAGCCGAAAAAAAGCCGCTTGCAACGGCCACTCCCACTACCATACCCACGTTTCTCATGGTGGCCAGCACACCTGACGCCACTCCCTGGCGGTTCATGGGCGCACTGCCCATAACGGAACTGTTGTTAGGCGTCTGAAAAAGCCCGTTACCTATTCCGAAGAGCATCAGCCTCCAGACCACATCCGGTGTACCGGAGTCAAGTCCAAGACCGCCCATTAAAAAAAGTGCTGCCGCGCATGTAAAAGCACCCATGGTGCTGAGGAGCAAGGAACCCAACCTATCGGACAGCATGCCGCTCAGGGGAGCTACAAAAAGCACCGTCAAAGGAAAAGCAGTCATTATACCGCCTACCTGGCTGGGTGAAAAACCCGCACGGTCAAGGTAAAAGGGCGTCAGGAAAACCATTATGTACTGGGCTGTAAAATTGAGAAGACAGCTCAAATTCCCGGCGGTAAACGTGCGGTTGGAGAAGAGCTTCAGGTCCAGCATCGGATCTTCTGCTCTTTTTTCGTGCATTACGAAAGCCGCTAAAGACACGAGCGATATCACAACCAGCGAACGCGCATATAACGATGACCAGCTCAGTTCCTGGCCTTTGCTGATGTAAAGGAGCAGCGCCGTCAAAAAGGAAAGGCCCAAGACAGCTCCAGGGACGTCAAATTTTGCATGCTTAAGGCTCTGACCGGCGGGAAGAACCTTTTTCGCCCACAGGTATCCCCCGATTCCTATAGGTATGTTTATTAAAAATATTGACCTCCAGCCCAGTGCATTAAGCAGAAATCCCCCTACAGAAGGACCTATTGACATCCCGGTTGCTACTGCGACGGCATTAAACCCCAGAGCCTTTCCCCTCTCCCGCCGGGGAAAGGTGGTGGTAATGATAGCGGGGGCCACGGCCATCATCATTCCCGCTCCGGCTGCCTGAAGAGCCCTCGCCAGTATCAAAAACCCTATAAAGGGCGACAGCCCACAGAGTGCGGATGCCGCCGTAAATACCAGTATTCCCCGGAGAAAAAGTTTCTTGTATCCTATAACATCCCCGAGCCTACCATAGGTGAGGAGAAGTCCGCTCAAAACCAAGAGGTATGCCATGGATACCCAGCTAACGGTCGTCATACCCGCATTAAAAAACGTGGAAAGCGTGGGCATGGCCACATTCACGGCGCTACCGTCAAGGGGGCCCATGATACTGCCTATCAGCACCGCAAATAGAATCTTGTACTTTTCTTCTACGTTAAATCGCATTTTTCACACCTTCCCGAAGGAACTGTATTTATTTTAATTCTCTTTATACTTTTAACAAACAGAACCTACAACTTTAAGCAAGGGGATAATTCACTTCTCTTTTTTGCCCAGTTTAACCGAATACTTCATCCTGCCTTTTTCCCTGTATTTATGAATCCAGGTTGGAATTTCTTCGACGCGTACCACGGATACCAGGTTTTCCTCCAAGTCCTTTTCCAGGGTTACCTTAAGTATGACGCCTTCGTCGGTATGAGGAAAATTTTGCGCCGAAATGAAATTTCCCAGGGAATAGGCTATGTATTTTTTCGAAATCTTTCCCGACGCATCTTCCACTTCAACCCATTCGCCCGGTTGGATTACGTGAGGATGACTTGCTGCTATCAGATCGGCTCCTGCGATTATGAGTTGGTGAGCCAATTTTTTTGTTCTGTTGAAGGCTGCCGGTGGTACTCCTGCCCGAAATGAAGGTACACCACCACTGCATCGGCCCCGCTTCTGGCGGACTTTATGTCCTCAACCATTATTTCCGGATTTATGAGGTTAACCAGGTAAGGTTTATCCTTCGGAAGTGAGATGCCGTTTGTGCCGTAAGTATAGGTAAGGAAGGCGATTCTGACGTCGTTGACTTCTTTGAGAACGGTTCTTTTGGTCTTCCCGGGATTTATTTATGCCGACGGGAGTGAGACCCTTTTCCTCGACCACCTTTAAAGTTCTCGGGACTCCTTCTTCCCCCCTGTCCAGCGAATGGTTGTTGGCGGTCATGATAACGTCAAAACCCGCGTCTTTTAATGCGTCGGCAATTTCATCGGGGCTATTGAACCGGGGATACCCGGTAAATTTACGCGCTGCCCCGCCAGCGTCGTCTCGAGATTAGCCATAGAAAGGTCGGCCGATGATATAACGTGTTTTGCCTCGTTGAAAAACTCCGAATAATCAAAACGCTTGGTTTTCGCATCATAGCCGGACCATATCTGGCCTATATGCATCATGACATCGCCCACCGCTATAAGGGTAATGGTGGGGTTCTCGACGGCACCCTTATGGGCTTCCCCTATACCGTCTGCTTTCGCAGCATCCGAGGAGCCCGCCGGCGCGACCGCATCCCGCCAGGATACGCCGAATTTTAATCTGGCAATCACAATAAGTGCTAAAACCACCACGGCGGCAACCTTAACGAGATTTCTCATCGGTACAATTCCCCGCATATTATTTGGGCCCCGGGAAAGGGCCCTTTGTTTTAAAGCAGGTCTTCTCTTCCCATTTTTTTGAGCTGCTCCACGACTTTTTTAACTTCCTGGGCTTTTTTCTTGGGGCATACCAGAATAGCGTCGCAGGTCTCGACTACTATCATATCCTCCAGTCCGACGGTGGCGATGAGCCTGCCGCTGGAGTATATAATGCTGTTCCTGGTCCCTATGTCGACGTAATCCCCCCGCGTAATATTTCCGTTTTCATCGGGCGGAATTACGGTGCCTAGCGAATCCCAGCTTCCTACATCGCTCCAGCCGAAATCCCCCGGGATAACGGCAACATCCACGGCTCTTTCCATTATGCCGTAATCTATGGAGATGTCGGGCAGGGTGGGATACACCTTCTCGATGACTTCTTTTTCTTTGGGGGTATCTATGTATTCTTCCACTTCAGCCAGTTTGTTATAAAGCCTCGGAAGGAAACGCTCGAAACTTGACAAAATTACCGAAGTCTTCCAGACGAACATACCGCTGTTCCATAGATAGTTTCCGCTCTCTATATAGGCCTTTGCCTTAGGCACGTCGGGTTTTTCTACGAATTCTATTACTTCATAGGCGGTCTTATTTTCCGCCTGTATGCTTTTTTCCCTGTCGAAATTAATATAACCGTAGCCGGTAGAGGGGAAGGTAGGCGTTATGCCCATGGTTATCATTTTTTCAGAGTTCTCTGCAAGGCTAAAAGCAGCATTTAAAACTCTCTGAAATTCATGGGTGTTTTTTATGTAATGATCGGAAGGGAAAACGCCCATCACCGCGTCACCGCTTCTTTTTTTTATTACGAGAGAAGCATAAGCGATACAGGCTGCGGTATTTCTGCTTACGGGTTCCAGCAGGATGTTTTCCTGCGGAATCTCGTCCGAAACCACCTGTTTTAACATTTTTTCCTGAGCTTTATTGGTAACGATCAGAATCCGCTCGGGCGGAATGAGGTCCTTTATTCTCTTTATGGTATCGTTTATCATCGTGTCTTCGCCGGTTATGTTAAGAAACTGTTTGGGAGTAGACGTACGGCTTAAGGGCCAGAAACGGGTTCCACCGCCTCCCGCCATTATAACCCCGTATCTTTCCATAACGTACCCCCCCTATAAACGTCGTAAATATAATAAATATATTCTACCCAGAAATTACCGGCATATCGCCCCTTATTATTAATATATCATAGAAAAAGCAGGAAAAAAAAGACCTCCGTGAGGTCTTTGTGCTACTTTTTCTGATTAAACAAATTTTTAATATTTTCCTCATAGGGCGGGTATATGATACCCTTTTCGGTTATAAAGGCCGTAATATTCTCGGCCGGCGTGACGTCAAAAGCCGGATTGTAGACCTTAATACCTTCAGGAGCAGTCCTCTTACCGAAACTGCACGTTACTTCATCGGGATCCCTCTCCTCGATCGGTATGTGCTCACCGCTCTTCGTATCGAGGTCGATAGTCGGAGTCGGAGCCGCCACGTAAAAGGGTATTCCGTAGTATTTTGCCAGTATCGAAAGGCCGAGGGTACCTATCTTGTTGGCGGTATCACCGTTGGCCGCAACCCTGTCGCACCCCACGATGACCGCATCAACCCAGCCCTTAGACATAACCATCGCCGCCATGTTATCGCATATAAGCGTCACGTCTATGCCCGCTTCCTTCAGCTCGAGGGCTGTTAGGCGGGAGCCCTGATTTACCGGCCTGGTCTCATCAGCAAATACCCTGATTTTCCAACCTTTTTCATGAGCCAGATATATCGGGGCAGTAGCCGTTCCGTAACGGGCTGTGGCGAGCTGTCCCGCATTGCAGTGGGTAAGAACGCCGGCACCGTCCCGAAGCAGGGTCAAACCGTATTCTCCGATTTTACGGCAGATCTCCTCGTCCTCCCTGTGGATCGCCTCGGCTTCCTCTCTTACAAGTCTTCTTATTTCAGAAACCGGAAGGTGTCTTGAATCCAGAACCTTTTTCTCCATCCGGGAAAGCGCCCAGAACAGGTTAACCGCTGTTGGCCTTGAGGATGCCAGGTAATCCGATTTCTCCTTGACGTATTTCCAGAAGGATTCAAAATCGGTATCCGGAGCCTCTCTGGCGGCAAAATAAAACCCGTAGGCCGCCGCGACTCCAATAGCGGGAGCGCCCCTGACTTCCAGGGTCTTTATGCTATCCCAGATCTCTTCCACGGTGGTCTTTTTGCTATATTTTATTTTGCCGGGCAAAAGCCTCTGATCGAGCATAAGCAAGTTTTCTCCATCCCATATCAATGACAAAAGTCCCGTCTTTGACATAATAAAAACCCCCCGGCACCTATTTTAGCATGCCGGGGAGCCGGTAACAAGGGCAATACGTTATATGATTTTAATTAAGCCGCCTTTAACTTCATGCGCTGGGCTATCTTAT
Source organism: Thermosediminibacter oceani DSM 16646 (assembly GCF_000144645.1). NCBI lineage: Bacteria > Bacillati > Bacillota > Clostridia > Thermosediminibacterales > Thermosediminibacteraceae > Thermosediminibacter > Thermosediminibacter oceani. Next base: position 1,805,662 of record NC_014377.1, read on the forward strand.
CCACAATAATTGCGATGGCGTTGTCGCCGGATACGTTGCACGCTGTTCCAAAGCTGTCCTGGGTCAGATAGAGCGCGATCATGAGTGCCAGCTGCGCTTCGTTAAAGCCCAGCATGCTCTGGAGAATACCCAGGGCCGCCATTACCGCACCGCCGGGTACGCCCGGAGCGGCTACCATGGTGACACCGAGCATTAATATGAATCCTGCCATCTTGGCCAGCGTGACCGGCATACCGTTCAGCATCATTACCGCAATTGCGCAGGTAGTCAGCGTTATGGTGCTGCCGGAAAGATGAATGGTGGCGCATAGAGGTACGACGAATTCCCTTATACCCTCCGATACTCCATTGTTTCTCGCGCACTCCAGATTTACCGGAATGGTCGCTGCCGAGGACTGGGTTCCTATGGCTGTCAGGTAACCGGGAATCTGGTTTTTGAGTGCCTTTATCAAGCTCTTCCCGCTGTAGAGGCAGGCCACCGTGAACTGGAATAGTATTATGATCAGGTGTGATGCTATAACTATTACGAACACCTTGCCGAACACCGACAGAATTCTTGCAACTTCTCCCGCATGGGTCATATTGGCGAATATACCTGCTATATGAACAGGTAAAAGCGGAATTATAACCTTAGTAATGACCATCTGGACGATCTTTTGGAATTCGGACATAAAATTATACATGGTCTTTTCTTTTAATGCTGCCATTCCTATACCCAGAATAAAGGCTATGACCAGGGCTGACATAACTCCAAAGAGGGGCGGCATGTCTATGGTGAAGAAGGGCTTTAAAAGGGCTTCTTCCGGATTGGTAGCCGCAAACTGGCTGTTTACCTGAATGATTCTGGGCAGCAGGGTTGTGGAAACCCCAAAGGCGAAAAACCCGCTTATCAGAGTTGAAAGATAAGCTATGGCTGTCGTTATACCCAGCAGTTTACCGGCACCGGTGCCGAGTTCTGCGATACCGGGCGCTACGAATCCGACTATTATCAGGGGTATTACGAATCCCAGGAAATTTCCGAATATGGAGTTAAAAGTTGCTAGTATTCTAACAACCGGGGCTGGCATAAATGAACCGATGAGTATACCTAGAATAATTGCGATAATAAGCCTTGGCAGCAACCCCAAAGTAAAACTTTTCATAGCTGTACCTCCTTTAAAGATTTAAATTTTTTCACTCAAATTTTTGCCCGTCGGTGTTACGGCGAGCCCGCCCATAGCGGTTTCCTTTAACCTGTCGGACATCATGCGCCCGACTTCCTTCATGGCTGTTATCACTTCATCGGCGGGAATAACGCTTTCAATGCCCGCCATAGCCATATCTGCAGCCAGAATGGCTTGAGCAGCCCCCATGGCGTTGCGCTTTATGCAGGGCACCTCCACCAGGCCTGCCACGGGATCGCATACAAGTCCCATCACTGCCTTCAACGCCATGGCAACCGCATGAGCAGCCTGTCTTGGGCTTCCCCCCGCCAGCTCAACGACGGCGGCAGCGGCCATGGCGGAAGCGGCACCGCACTCCGCCTGGCAGCCTCCTTCGGCACCGGCGATGGTGGCATTTAGGGCTATTATCCTTCCCACTGCGGCGGCGGTGAAAAGGCTGTCCACAATTTCGTCATCGCTTTTTCCCAGCTTTTCTCCTACCGTCAAAACAGATCCGGGCAGTATACCGCAGGAACCAGCCGTAGGAGCGGCCACGATCTTCCCCATGGAAGCGTTCACGTTGGATACCGCCATGGCCCTTGCGGCAGCCTTCGCCACGGTACTGCCCGCGAGAGCCGAACCTGCGGCATTCCACATTTTCCTGCCTTCTCCGCCCGTGATGCCGCTTATTGAGCGGATTTCAGCGGCCACCCCCCGATTTGCGGCTTCCTTCATAACATCAAAATAAGACCTCATCTTCTTAAAGAGTTCCTCTTCGGTACTGCCAGTATATTTTGCCTCCAGTTCTCTGACTACGGTGGATATCTTACAGCCTCTTTTTTCCGCCGATTTTACCAGTTCCTCTATAGATCTTATCATACTTTTCCACCTTTACGCTGGTAATATTATCAATATCCGGTATATGTCTTCAATGCTTTCAAGAACCTCTTTTATTCCTTCGGGTAACGGCTCGTCGGTTTCTATGATCATCAGTGCTTGTTCACCCTTTGTCTTTCTCGAAACCCTCATCTGGGCGATATTGAACCCCTTTTCCGCCAGGTGTGTCGTAACTCGGGCTACTATGCCGGGCCTGTCCCTGTGAACGGTAATAATGGTTGGATATTCTCCCGAAAAATCCACTTCAAACCCGTCGATAGCCGTAATCTTGACCCGGCCGCCGCCGATGGAACAGCCGGCCACCTCGGTTTTTCGGGTATTGCCTTCCAGCACGAACAGGGCCGTATTGGGATGCAGGCTATCATCGTCTTCGCCGGCTACCAGTTCGTAAACCAATCCCCTTTTTCCTGCCTCCTCGAAGGAGGTTCTTATCCGCTCGTCATCGGGAGCAAACCCTAAAAGGCCCGCGATCAGGGCTTTGTCTGTGCCGTGACCGCGGCCCGTTTTTGCGAAGGAATTATAAACTACTATCCGGGCCCTTCTCGGTTCTTCTCCCAGAATATTCCTTGCCATATTCCCCAGTCTCACGGCTCCGGCCGTGTGGGAGCTGGAAGGGCCTATCATCACAGGTCCTATGATGTCAAACAGATTCAAACTTTATCACCCCTTAAATCCCCCCGATATCCCTCCTTTGCGGCAATATTTTATAGGATATTTATGCTATAATTGTGCTTTTCAAGCACATCTTTTATCCTCTGAACGTGCTCTTCGTCCGCCGTCTCCAGTTCCAGCTCCACCTTTGCATAACCTATGGGCACGTCTTTGTCAGATCTGCTGTGGGTAACTGAAAGCACGTTAGCACCAGTTCCGGCTACAAGGTTTAAAAGTGTACATAAGGTTCCGGGCTTATCAGGCAGGAAAGTGTCGACAAATATTTTCCGCCCACTCTTCACGAGTCCCTTATCAATGACCCTTGCCAGGATATTTACGTCGATGTTGCCACCGCTTACCACAGCCACTATCCTCTTATCCTTTATATTGTTCAGGCGGTTCAGTATAGCCGCTACTGCTACCGCTCCTGCCCCTTCGGAAACCACCTTGGCCCTTTCCAGCAGGAGAAGTATGGCGTTGGCGATTTCGTCTTCATCCACCGTAACTATGTCGTCGACGTACTCTTTTACGATTTCGAAGGTCAGGTCTCCCGGCGTTTTAACCGCTATACCGTCGGCGATGGTAGGCACTCCCTCTACCGTAGTTATGGCCTTTTTTGAAATCGATACGGCCATGGACGGCATATTGCTGGTCTGGACCCCTATCACCTTGACATCTGGTTTCAAGCTTTTTGCCGCGATGGCAACACCCGATATTAAGCCCCCACCTCCGATGGGCACTACAATTACATCGGTCTCGGGCAGGTCTTCAATTATCTCAAGCCCGATGGTACCCTGGCCGGCTATTACAAGCGGGTCGTTAAACGGGTGGATGAAAGTCGCTCCGGTTTCCTCCTGGATCTTTTTGGCCATGGCGTAGGCCTCGTCGTACACACTGCCGTGCAGCACCACTCCAGCGCCATACTTTCTCGTGGCGGAAACTTTGGACAAGGGGGCGTGTTTGGGCATAACTATCGTGGATTTTATGCCGTATGACGTAGCCCCTAAGGCAACCCCCTGGGCGTGGTTGCCAGCCGATGAGGCGATAACACCTCTTTTCTTTTCCTCCTCGGTCAGGTGGGCTATCTTGTTGTAAGCACCCCTCAGTTTAAAGGAACCGGTCTTCTGAAGGTTTTCCATCTTCAGGTATACATGGTTGCCGGTCATCTCACTCAAAGTGGTGTTGTGTACCAAACCTGTCTTGTATGCCACGTTTTTCAGAACTTCCCTGGCTTCCCTTATATCTTCCAGAGTTACTTTCAATTTTATTTACCTCCTCATATTAAACGCACAGGCTCGGTTACCTGTGCGCTATTACCTCAACCTCTATGAGTACCCCTTTCGGCAGTCTGCTCACCTCGACGCAGGACCGGGCTGGTGGGTTTTCGCTAAAGTATTCGGCGTAAATTTCGTTTACTTTAGCAAAATCGTCCATATTGGTGATGAATACCGTGGTCTTGACCACATTGCTGAAATCCATGTTGGCCGCCTTGAGTATGTTTTTCACGTTTTCCATTACCTGCCGGGTCTGGGCTTCGATGCCGCCCTCAACTATTTCTCCGGTGGCAGGGTTTATGGCAATCTGACCGGAGGCAAATAAGAAATCTCCGACCATGACGGCCTGTGAATAGGGTCCTATGGCTTTCGGAGCCATGTCGGTTTTGATCACTTTTTTCATTTTATCTTCTCCTTCCTTCATAAATTTATTAATATATGATTAGAGATCGCTGTTCTTCCTGCTAAGGTAGCGGTAAATGGTGTTTTCCGATGTCTTTAGGTGCCTTGCCACCTCGGCGATTGCACCTTTAAGCAAAAATACTCCCTTTTCGCTCAACTTATGGACAACCCCCATCTTTTCTTCGGGGGACATACGCTCCGGGGGTACGTTGACTTCTGCCACCGTATTTTCAATTATCGAGCGCATTAACTCTTCCAGGGAAAGAGTCAGGTTTTCCGGTACCTCTTTCCTGTCTTCTTTATATGTGCTTTGATCCTGGGGCTCCCCGTTTATATTCATTATGAAATCTTCTATAAAGCGCTTTGCCGCATAGGCGGCGCTCAGGTCCATGTTGACGCACAACATTCCGGCTATATCGCCATCTTCGTCTTTTATGAAAAAGGTGGAGGAGCGCAGGACCTTTCCATCCTTCGTCTTTCCCGGGTAATTTAAGAGGTAGTCTTTCTCCACATAAGCCTTTTCCTTTAAGAGTTTCAACCCCAGGTCAGTAAGGGGCCCGCCGACTTGCCGGCCGCTTATATGGTTGTTTTTAATGGCTACTATGGATGACTCCACATTGCTTACATCGTGCAGCACCACTTCGCAGAAGGGGCCGACAATGCCGGCGATGAAATCCACCAGGGGGATGTAGGTTTTTAAAAGATCTCTTTTCTTCTTTTCCATATTATAAACATCCTTCCCGATATAATATTCTACATCATATAAAAAAATCCTCCTTATGATAAAAAAATTTTTATTATGGTGTAATATTTATTTTTGCAAAAAAATTTTTTGGTTAAAATGTAAATATTTTCACCTACATTTTCGTACGACCTGTCAATTTATGCAGGCCCCTCAAAGGTGTAATATATTATTGATAAAAAGGTAGGGAGGGGAGATAATGGCCAGCGTAGTCTTTAAAAATGTAAATAAGGTTTACCCCGGTGGATTCAAGGCGGTAACCGATTTCAATCTGGAAATAGCCGATAAGGAGTTCGTGGTGCTGGTAGGTCCTTCGGGGTGCGGTAAATCAACAACCCTCAGGATGGTGGCGGGCCTTGAGGAAATTTCTTCCGGAGAACTTTACATAGGAGACCGTCTGGTGAACGACGTGCCTCCGAAGGACCGGGATATCGCCATGGTTTTCCAGAACTATGCCCTCTATCCCCACATGAGCGTGTACGATAATATGGCGTTCGGGCTGAAGCTCAGAAAGGTGCCGAAGGCCGAAATCGACAGGAAGGTAAGGGAGGCCGCGATGATCCTCGGAATTGAGGAACTGCTCAATAGGAAACCCAAAGCTCTGTCGGGGGGTCAGAGGCAGCGCGTAGCCTTAGGAAGAGCCATTGTGCGTGAACCCAAGGTATTTCTCATGGACGAACCGCTGTCCAACCTCGACGCCAAGCTCAGGGTTCAGATGAGGACTGAACTACAAAAACTGCACCAGAGGCTGCAGACCACTTTTATATACGTCACCCACGACCAGACGGAGGCCATGACCATGGGGGACAGGATAGTGGTCATGAAAGACGGGCTCATCCAGCAGGTGGATACACCCAAGAGGATTTACGACCATCCGGCCAATATCTTTGTTGCCGGTTTCATCGGAAGCCCCCAGATGAACTTTTTGGAAGGACATCTTTCCGGCGAAGGGGATAAGGTCTATATAAACTTTGGCAATACGAAACTTTTGATACCCGAAGGTGTGAAAAAGAAAATAGACCCCTCTTACATCGGCAAAGAGGTCGTGATGGGCATCAGACCCGAAGACATCCACGACGAACCGGCTTTCCTCGATTACTTTCCGGAATACTGCTTTGAGGTGAACGTTGACGTGGTCGAGCTCATGGGCTCAGAAACTTACCTTTACCTGAACTTCCAAGACAAGTCCCTGACGGCCAGAGTCGATCCTAGGAGCAACGCCCGGCCCGGCGATAGGATAAAAATAGGGTTCGATATGAATAAACTTCACCTTTTCGACAGGGTGACGACAAAAAGGATAATGGAGTGATGAAAAAGCCCCTGGCATTTCTTATGCTCAGGGGCTGCTTACTTTTTTCCAATGTTATGATATGATTATCACTGGTGGTATATATGCAAAAGGCAATTGCGGAAATCCTTTTGGAACTAAAAAAGCGGCTGAAAACACCCTTTGCAATCCTGGATAAGAAGGGGCGTTGCGTGCTGCAGGAAAAACTCGTGGAAAAACCGGCAAGATGCACAGTAAAACTGTGCGGCTCGGAATACGTGCTGGTAGCCGAACTTGCACGGGAGCAGCTTGTCGATTTTTCTCTGCTGCTGGAAGAGCTCGTAAACCGCAGGTTTTCGGAAAAGCTGATGGCTTTTCTTGATGGAAAAGGGGATATCATCGAAGACCTGCCCTGTCCCTGCGGCCTTATACTTATAAAATCGTCGGGTTCCTTTGAACCGGAGCCCTTTATCGAAAGCCTTTTTGACGAAGCGCTGCTTGCTAAAACCGGCGAAGCTTTTATCTTCATCATACCGGCAGCGGATCTGGACGAGCTCAAGGAAACCTCCCGGGCCCTGTACCAGACTCTGGCCGAAGAGGTTTCTTCAAAGACTCTGATATGCATAGGAGGCATTGCCCGGGTGCCCCAAGAGCTTCCGGCGCTCTACCGGGACGCTGTTAAAGCCCTTAAATTCGCTCCCTTCATCAAAACCGGTGTGCTCTATTACCCGGAGATGGCCCTGGAAAGGCTGCTGGCGTCGCTGCCCGACGAAAGCCGCCGGGAGTTCATGATGGAAATGAGAAGAAAAATCCAATTTCTCGACGAAGAGGCCATTAAAACCATAAGGACCGTGATCGACTGCAACCTAAACCTGGCAATGGCCGCCCGAAAGCTCTACATCCACCGAAATACGCTGATGTACAGGCTGGATAAAATCTCCTCCCAGACCGGCCTCGACATAAGAAAATTCAAGGATGCCGTAAAAATGGAGATTTTCCTCGCGCTGAACGAGTTTCAGCAATAAATCCCCTATCTTTTAAACCTTGCTGTAATAAAAGCCTTTGCTGCCCATACCACATCGTCCATCCTCAGGATCAGAACTATGGTCAAGTAAACTAAGACTCCGGCCAATACGGAAACCCCCAGGTCCAGGGCCTGATACACCAGGGCTCGTGGAACGAACACATTACTCATCATGCCGTATACGTTGTGTACCGCGGCGCTCATGACGGCACATGCCGCTATGGATTTTACAAAACTCATCAGAATCCTTCGGCCACCCAAAGGGCCGATTTTTCTCCGCAAGCTGTAAAAGAGCATGGCGGTACCCGCCAGCGCGGAAATACTGGTAGCCAGGGCAAGACCTCCCAGACCCATAAATTTTACCAGTATGAGGTTCAATACTACGTTTATCCCCACAGCTACGGCCCCGTTGACCATGGGAGTGGCCGTATCCCTGAGGGAATAAAAGGCCCTGCTCAAAACGTCCCTGAGCCCGAAACCCACCATGCCTGCGGAGAAATAAAGCAGCGCTGTAGCCGTCATGAAGGTGGCTCTAGAGTCGAAGGCTCCCCTTTCAAACAGGAACCTGACTATCGGTACCCTTAGAACCATGGCGCCGGCACTCAATGGCATGACTATGGCGATCACAAAACCCAGAGCCCGCCCCAGAGTCCTCTTGAATCCCTCCATATCGCCCTCGGCCGAGAGGCGCGAGAGCGAAGGATAAATGACGGTGGCCACCGAAAGGGTGAATATGCCGTAGACGAAACCGTTCAGGCGGCTGGCAAAGTTCAGCGCCGCTATGGTTCCCTCCTCCAAGCTCGATGCCAGCATCCTGTCCACCAGCACGTTCAACTGACTCACCCCCGTCCCAAGGACGACGGGTATGATCAGAATGCCCATGCGCTTCAGGTCTTCGTCGGCAAAATCGATCCCGGGGGTGAATTTAAACCCTTTTTTCACGGCGGCCGGCAACTGAATCAGCACCTGGAAAGCAGCTGCAACCACCGTAGCGACCACGAGACCCCAAATACCCAGAACCTCGCTGAAAAGCAGCGCCGAAATTATTATAACGTTATAAGGTATTCCTATAACGGCTGGAACGGTAAACTCGCGGTTGGACTGAAGGTAGCCGGTCAATACGTTGGCCAGAGCCACGAAGGCACTCATAAACATAGTAATCCGGGTGAAGGCCGCCGCCATTTCCAGAGTCTCCCCGGAAAACCCCATGGCCACCAGCTTTACCAGCAATCTTGAGAAAACAGCGCCGAAAAGGCTGAACATAAGGGAAACGATCAGTATGACGTTGAAAAGATTTCCAGCAAAGCCTACGGCCCTCTCCCTGCCCTTTTTCGCTTCGATCTCCGAATATACCGGGATAAAAGAAGTTGAAAGGGCTCCGGCCACCGTGGCAAAAAGAACCGCTGGAACCGTGAGAGAGACCAGATATGCGTCCGTGACGCTGGTTGCACCGAATTTAGAACCTATTAAGAGTTCCCGAAAAAATCCCAGTATCTTGCTCAAAAGTGTAGCAATCATTATTACGGCGGCGGCTCGAGCCGCCGCCGTAGAACTCCTGCCCGCTTCAGTCAACTACATCTACTCCTTATGGAAAACCAGCGATGCAGCACCTATTGTGCCCACATCCGTTCCCAGCTTTGCCTTCATCACCTCAAGATTCTCTACATTAGCCGGGAGAGCCCTGGTTTTCATAACTTCGACCATCGTAGAATAAAACATGTCCCAGGCGTGGGTAAGTCCGCCGCCGATTGCGATGCGCTCGGGATTATAGGCGTTTACCACATTTGCCAGCCCCACCCCCAGGTAAAAGCCCTCTTTTTCCACCAGTTCCCTGGCAAACTCGTCCCCTTCTTTGGCAGCAGCGAAAACGTGCTCGGCTCTTACCTCATCCTGTCCGGCAAGATCAGTTATCCTGGTCTTTCTGCCCGATAAAATGCCTTCCCTGGCGAACCTCGCCAGTGCGGTGCCGGAAGCATACGCTTCCCAGCAGCCCGAGTTCCCGCAGCCGCATACAGGACCTTCGAAATTTATCGTCACATGGCCCACTTCCGCGGCGTTTCCATCGCCACCCTTAAAAATCCTGCCGCCGGTGATGACGCCCCCTCCTATACCGGTGCTGATGGTTATGTAAATAAAGTTTTTTACGCCTTTCCCGGCACCGAAGAGGTTTTCCGCAATCGCCGCTGCGTTGGCGTCGTTTTCCATGATGACGGGAATATTGAACTCCTCTTTCATGATCGAAAGCAGCGGTATATCCTTCCACCCCGGAAGGTTGGGCGGGTTTTTGACGAGCCCCCTTTTGGCGTCCATCGGGCCGGGCACTCCTATGCCTATGCCCGCTATGTCGGACAAAGACAAATCAATCCTTTTGAGGATCTCGTAAACGCTCTGCTTCATCCGCATGATAATCTTTTGCGGACCCTCCTTTGCAAGGGTGGGAAGCTCGATCTTCTCAAGGAGGTTTCCGTCATCGTCCATGGCACAGGTGGCGATTTTAGTGCCGCCCAGGTCAATACCCACTGCTATTTTTTTCATTTAATTCTCCTCCCGTTCAACCGGTGTTTTTATCATATTTTTCCGCTGCAGCCCAGAACGTTTCTCATCTTGTGCCTTACGATTTTCTTGATTGCTTCCCGGGCTTCGCCCAGGTATTTTCTCGGGTCGAATTCCGACGGGTTTTCAGAAAAATACCTGCGAATAGTGGCGGTCATGGCCAGCCTCAAGTCGGTGTCTATGTTTATCTTGCAAACCCCCATGGAAGCGGCCTTCCTCAACATGTCTTCCGGCACACCCTGGGCTCCGGGAATATTTCCTCCGTACCTGTTACATATTTCTACGTACTCGGGCAGCACTGATGAAGCACCGTGGAGCACCAATGGGAACCCGGGCAGTTTCTCCGTTATCTTTTTGAGCCTTTCAAAATCCAGATACGCTTCACCCTTGAATTTATAAGCCCCGTGACTGGTTCCGATGGCTACAGCCAGGGAATCGACCCCGGTCCTCTCGACGAATTCCAGGGCCTGGTCAGGATCCGTAAAAGTAGCTTCCCGGTCGCTCACCTTTACATTGTCCTCTACTCCCGCCAGCCTGCCCAGCTCGCCTTCCACCACCACACCTCTCTCGTGGGCGTATTCGACCACTCTCCTGGTGAGGGCGATATTCTCCTCAAAGGGCAGCCTGGAACCGTCAATCATTACAGAAGTAAAGCCGTCGTCTATACAGGCTTTACATATTTCAAAATCCTCGCCGTGGTCCAGGTGAAGCACTATCGGAATACCCGTATCCTCCACGGCCGCTTCCACCAGCTTTTTAAGATAAATGGGCCTCGCATACTTCCTTGCCCCGGCGGAAACCTGAAGGATGAGCGGCGCCTTTTCTTCCCTGGCGGCCTCAACTATCCCCTGAATGATCTCCATGTTGTTTACATTGAAAGCACCTATTGCATACCCGCCTTCGTAAGCTTTTTTGAACATTTCCCTGGATGTTACAAGCGGCATGTAGTTCCCCTCCAGCAAAAATTTTCTATAAAATTATATAACAAAATTCAAAAAAAGTATATCCGCCCGGGCGTTTGAAAGTGATATAATTTAAATCACAGAGCATTTCGGGAGGTCGTCTTATAATGCCATCCCATGAAAACATAAAACCGAAGACGGAGGCCATTTTGGCCGGTTTAATCGATGATAAATCCTGCGATGAAACCCTCGAAGAACTGGCGCTGCTTTCAGAAACGGCCGGAGCAAAAGTCTTAGCAAAGGTGACCCAGAAGCGCGCAAGCAAAGACCCCGCCTATTACCTGGGTATGGGCAAAGCTCGGGAAATAGCGGAATTGGTAGAGGGCCTGGGAGCCAATGCGGTTATTTTCGATGACGACCTGACACCGGTTCAGATTCGAAACCTGGAAAACCTTATCGGAGTTCAGATAATAGACAGAACCACTCTGGTGCTGGATATTTTTGCTCAGAGGGCTAGATCCTTAGAAGGCAAGATCCAGGTGGAACTGGCCCAGCTCCAGCACATGCTGCCCAGGCTCACAGGCAAAGGCGTCGAGCTTTCCAGAGAAGGCGGAGGTATCGGCACGAGGGGCCCCGGCGAGACAAAGTTGGAAACGGACCGGAGGCACATCAGGCGCAGAATCACCCATTTAAAAAAAGAATTGGAAAGAATTAGGAAAAATAGAAAGCTGCTGAGAAGTTCCAGAAAATACCCGGTCATAAGTCTTGTCGGCTATACCAATGCAGGAAAATCCACACTGATGAATGCCCTTACGGGAGCCGGGGTTTCCAGCAATGACAGGCTTTTTGACACCCTGGACCCGACCACGAGGGCGCTCCTACTTCCCGACGGTCGAAGGGTGCTTTTATCGGATACAGTTGGATTCATACGAAAACTCCCCCACGAAATAGTGGAAGCCTTCAAAGCCACCCTGGAAGAAGTGAAGGAAGCAGACCTGCTGATACACGTGGTCGATGCTTCCAGCCCAAAGGCGGACGAGGAAATATCAACCGTAAAGTCGGTGCTGAAGGAAATAGGAGCCGAAAACATTCCGACCATACTGGCTCTGAATAAAATAGACAGGGTAAACCACCGTGAACTCATAACCGGTGAAGAGAACGTGGTGGAGATTTCAGCCCTCTGCGGAACCAACCTCGACATATTGCGGGAAAAAATATGCCAATTGCTTCCCCAGACCCGCGAGCACGCATTGCTGTGCATCCCTTACGAATACGGATTCCTGCTCGATGAAATTCATGAAACGAGTCTCGTGGAAAGGGAGGAATTTAAACAGGATGGAATAGAAATCGAAGGCAAGATCGATACTATATTATTGAGGAGAATAAAAAAGTACCTGTCGGAAAAAAACGCCTGCAGTTAAAATGGTCTTGACTTATACACACAAATGTGCTAAAATATGTTTTGCGAGTTGTTGCGGGATGGTGTAACGGTAGCACTCATGACTCTGGATCATGCTGTCCAGGTTCGAATCCTGGTCCCGCAGCCATGGCCCTATCGTCTAGTGGTCCAGGACGCCGCCCTCTCACGGCGGAAACCGGGGTTCGAGTCCCCGTAGGGCTACCATAGAAAAGAAAACTATCCAGACTCTACAGATAGAGTCTGGATTATTTTTTATATCCCACTAGAACTGGAGAATAGCCGACATCAAAGTGCGGGAGTAAATTTACTCAAGAATAAAGAAAAGGGAGCGACAAATTGGGAAAAAAGAATTTTTTTAATCCCAAGCGTAAGGATAAAGTTAAGTTCTTCTATGAAGAGGAAGAAGAACTTAACCAACGAGATTTCCCATTAGTAAGGCAAAGGCTCCTAGAACACAGCTTGAGTAAGAATTACGATGATGCAAGAAAAGAATGGGACCTATCGATATAATAGGCGAAGATGTAGAAGATTTTACAGACCGGTGTGAGCTATGTAATCAAATGGAAACTGGGAAAAAAGCCGGTCACTGGAGCAGTATCTTTATTGTCTAAAAAAAATAATTTTTGCATCGGTTTTTACCCTAGACAGACTAAAAATATTACCAACATAACCTAAAATCCATACTTCATTGCAATGTAGGTACCTATGAGGCGCACTCCCGCAACTTTTTTTGACAGACCATATAAAGTCTTTTCCACAAACATATGTTATTTTAACAACTTCTAAGTAATATAACAAATCTGTATGTCCTTCCATGAATTGCAAAGGCAAAAAGAAAAACAAAAAGCTGAAAAATGATATAATTATAATGAAAGGGGGTAGCGGCGTCATGACCAAAACAGCCAAAGTAGCTATAAGCACATCTGTTCTTCTCTGGGCTCTAGAGAGATCGGGTAGAGCTTCTGTAGTAAAGCGGAAGTTTCCTAAATTATCCCAGTGGCTACGCGGGGAAAGTATGCCTACTTTGAAACAGTTAGAAGACTTAGCAAAGGCGACATATACTCCGCTTGGTTATTTCTTTCTTCCAGAGCCACCAGTGGAGCAACTTCCCGTCCCCTATTTTCGCACCATCAATAATCAACCTATGCGCCCATTTAGCCCCGAACTCATTGATACTGTTCAGATGATGAAACTGCGCCAATATTGGATGCGTGATTATCTTATCGAAGAAGGACAAGAACCTCTATCTTTTGTCAACTCTGCAAAACTTGAAGATGATCCTCGTCAAGTGGCTCGAAATATAAGAAACACATTAGGACTTGAAGAAGAATGGGCAGCAAGCCAGCGTAATTGGACTGAAGCATTACGAAAATTGCAAATCAAGATGGAAGATATAGGTATAATTGTGGTTGTTAATAGTATTGTAGGAAATAATACACGTCGTAAACTTAATCCGACTGAATTTCGAGGTTTTGTTCTGATAGATGAATATGCGCCCTTAGTATTTGTAAATGGTGCTGACGGTAAAGCTGCTCAGATGTTTACTCTAGCACATGAATTGGCTCACGTATGGTTCGGTATTAGTGCAGCATTTGATCTAAGGGATCTTCAACCTGCTGATGATGAAACTGAAAAAATTTGTAATATTGTTGCAGCAGAGTTTTTGGTTCCCGAGCATAAATTTCATGAAGTTTGGATTCACGTTTCTGATGAATCTGAACCTTTTCAGTTACTTGCTCGCCATTTTAAGGTTAGTGAACTGGTTGTTGCCCGTAGAGCCCTTGACTTAGGATATATTACAAAAGAAGAATTTATCGAATTTTATAAGGACTATCAAGCTAAAGAGCGCCTTGTCACTCAAGACAGTGAAGGGGGTAACTTCTACGCAATCCAAAATATGCGCGTTGGCCGGCGTTTTGCAAAAGCTGTGGTATGTGCTGTTAGAGAGGGCAAACTTCTCTATAACGATGCCTATCGACTTACAGGGCTTTATGGGAAAGCTTTTGAACGATATGCAGAGATACTTGGATTTGGAGGTTTATTATGACCAATAACTCTGTATACGTTTTGGATGCTAATATTTTTATACATGCAGCACGATTCTACTATGCTTTTGACATTGCGCCGGCCTTTTGGAATGCTTTGGTTACACATGCTCAGAGCGGACGTGTGATTACTATTGATCAAGTAATGAAAGAAATAGAACGAGGAAAAGATGATCTAGCGAAATGGATAAAGAATACGTTTCAAACTTGGTGTAAACCGACCACAGAAACTGACGTCATTGAAGCCTATAGGGATATTATCAAATGGGTATCCAATCAGAACCAGTTTTATGAAGAGGCTAAAAAAGAATTTGCCAACGTTGCAGATGGTTGGTTGATTGCGTATGCAAAGGCCAAGGGATTCGTGGTAGTTACACATGAACAATTAAAATCAGAAAAAAAGAATAAAGTTCAAATTCCGAATGTTTGTAATGCATTCAATGTTCCTTATACAAATACATTTGAAATGCTCCGTAGATTAGGTGTTCAGTTTCGTTGAAATTTCGTTAAAAATGTAAATATTTATAAGTACTCATTAATATGAATATTATCAATATCTATCAATTAAAGGTGGTTTTCTTGCATCTGCTTATTACCGAAAAGCTAATAGATTTTTACATAAGTATCAAGTAAAAGATTTTCCATCGAAGAATTAATTAATTTCCCCCATGCTCTCCACCTTGCGTGAGATGTTTCTTTCTTCGCAGTTGTTTTTTCAGCAGGAATTCCCGCCTTTCAATCCATCTTTTACATGAGATGACTTCCCGGCTGGAAAGTTAAAATATGCGTTGATCAAGAAAAACGCCGTCGCGGCAGCAATACCGCAGACGATAAAGGCTGTCTCAATGGAAACGTCCGCAGCCCGGCCCACGATGAGGTTTATGACAGCGCATATTACGTTGATTATCATAGAGTAGATCGATAAAAAGGTAGCCCTGTCGGTGGTGGTTATGGATCTATTTTGTATATCCAGCAATATCGGCCGGGACAGTGAATAACTTGCTCCTATAACTGCGATGAAAACAACGCTGACAGCAGGATGACTCGTGCGGGAAAGGATAAAACAACTGGCGGCAATGGCGCCGAACAGCAGCTTCATAGCCATCCCCTGGCCCAACTTCCCGGTAATGGTGTATGTTTTTGCCGAAAACACCGGCGAAAGCTGCATCCCTGCCATGATTATGCCGAAGTACTTTGGGTCAATGCCGCTTTTCATATATTGAACCTGATTTAAAAAGACCGTCGCGGAGTGGTTGACCTGGGTAACCAGCGCCGCGGCTATGACGAGCAGCAACATCCGCAAGTCTCTAAACGCACTTTTGAGGCTGGATAAAAGGACCGGTTTATTTCCGGTTCTGCGCCCGGTCTCCTGAAGGAACAACGTCAATACCCATGCAATCGCGTAAGGAAAAATAGTAAGTAGAGCGGCCATGTCCATCGATACCCCGACTACGGCGGTGGATACCATCGATGCCAGGAAAAATCCCAGCGTAGCAGCCGTCTCGTATCTCCCGAAATATTTTTCCGACTGCTCTTTATCGATAGAATCATAAAGCAATGCAATATCGCACCCCGAAATGCCGGAGATCGAAAGGGCGAGGATTATCCTCTCCAGCAAGAATAACTCGAAAGAGCCTGCCTTGTAGAAAATTATCTTGGACAAGAAAAACAAAAAGTTGGAAATTACCAGGGTCAGCTTGTAACCAAACCTATCAGCAAACCATCCCCAGGGAATTTCCAACATTATCATCAATACCAGTGAAACCGATTCGATTAAAAATATATCATACATTGAAAGTCCCCTAGCCTGCCTGTACACGGTGGCTATGGGCCCGTAAAATACGAATCCCTGGAGAAATACGATGGCGCACATTAAAAAGTAATTTCGCCTATTCATTTGATGTACACCTCCTGAAAATTGCATGCCGAAAAGACCTCCCGCAGGAGGCCTTTAGAACCTGCAAAATTGTGGTGTACATCAAATCAGCGCCATGGTACCTCTCCTTAAAAAAGCTTATCGATTAAATTATATAACAACAAAATTTTTTAAGCTATACTTTTTATATAATAAATTCCTTTTTCACTGCTCCAGGTTCTCATCTTTCTGCGGCTGCGAATCTGCCTTCATTTTTTTCTTTTCCGCCATCTGCCTCAGCCGGCAGAAGGAACAGACTTCGGCGGTGGTCACCTGGCCGCAGATGCTGCACTCGCGCAGGTCCGGAGTTTCGGAGCAGGCTTCAAAATTTTTTCTTCCTTTCTTCAAAAAGTTGGTAAGAAACCGCTGCTTGGTACCGGGACTCGCCTCTTCCAGTTTATTCAGCACTTCCTTATACAGTATGGAACTGGCGCCCAGCGCATGAGGGCATTCTTCATGGATGAAACTGATGCCGTTGAATAATACATACGCCAGGTTTTCCCTTTCCGTCAGGGTAAACAGGGGTTTTACCTTCTTTACCAGTTTGGGGTGGGTACTGGGAAGCACCGGCGATTGCCGGGCCAGGTACCCTTCCTGCCAGCTCAGCACGTTTCCGAGAAGAGTAGCTGCCTCGTCGTCCAGGTTGTGTCCGGTGGCCACCACGTCGAATCCTTCGTCCAGAGCCACTTTGTTGAAAAGGTACCTTTTTATCGTGCCGCATAGGGAACAGGTGCTGCGGCGGATTTCCCGGGCTAACCATGGGATGTTTAAGCCGTACTCTTTTTCGATGTTCTTTACTATCAGGGGAGCCTCATGTTCTTCAGAAAACCGCTCGACGACCTCCTGGGACCTTTCCGAATAGTCGCCTATTCCCAGGTTAATATACATGGCAGTGACGTCGTAACCCTCTTTTAGCAATATGTGCCATAGGGCCATGCTGTCCTTCCCGCCGGATACTACGACCAGCACCCGATCTTTGGGGCCGAACATCTTTTCCCGCCTTATATTCCGGCGCACCTGTTCCGAGTAGTAAACCTGAAAGCAATCGCTGCAGAAAGCCGCGTTGTGTCTTTTCAGGTATATTTCCGCCTTATCACCGCAGCGGCGGCAGCGCATACAACATCCCCTCCTTTATCCTCCGGATATCGCAGAGAGCACTTCAACCACGTCGTCCTCCTTGAGCGCTTCGTCGGGCGTGAGCATTTTCCCGTCCCTGAGCACCAGGTGGGATTCCAGGCTGAATTTGAGCTCTTCGGCCAGCTGTCTTACCGTCTTTATACCCTTAACTTCTACTTCTCTCTTGAAAGGCATTCGAAAAATAACCTTCATGGTAATTTCCTCCCGTCAGGTTACATTTTCCGTCTTTTTAATAGGTGCCGTCGAGGGCACCCATTAATAAGTTAATATTAGACAACCGCCATGTCAAGCGAGAACTTAAAAAAGCACCTTAGCCGGTGCTTTGTAGTCATCTATTGTACTCCTTGAAGGCCTTTTCCATTTCCCGCTCGGCGTCCCTGCGCTTGATATCCTCCCTTTTATCGTATAGGGTCTTACCCTTGGCCACTGCCAGCTCAACCTTTACCAGGCCCCTTTCGTTCAAATACACCCTCAGGGGCACCAGGGTAACACCTTTCTCCTTCACCAGTCCGTAGAGCCGGTCTATCTCCCGGCGGTGCATGAGCAGCTTTCGGGGCCTCAGCGGGTCCTTGTTGAATATATTTCCCTTCTCGTAAGGGCTTATGTGCATATTGTAAAGGTACAGTTCTCCTTTTTCAACCCGGGCGAAACTGTCCTTTAAATTGGCCTTACCTTCCCTTAAGGACTTTACCTCGGTGCCGGCCAGCACTATACCCGCCTCATAAGTCTCTATTATGTGGTAGTCGTGGCGGGCTTTCCGGTTGGTAACCAGGTCCCGGGATTTTTTTTCCCGCATAATACCCCCCCTAATCCAGTTTCTCCTCAAGGGCAAAGTCTATTTGCCTGTCATTTTTATTCACCTTGATGACCTTTACCTTTACCCTATTGCCTATCCTGAAAACTTTGTTCGTCCGCTCCCCCCTAAGGGTGATGGTTTTATCGTCAAAGTGGTAGAAATCGTCTTCCAGGGTGCTTACGTGAACCAGGCCTTCCACGGTATTTTCCAGCTCCACAAAAAACCCGAAGGGGGTCACGCTGGAAATGATTCCAGGATAAACCTTGCCTATTCTCCCGGCCATATACTCGGCCATTTTCAGCTCTACCGTTTCCCTTTCGGCTTCTTCGGCAATGCGCTCCCTTTCGGAAGAATGTTTTGCAATCCTGCCCAGCACTTCGTTCAACTGTTCCTGGCGCTTTTCGTCCAGCTTTCCCACCAGCTGATCCCTGAGAATACGGTGTATTATCAGGTCGGGATAGCGGCGGATGGGTGACGTGAAATGGGTGTAATAGTGGGCGGCAAGGCCGAAGTGCCCCAGGTTTTCCTCGCTGTAGCGCGCCCTTTTCAGGGACCTCAGGAGAACCGTGTTCACCACCCGCTCTTCCGGTTTTCCCTTGACTGCCTCAATGATCTGCTGTAATGCCTTGGGCTTGATGTTTTTCACGCCCTTTATGGAATACCCCAGGTTGTAAAGAAATTCCTGCAGGGCGTATATCTTTTCCCTATCGGGCAGTTCGTGTACCCTGTAGACAAATGGAACTTTTAGCCAGTACATATGCTCGGCTATGACCTCATTGGCCGCCAGCATGAATTCCTCAATGATCCTTTCTCCAACGCCCCTTCTCTCTCTCACTATGTCCAAAGGCCGTCCGTCTTCGTCGAGTATCACCTTTGCCTCCTCGAAATTGAAATCCAGGCTGCCCCGCTCAAAACGCTTCCTGGTCAATTTTGCCGCCAGTTCCGCCATGAGCTTGAAGTCATCTACCAAATATTCGTACCGCTTTATGGTCTCTTTGTCGTTATCCTCAAGTATTTTGTTCACGGCCGTATAGGTCATCCGTTCGCAGGTCTTTATGATGCTGGGAGTTATTTGATAGCTTTTTACATGGGCCTTATCGTCGAAATCGATTATTACGCTCATGGTGAGGCGGGGCACCCTGGGGTTGAGGCTACAGATGCCGTTGGAGAGCTTGGGAGGCAGCATCGGTATTACCCTGTCCACCAGGTACACGCTGCATCCTCTCTTCATGGCCTCTATATCAAGGGGCGTCTTCTCCTTTACGTAGTAACTCACATCGGCGATGTGCACACCCAGCCTGTAGCCGCCGGGGATGCGCCGGACCGATACCGCGTCATCCAGGTCCTTGGCGTCCTCTCCGTCTATGGTTACTATTTTCTCGTCTCTGAGGTCAAGCCTCCCTGCCAGGTCCTCATCGGTGATTTCATCTGGTATTTGTTCGGCCTGCCGGAGCACTTTTTCAGGGAATTCCAGGGGTAGGTTGTACTTTTTTATAACTGACAGTATGTCTACACCCGGCTCGTCCTCGTAACCCAGTATCTCGATAACGCGGCCTTCGGGGTTGCGCCGGCCCTCGGGCCATTTCGTTATACCGACCACGACCTTCTGTCCCGATTTTGCCCCGGCCATTTCATCTTTGGGTATGAAGATATCGTAATAAAACCTTTTATCATCGGGGGTTACGAAGGCAAAGTGTTTCCCGCGTTCCAGGGTCCCTACGATCCGGGTGGATGCCCTCTTGAGTATCCGGACAACTTCACCTTCGACTCTGCCGCCCGTGGGCTTAAATATAGAGCGCACTATGACCCTGTCCCCGTGGACCGCGCCATTGAGGTTTTCAAGCCCGATGTATATATCCTCGATGTCGGGGTTGTCAGGGATCAAGAAAGCGTATCCCTTCGGGTTGCCCTCCAGCCGCCCCACCACCAGGTTCATCCGTTCGGGCACCCCGTACCTTCCCTTCCGGTTTTTAACGACAAGGCCTTCCTTTTCCATGAACTGGAGGGTTTTCAGCAGCTGGTCCGCATCCCTCAGCTCCAGGTCCAGAGCCGTAAAGATCTCTGCCTCGGTCATGGGCCTGTACCCTTCGCTTTTCATCAGGTCAAGGATTCTTTCTTTTAGATCCATAATCTCCTCCCTGAATCAAATTATAGCCCCAGTTCTTCGTGAATCTCCTGCATGGCTTCCAGAGCCATCGAAATGAACTCCTCCAGGCTAAGTTTCAGCTCCGAACAGGTAGCTATTTTTTCGCGGCTTGCACCCCTTGCAAAAGATTTTTCGTAAAAGCGGTTTATTACAAACTGGGTATCTATGGCCGAAAGCTTTTTTTCCGGATGAATCAGGGCGGAGGCAACGATGAGCCCGGTTAAAGGGTCGACGGCAAACATGGCCTTTGAAAGAAGGGTGTTTCGCTCTATGCCGTGCGCTTCGTTGTGCGCTTCTATGGCGTGGGCCACTTCTTCGTCGAGCCCCCATTCCCTAGCCATCTGCCCGCCCACCAGGCTGTGCTTTGAAAGGTCGTCCTTTACCCGGTCAAAGTCCACATCGTGCAAGAGGCCCGTGAGGCCCCACTTTTCCTCATCCTCGCCGAAGTGCCTGGCAAGCCTCCTCATTACCGCCTCGGCGGCGATCATGTGCTTTACCAGGTTTTTGTTGGAGACGTTTTTCTTTACCAGTTCCAGAGCTTCATCTCTGGTCAAAAAAACCACTCCTTCATAGTTTTTCCCAGTCTTTTTGCATTTATTGTACCCCTTAATATAAATTTTGGCAAGTTTCCGGGGTACTGCCTTCCGCTGAGTCCTATATCAAAAGCCATATACCAACTGCGGCAAGAATCCCCATGAATCCTCCAAAGTAAAAGGGCGCCGATGCTCCAAAAGCATTCCACAGGGCTCCCGCTATGAGCGAGGCGGGTAAAAGGCCGATGCCCACTAAAGTGGCATGAAGCCCTATCATAGTACCCCTTACGTTTTCCGGGGCTATATCGGATATAAAGGCCTTCTCCACGCCTTCTGTAAAAGCCGTGTAAAGTCCGTAAGCGGCAAAAAGCACCCATATGGAAACGGGCGTGCTTGCCAGGGCGAATCCGAAGTATACAAAACCGTAAATCAGATATCCCGCCACTATCATGACCTTCCTGCCTATGCGGTCGGATATAGCTCCCGCTGGATAGGATACGATGTTATACACCAGGTTGTATGTAAGGTAAAGCAGCAGTATTGTTTTTGCGTCGAATCCCACGTTTTTGGCTTTAAGGAGCAGGAACTGGTTTGATGAATTGCCAAGGTTGAATACGAACATCAGGATCAGGAAGGATTTCAACCGGCGGTCCAGAGCGTTCCAGTTGAGGGATGGCCATTCTTTCCTCTCTTCGACCACCCCCTTTTCCCGCACGAAAAATAAAGCAAGGACGCCTATAAACGCTGGAACCAGGGAATAGAGGAATATCTGGCGGAAATCAACATGTGCCCTGGTTAAGAAGTAATAGGCCAGCAGCACTCCTATCGCCGCTCCAAGGGTATCCATAGTCCTGTGAAGCCCAAAAGCCCTGCCTCGGGCACCCTCGGAAGACGATTCGGATATTAGGGCGTCGCGAGGGGCGGTTCTGATGCCCTTGCCGAACCTGTCGACCACCCGCCCTGCCAGTACCACCGGCCAGGAAGCGGCTGTATAAAGGAAAATCTTTCCCAAGGTGGAAGCGGCGTACCCTGCTATAGCAAAGGGCTTGCGGAGGCTTGCCCTGTCGGAAAAATACCCCGAAAACACTTTAAGCAAACACGCCAGGCTCTCGGCAATTCCCTCGATGGTGCCGACGACCAGCGGGGTGGCTCCCAGCCTGGTGGTGAGGAAGATGGGCAGCAATGGATAAACCATTTCGCTGCTGATGTCGGTGAGAAGGCTCGTGATGCCGAGCAGGATTATATTAAACATACCTCGATCCCTCCATCCTGTAGTCAAACTTTCTCCGCACTCTTCCCGCATCAAGGGGTTAAGGCAATCTCAAATACATTGTAGCATATTTATTTCTTATTAAAGCAGTACCTTGATTTATCAAACATAACGGGATTAAAATTTTTAAGTGGAGGTGATCAGTTTTGGAATGCACTCTAACAAAAAATAAAATCATCTGTACGTGCACCTATGAGCCCTGTTCCCGCAAGGGCCGCTGCTGTGAGTGCCTGCACTACCACAGGAGAAACGGTGAACTCCCGGCCTGTTATTTTTCCAGCGAAACCGAAAAGACTTACGACAGGTCTATCGAGAGATTTATAAGAGATTATGAGGGCAAATTCTGATGCTGGGCTTGAACCCGGCATCTATCTTTTTACATGAAAAAACCGGGGTTCTAATCCCCGGTTAGTTTAAATCATCAACAAGCGGCTCGTAGAATCCTTTCGGATGGTCGCAGGCCGGACACTTTTCGGGAGCCTCGGTGCCGTCGTATATATATCCGCAATTCCGGCAACGCCACTTTATGGGCGTCGGTCGTTTGAAAAGCGTACCTTCCTGCAGTCTGGCAAGCAGCTTGCGGTACCTGGCTTCGTGGGCAGCTTCCACCTCCGCCACCCTCTCAAAGTGCTCGGCGATTTCGATGAATCCTTCTTCTCTTGCGACTTTTGCGAATTCCTTGTACATTGTAGTCCACTCGTAGTTCTCACCGCTGGCAGCCTCTTCCAGGTTTTTCGCCGTATCACCGATCAAGCCCAGGTATTTAGCCCAAACTTTCGCATGTTCCTTTTCATTTTCCGCCGTTTCCAGGAAAATGGCGGCAATCTGATCATATCCTTCCTTCTTTGCTACTGATGCGAAGTAAGTATACTTATTGCGTGCCTGAGATTCACCGGCAAATGCTTCCATCAGATTTTTTTCCGTTCTGGTGCCTTTTAAGTTCATTATCGTATGACCCCCTTATTAGTAATAATTGCTATTTACATTATATTATTATACTACATTTTCTCATATTTTCCTGCGAGTGATAAAAAAAAATTTCAGCAATAGTTGTTGAATACGGCATTGGGGTTGTTTAACCTATATTCTCGGAATTACCCGAACTCCCTTTTATTTCGCTGTTTGTAACGAAAAATTTCATTATCTCCAGCGGGAGGGGGAATATTATAGTGGAATTTCTCTCCACCGCTATTTCGGTCAGGGTTTGAAGCTGCCTCAGTTGCAAAGCGCCGGCGTTTCGCGAGATTATGCTGGCCGCTTCCGAAAGTTTTTCCGCAGCCTGAAGTTCACCTTCGGCTCTTATTATCTTAGCCCGACGTTCCCTCTCCGCCTCAGCCTGTTTGGCCATAGCCCTCTTCATCTCTTCCGGCAGCTCTATGGACTTTATCTCCGTGGCGGTAACTTTCACGCCCCACGGATCTGTCGCCCTGTCCAGTTCCTCCCTCAGCATCTCGTTTAGTTCCTGCCTCTTCGCCAGAATATCATCCAGGTCATACTTCCCGAGGATTGCCCTTAAAATAGTCTGTGCGAGCAGGCTGGTGGCGTTAAAGTAGTTCTGCACCTTCAGCACTGCAAGCTCCGGCTGGAATACGTTGAAGTAGACCACCGCGTCGATCATCACCGGTATGTTGTCTTTTGTGATTATCTCCTGCCTCGGCACGTCTATCGTAGCGGTCCTCAGATCGACCACCAGCAGGCGGTCTATCCCGAAAGGCATGATTACGTTAATTCCCGGGCCTACCACGTATGCAAATTTACCGAACCTGAGCAGCACCCCCCTCTGGTACTCGTTGACGACCCTTATCGTATTTGCCATCAGCGATACCAGAACAATTAGGAGCACCAAAGATATTACGGGATTTCCTCCCAGAACCGAAGCAAGGAGAATTATGGCCGATATAGCCGAGACAAAAGCGATCACCGACGTCCTCTTTGAATTTACAGCAAAACCTATCCAGAGCACTACGAGCAGCACTTCGAGCAGCACTATTACAAAATTGGCGGTTCTAAAAAGATTTTCAACCCGATAAAAACCGAAATCCATAAAAAAGCCTCCCCTTAGATATTCATTTTTTATTATATATTCTTTTTTTAATTCATGCTATATTTTATATTCTATATTTTATATTTACCTCTTTACTATATCATCTTTCCCCAGCATATTAAAAACACAACCTTATTTTTCAAAGCGCCCTATCCAAGTAACATTTATTTTTTCTATATTAGTATATCCGATTTTACGCCATAATTTATCGCTAGGAGGGGCTTTTTTACGAAAAGCCCGCCAAAAGCAGCAAAAATCGGCGGTATTATACTGCTTTCAGCGCCTGTATTTGGGAGGCTCGATTTCATATAAATTATTGCCTTCGGAATCGATTATCACGATCGCCGGAAAATCTTCCACGTAAAAGCGGTGGATGGCTTCCGTGCCCAGGTCCTCAAAGGCCACTACTTCAACTTTTTTTATACTTCGCGATATCAAAGCTGCGGCTCCGCCCACGGCGCCGAAGTAAACGGCGCCGTATTTCTTCATGGCTTCTATAACTTCCGCCGATCTGATGCCCTTCCCTATCATACCTTTTAGGCCCCTTTCCAGCAGCGGTACCGTATAGGGATCCATCCTGCCGCTGGTAGTGGGTCCTGCAGGCCCCGCCGCATAACCGGGCTTTGCAGGGGCCGGCCCGACGTAGTAAATTATCTGGCCGTTTAAATTCACCGGGAGGTCCTTGCCCTCTTTCATCAGTTGGACCAGCCTCTTGTGGGCTGCATCCCTGGCAGTATAGATCACCCCGCTTATAAGCACGCTGTCACCCGCCTTCAGTATCTTCAACTGTTCAGAAGTAACAGGAGTATTGATTCTAATAGCATCACCCATGCTTTATTCCCCCTTAAATCGTGGCTTGCGCGTGGCGATAGGCATGGCAGCTTATATTTACAGCCACGGGCAGGCCTGCTATATGGGTCGGGAAATACTCAATGTTCACGGCCAACGCTGTCGTCCTTCCACCAAGACCACCGGGACCTATACCTGACGAGTTTATCAGGTTGAGGATTTCACTTTCAAGCTGGGCATACCTTTCGTCCGGGTGGCGCCGGTCCAAAGGCCTTGTTAGAGCTTTTTTCGCAAGCAAGGCGGCTTTTTCCATGGTGCCTCCGATCCCCACTCCCACTACTACCGGCGGGCAGGGATTTGGACCTGCTTTCAGCACGCTGCCCACCACGAAATCCTTTACGCCTTTTACTCCTTCAGCGGGAGTCAGCATCTTTATAGAGCTCATGTTTTCGCTGCCGAACCCCTTGGGAACGGCGATGAATTTTATTCTGTCCCCCTTCACAATCTCCAGGTGTACGACGGCCGGCGTGTTGTCCCCGGTGTTTTTCCTATCGAAGAGGGGATCATCCACCACCGACTTTCTGAGGTAGCCCTGCTCGTAAGCTTCCCTTACTCCGGCGTTCACAGCTTCATTGAAGTCGTCGCCGGCTATGCGCACGTCCTGCCCCAGCTCCACGAATAGCACCGCCATCCCGGTGTCCTGGCATAGGGCTATTCGTTCCCTAGCCGCAATCTCGGCGTTTTGGATGATCTGGTCCAGCACGGATTTTCCGATCGGCGACTCCTCTTTTTTCTTTGCCTCTTTAAATTTACACACTAGATCTTCGCCGGCAAAGTAATTGGCCTTCATAAAGAGGTCTTTCACGGTTTCCTTAATTAATTCGGCTCTAATCTCCCTCATCAAAGATTTCGCACCTCACTAAGCATCGATTCTCTCAGCTGCTCCGCGTCAACGGCAATCCGGGCTATCCCGGAATTCATCGCGGCTTTCGCCACCTCGCAGGCAACATAAGCGGCCACCCTCCTGTCTAAGGCCGAAGGTATGCAGCAATCGGGTGACAGTTATTCAGGAGCCACCAGCGATGCAATGGCGTGGGCGGCTGCCAGCTTCATCTCTTCGTTTATGTCTTTAGCCCTCACCTCAAGGGCTCCCCTGAAAATCCCCGGGAAGGCCAGAACGTTGTTTATCTGGTTGGGAAAGTCGGACCTGCCCGTTCCCACCACCTTGGCTCCACCGGCCTTAGCCTCATCGGGGAAAATTTCCGGCACCGGGTTGGCCATGGCAAACACCACCGGGTCCTTCGCCATACTTGCCACCATATCCCGCGTCACCACACCCGCGGCGGACACGCCTATGAATACATCGCTGCCCTCCATTGCCTCCTTCAAATCCCCTTTAATACCGCTTCTGTTGGTGATCCGGGCCAGCTCTTCCTTGCTCCAGTCCATACCTTCTCTGCCCAGGTAAATCACGCCCCTGCGGTCGCATACAACCACATCGCCAGCTCCGGCCCTCAAAAGCAGCTTCGCTATAGCTACCCCCGCCGCTCCGGCACCATTTATAACAAAACGCACTTTCGCCATATCCTTGCCCACTATCTTCAGGGCGTTGAGCACACCCGCCAGCACTACGATGGCCGTGCCGTGCTGGTCATCGTGAAAAACCGGTATGTCCAGTTCCTGTTTAAGCCGCCTTTCGATCTCGAAACAGCGGGGCGCTGAAATATCTTCCAGATTTATGCCGCCGAAGGTTGGGGCAATGTTTTTAACGGCACCCACGATCTCGTCCACATCCTGGGTGGCAAGGCATATGGGGAAGGCGTCTACTCCGGCAAAGGTCTTAAATAAAAGAGCTTTCCCTTCCATTACCGGCATACCGGCTTCGGGGCCGATGTTGCCAAGGCCGAGCACGGCGGAGCCATCGGTCACGACGGCCACAACACGTCCCTTGCACGTATACCTGTAAACCAGTTCCCGATTCTGCTTTATCTCTTTACACGGTTCGGCAACTCCCGGGGTGTACGCCAGGCTTAAATGCCTGAAATCCCTCAGCGGAACCTTCGATACAACCTCGATCTTCCCGCGGTTTTCCTCATGGAGCTTGAGGGCTTCTTCTCTTAAATTCACGTTACACACCTCACAGTAAGTCTAAAGTTCATCCTTTTTCGGTTTCTCTTATACTTTCATATTACCATTTTGAACCCGCCATGTCATGCTCATCGTAAAAAAGCCGCCCCAAAATGGAGCGGCTTTTATTAACCCCCGTACAGCGAAAGCAACACGCCTGCTGCTATGGCAGACCCTATGACGCCAGCTACATTGGGACCCATGGCGTGCATCAGTATAAAGTTGCCGGGCATCTCTTCCTGGGCCACTTTCTGAGACACTCGGGCAGCCATGGGTACCGCCGACACTCCGGCAGAGCCTATTAAGGGGTTTACCTTGCCGCCGGTCAAAAGATACATCAGCTTGCCGAAAAGCACTCCGCCCGCAGTGCCAAACGCAAAGGCTATCATACCGAGAATTATAATTTGTATAGTCTGGATCCTTAAGAATTTATCGGCGCTGGCGGTGGCTCCTACGGTAAGTCCTATAAATATGGTTATTATGTTTATCAATTCGTTCTGGGCGGTCTTGGTGAGCCTATCTACTACGCCGCATTCTCT
Organism: Thermosediminibacter oceani DSM 16646; assembly: GCF_000144645.1. Classification (NCBI taxonomy): domain Bacteria; kingdom Bacillati; phylum Bacillota; class Clostridia; order Thermosediminibacterales; family Thermosediminibacteraceae; genus Thermosediminibacter; species Thermosediminibacter oceani. The sequence goes on from NC_014377.1 coordinate 1,833,276, forward strand.
GAAGAGGTTGCCCAGCATGAGGCAGCCGATGAGCGCCGTGGCGGGGGGCACTAAAAAGCTTGCAAGAACCGTTACTATTATCGGGAATATTATTTTTTCGGTCTTTGATACGGGCCTTAATTGTTCCATCACTACGGTGCGCTCTTTTTTGGTGGTCAGAAGGCGCATTATGGGGGGCTGTATTACGGGCACCAGGGCCATGTAGGAGTATGCGGCTATCGCCACGGCACCGAGAAGGTGAGGGGCGAGTTTGCTTGTCAGGAATATGGCCGTGGGGCCGTCGGCTCCGCCTATTATGCCTATGGAAGCGGCTTCTTTTACGTCAAACCCCAAAAGTGTTGCCCCCAGGAATGTAGCGAAAATACCTAGCTGGGCTGCGGCTCCCAAAAGGAGACTTTTCGGGTTTGCTATTAAGGGGCCGAAGTCGGTCATGGCGCCAACCCCCAGGAATATGAGGGGCGGGAATACGCCGAGTTTCACTCCCTGGTATATCCAGTATAAAAATCCGCCCGGTTCCATGAGGCCCGCCACGGGTATGTTGGCAAGAAGCACGCCAAAGCTTATGGGCACTAAAAGCAGCGGCTCGTATTTTTTTACTATTGCAAGATACATGAGCACAAAGGCTATGATTATCATTATGAGCTGGGGCAGCGTGACGTTAAAGTAGCCGGTGGATTCAATAAAGTTTATTATCTGGTCGAGCAATTTGTTTCTCCTCCCTGCTTTTTGGTTTTATTCCATTACAGCCAAAATATCACCGGTATTGACGGAAGCCCCTTCGCTTACTTCTATGGAAAGAACGGTGCCGTCCTGGGGTGCGAGGATTTCGTTTTCCATTTTCATGGCTTCAAGGATCATTATTACCTGGCCTTTTTTGACACTCGAGCCCGGTTTTGCCTTTATCGAAAGAATTGTGCCGGGCATTGGGGCGTTTACGGTGAGTTTTCCGGCAGCAGCGGCTTTTTTAGGTGCCTTTGCAGGGGTTGGTGCCGCTTTGGGGGCTTCGGCTTTGGGCGCCGGAGCCGCTTCTTTCTTGGGAGCAGGGGCCTTTATTTCTTCACCTCCTATTTCTTCCACTTCAACTTCGTAGACTTTTTCGTTTACCGTGATCCTGTATTTTTTCATGGTATTTCCCCTTTCTTTTGATTTTTACTCCATTGGATTCAGCCTTGATTCCATACCCCAGATTGGGGTCGTTTGATGGATTCTCCTAATTAACCCTATTTTTATCCGGTCAGCGGGTTTTTGAAGGTATGCCGAAAGAGCGGCCGTTATGACGGCCACAAGTTCCTCTTCGCCTTCTTCTGTTTCTTCCTTAATCACCATTTCTTCCTGTGCCGGGCCTGACAGGTTTTCGGGTTCATTTTTGTCAGGCCTGTTAAATACGATCCGCATGAGGTCCAATAGAAGAGACAGCACGTATAGTGAGACGAGGGTTATTCCCATACCGAGCACGCCGGTCCTCAGGGATTCCACAAGGTCTTTTGCAAGTTCGCTCATTTTTTTCATCCCCCTTTCTTTTAGACGGGCATGTTGCCGTGTTTCTTGGCGGGCCGCTTTTCTCTTTTTGTCGCCAGCATTTCAAGAGCGCTTATTAGCTTTACTCTGGTTGTGGAGGGTTCTATTACGTCGTCGATGTAGCCTCTTTTGGCGGCTTGATACGGTGTTGCGAATTTATTCCGGTATTCTTCGATCTTCTCTTTCCTGGTGGCAGCAGGATCTTTAGACTGTTCGATTTCTTTTCTGAATATGATGTTGGCCGCTCCTTCAGGGCCCATTACGGCTATTTCGGCGGTAGGCCAGGCAAATACCTGGTCGGCTCCCAGGTGTTTGGAGCACATGGCTATATACGCTCCGCCGTAGGCCTTCCTCACTATCACCGTTATCTTGGGCACGGTTGCTTCGGAGTAGGCGTAAAGGAGTTTTGCGCCGTGCCTTATGATGCCGTTGTGCTCCTGCGTTACACCGGGCAGATAACCCGGAGTGTCGGTGAAGGTTATTATGGGGACGTTGAAGGCATCGCAAAAGCGCACGAATCTTGCGGCTTTGTCGGAGGCGTTTATGTCGAGGCAGCCTGCAAGGACTTTGGGCTGGTTGGCCAGGATACCCACGCTTCTGCCGTTAATTCTCGCAAAGCCGGTTATCATGTTCTGAGCAAAGTGAGGCTGCACTTCGAAGAAGTCGCCGCCGTCCACTATCTTTTTGATGACTTCTTTCATGTCGTAGGGTCTGTTGGGGTCTGCTGGCACAAGACTGTTCAATTCTTCTATTATTTTAAAGGCTTCGTCTTTGGGTTCGACATACGGTGGGTCTTCCAGGTTGTTCGACGGTATATATGAGAGCAGTTTCTTTATGCTCTCGATGCACTCTTCTTCGTTTGCCGCTAAAAAGTGGGCAACGCCGCTTTTTGTGTTGTGAGCAAGGCCGCCACCCAGTTCTTCGGGGCTCACTTCTTCGCCAGTTACGGCTTTTATTACCTGGGGGCCGGTTATGAACATTTTGCTTATGCCGTCCACCATGAATATGAAGTCGGTGAGGGCCGGAGAATATACGGCGCCGCCGGCGCAGGGCCCAAGAATTACCGATATCTGGGGTATGACGCCGGATGCTATGGTGTTCCTGTAGAATATGTCGCCGTAGCCTTTTAAGGCGTCGACGCCTTCCTGGATCCTGGCTCCCCCTGAGTCGTTGAGGCCTATGACGGGAGCACCCATTTTCATGGCCATGTCCATTATTTTGCATATTTTTGCGGCATGCATTTCTCCTAAGGAACCGCCTATTACGGTGAAGTCCTGGGCAAAGACAAATACGAGTCTTCCGTTTACGGTGCCGTAGCCGGTGACGACTCCCTCGCCCGGTGCTTTCGTATCTGCCATGTCAAACTCTATGCAGCGGTGTTCTACAAAAGCGTCGATTTCTACAAAGCTTCCTTCATCCAGGAGTTTTTCGATCCTCTCCCGGGCGGTGAGTTTACCGCTCTCGTGCTGTTTTTTTATCTTACCCTCGCCGCCACCGAGCTGGACTTCATTTCTCTTTTTCCTCAGTATCTCGAGTTTTTGCTCCATGGTCTCCATTTGCCCTTTCACTCTCCTTTATCTCTCGCAAAGTTCTATGAGCACGCCTTTCGTAGCTTTGGGATGGATGAAGGCGATTTTCGCTCCCCCTGCACCGTATCTGGGTTTTTCATCGATTAGCCTTACACCCTTTTGCTTGAGCTCTTCCAGAGCTTTTTCAATATCGTCCACCCGGAAGGCTATGTGCTGTATCCCCTCGCCGTTTTTCTCTATGAACCGTGCGATAGGGCCTTCGGGGTCGGTGGATTCAAGAAGTTCCACTTCGCTTTCTCCTACCGGTATGAAGGCTACTTTTACTTTCTGCTCCGCCACCTCTTCCACGCCGTGCATTTCAAGCCCTAAAAGTTCGGTGTATATTTTCGACGCCTCTTCTATGCTCTTTACGGCTACACCTATGTGGTCTATTTTCAGGGTCTTCATTGCTTTTTACCTCCCGCGCTCAGTTTGTTTTTTATAAACTCCACTATTTGAGAAATAGGTGTGCCCGGGGTAAATATCTCTGCTATGCCGCACTCCTTCAGGTAAGGAATGTCATCGTGGGGTATTACACCTCCGCCAACTACCAGGATATCATCGGCTCCCTTTTCCCTCAAAAGTTCTATTACCCTGGGGAAGAGCACGTTGTGGGCTCCGGACAGTATCGAAAGCCCTATTACGTCTACGTCTTCCTGGATGGCGGCTTCTACTATCTGTTCAGGAGTCTGGCGAAGTCCGGTGTAGATTACTTCCATCCCCGCGTCTCTCAAAGCCCTGGCTATTACTTTTGCTCCACGGTCATGGCCGTCAAGGCCCGGTTTTGCTATCAATACTCTTATCGTCTTTGTTTCCTGCATTTTTTTCACCCCTCGTTAAAAGGTTACGGTAGCCTTGTATTCGCCGAATACCCGGCGCAGGGTGTCGCATATTTCACCCAGAGTGGCATACGCCTTTACGCAGTTTATTATGCTCGGCATGAGGTTTTCATCGGTGGCAGCTTTTTTGGAGAGTTCCTCCAGTGCGTTTTGGACGGCTATGTTGTCCCTGGTTGCCCTCAGTGTTTCGAGTTTCTTTTTCTGTATTTTTTCGACTTCCGGATTTACTTTTAGGAGGTTCTTCGGCGGTTCTTCTTCTATCTGGAATTTGTTTACTCCCACTACTATCCTGCGGCCCGATTCGATTTCCTGCTGGTATCTGTAGGCGCTGTCTTGGATTTCCTGCTGGATGTAGCCTTTTTCTATGGCCTTCGGGGCGCCTCCAAGTTCGTCGATTTTTTGTATATATTCCATGGCTTTTTGTTCTATGAGGTTTGTGAGGTGTTCTACATAGTAGGAACCAGCAAGCGGATCTATTGTCTCCGTTACTCCGCTTTCGTAAGCTATTATCTGCTGGGTCCTCAGAGCTATTCTCACGGATTCTTCGGTCGGTAAAGCCAGTGCTTCGTCTCTTGAGTTGGTGTGCAGCGATTGGGTGCCTCCCAGCACTGCTGCCAGAGCCTGGATGGTTACCCTTACTATGTTGTTGTCCGGCTGCTGAGCGGTAAGGGTGGACCCACCGGTCTGGGTGTGGAAGCGCAGCATCATTGATTTCGGGTTTTTGGCTTTGAAACGTTCTTTCATTATACGGGCCCACAGTCTCCTCGCTGCTCTGAATTTGGCCACTTCTTCCAGCAGGTCGTTGTGGGCGTTGAAGAAGAAGGAAAGTCTCGGAGCAAATTCGTCGACGTCAAGGCCAGCTTTTATTGCGGCTTCTACGTAGGCTATACCGTTGGCCAAGGTGAAGGCCACTTCCTGTACCGCCGTGGCTCCCGCTTCCCTTATGTGGTAGCCGCTTATGCTTATGGTGTTCCATTTTGGCACGTGCTTGGAGCAGAATTCAAAGATGTTGGTGATGAGCCTCATGGATGGCTCCGGCGGGAATATATAGGTGCCCCGCGCCACGTATTCTTTCAGTATGTCGTTCTGGATGGTCCCCGATAGTTTGTCGGCGCTCACTCCCTGTTTTTCCGCCACAGCTATATACATGGCAAGAAGTACCGAAGCAGGAGCGTTTATGGTCATGGATGTGCTGACCTGATCCAGGGGTATGCCGTCAAACAGTATCTCCATGTCTTTCAGCGAGTCGATGGCTACGCCTACTTTGCCCACTTCACCTTGAGCTAGGGGATGGTCAGAGTCGTAGCCTATCTGGGTGGGCAGGTCGAAAGCCACACTCAAGCCTGTCTGTCCCTGGGACAGGAGATATTTATATCTTTCGTTGGATTCTTCAGCGGTGCCAAAGCCCGCATACTGCCTCATGGTCCAGAAGCGGCCTCTATACATTGTGGGCTGAATTCCCCTGGTGTAAGGGTATTCACCGGGAAAACCCAGGTCTTTCATATAGTCTAGTTCTTGTACATCTAATGGTGTATACAGGCGGTCCACTTCTAAGTTGGAGCCGGTGTAGAATTTTTCATGCCTCTCTGGAGTCTTTTTTATGACTTTGTCTACTGTTGTACTTTCCCATCTTGTCTTTTCTTGTTCAAGTTTTTTGAGGGATTCCTGGTTAAACATCTGCCAATACCTCCATATTTATAAATATAAAGATTTAGAAAAATCCCCGGCACCCCGTAACGACCGACGCGAATTTGTCCGGAGCGGGAGGGATGGGTCATAGAAAACTGCCGGAAGTCTCCAGTAGTGCAATCGGGATGCCGGGAAAAACTAAGTTAACCGCCGAAATTCACGGCGTGGGCTGAAACGGCTCAGCGAGGAATTCTGACCAAATTAACCGAGTATCGTGTGGAGCAGTATGGTCCATATTACCATGAAGAGAAGCGCTATCGGATAGGTCGCGCCGTAACCGGTGGCAACCTCATCGGTACCGGTGGCGTCGATGGCCGCTCCGAGACCCGGCGTACTGGTCATACCACCGCATATAGCACCGGCCAGGAGTATCCAGTTTATCTTCCAGATATACCTGCCGATCAGGAATCCGACCAGTGCGGCGAAAACCCCCGCTAAAAACCCGATTACCATCAAGCTGACGCCGGACTGCTTTACCACTTCCATAACGCCTGCTCCGCTCTCGATACCTACGATAGCAAGGAAGAAGGCAAGGCCCAGTTCTCTAAAAGAGGCCAGCACTTCCTTGGGCATACGGGTGCTCAACGGCCCTATCTTTCTAAAATAGCCCAGCAAAAGTGCGGATATAAGGACGCCACCCGTGGTCTCCAGTTTTACGGGTGTTGCGATGCCCGGTAATTTAATCGGAATGCTGCCTATGATAATACCGATGGCAAGAATGATGCAGTAACTCAGCAGATTAAACTTTTCCTTCGCTTCTTGACCTTCGGACTTATCGGCGGACTCACCCCGCCCCATTTCAATCCTATACCTTTCAAGCTCCTTCTTTACATCTATCCTGAAGATTATCGGAGCCAGATGTACGAAAAGTATTACAACTAGTACGCCGAAGGGGTATGCCACGGCATGCCCAATGGTTATATTCGGGTTGTTGTTGGTGGCCTCCAGCGCCGCGGCAAGGCCCGGCGAACTGGTTAGGGCACCGGTATAGGTCCCGGATACCAGGTAGGGATCCAGACTTCCCTGGTACATTAAAGTGAGAATATAAGTAGCGAAGGCTCCGGCAAAGGTGATTATTATCCCCAGCATGACGAACTTCAGTCCGTAAAGCTTTATTACCTTTCCTATGTCCTTTGCCGCCAGCAGACCTACGGCCGAAACGAACAGCACAAGGCTGAAGGTGAAGAGCACATTGTCGACCTTGTAGCCTAAAGCCCCAAAGACGAGACCCACGAAAAGCGCACCGGAAGTCTCCAGGCTAATACCTTTGATCTTTATTCTTCCAATCATCAGGCCGAGAGCGGTAGCCACGAACAGGATGAAGAATTTATTCCCTGTTACACTCTTGATAAATGCGTCCAGAAATATCCCTCCCGAAATTTTTAGTGGAATAAAGGTCTTTTATATCATCCTCCCTTTTTGCAAAAAGTTTATGTGCCAGGATAATGCTTCCTCGAGGATATGCGGCGTATGGGCGGAACCCGATAGATCCACCGCTTTTTTGTAATATTCCATAAGGGCGTCCCTGTAGTCAGGATGGGCACATTTTTGTATGATTTCCCTGGCCCTTTCCCTGGGGCTCAGTCCCCTGAGGTCGGCCAAGCCTTGTTCGGTAACCACTACCATTACGTCGTGCTCGGTGTGGTCCACGTGGGATACTTTCGGAACTATACAGGAGATTGCACCGTCTTTGGCGGTGGACGGGGTTGCGAAAATTGATAAATAGGCGTTCCTGGCGAAATCGCCGGAACCTCCTATACCGTTCATCATTTTGGTGCCCATTATATGGGTTGAATTAACGTGGCCGTATATGTCAACCTCAATAGCTGTATTCATGGCTATGATCCCCAGGCGGCGGATCACTTCGGGATTGTTGCTTATCTCCTGAGGTCTGAGTATGATCTTATCCCTGTAGAAATTAATATTTTTATAGAATCTTTCAAGCCCTTCTTCCGAAGGAGTAACAGATGTGCCGGAAGCTATGGTCATCTTGCCGCTGTCCAGCAGGTCGAACACCGCATCCTGGATAACCTCCGAATAAAACTCGAGCCCTTCAAATGGAGAATCCACAAGGCCTTTCAGCACGGCGTTGGCAATATTCCCGACACCCGACTGCAGCGGCAGCAGCTTTTTGGGAAGCCTGCCCCTTTTGACTTCATGGTCTAAGAATTCGATGAGGTGCTCGGAAATTTTTCGGGAACACTCGTTAACAGGAGCAAGGGGTCTTACACTGTCCTTCCTGCTGGTCAGGACAATCGCGGCAATTTTTTCGGGATTGCAGGGTATATAAGTGGTGCCTATCCTGTCGGCAGTCTTAGTAATGGGTATCGGTTTGCGGTGAGGTGGATTCTCCGGCGTATAGATATCGTGCATTCCTTCCAATTCTAGGGGTTGGCTTTCGTTCAGCTCAACTATTACTTTTTCTGCCATCTCTATGAAAACGGGGGTATTGCCCACCGAGGTAGCCGGTACTATGCCTCCATCTTCCCGAATAGCTACGGCCTCAACTATGGCTACGTCGAGCTTGCCCAGAAAGCCGTACCTAATCATTTGGGGCATATGGCTCAGGTGAAGGTCCACAAACTCGATCTGGCCCGAATTAATACCTTTCCTAATACTGTCATTGGTCTGGTAGGGTATTCTCTTGGTTATGGCACCAGCCCTGGCAAGGGTCCCGTCCAGCTCATCACCCACCGAGGCACCGGTATATAGAGTTATCCTTAGGTTTTCCTTCTCAGCCCGTTTCGCCAGGGCCATCGGAACCTCCTTGGGGTACCCGGCCGGCGTAAAACCGCTGGTGCCGACGATCATCCCGTCTTTGATGAGGGATGCAGCCTCTTCGGCCGTCATGATTTTGGCCTCAAGGCTTCTTGACCGAAGTCTTTCACTGGAGGCCTTCATCTTTATCACCCCGTAAAAGTTATTCATTATTTTCCAAAAATAAAAATGCGGCCGCGGTGGCATGAAATGCCACCTACGGCCGCACATTATCCGCTTTTCCGGCGAAAGGTCTTTTCACCGTTACAGATAAATGGCCTTATCAGTATTTATTTTTTTTTCAGATATTCCTTATACTTCATCAGGCATATCTTAAGAGCTGTAATAATTGATTTTTTAGCTGTTCCCCAGTACTGGTTTTCAAATACTTTCAATATGCTATCGAAGTTTTCCATATTCCCCCCAACCACCGCCCTTTTGAAAAAGTCCCTAGCCACGTTTGTCGCCAGCGTAATATCCGCATCCATTATGTTCGAAGTCTTGGTATCGACCAATAGGGTGACTCCTACTACGGTATACAGCCTCTGCGCGGTGGTTTCACCGGGGAGCTTCGCGTATCCCGTTACGATGATTTCATGTTCGGGTACGTTTCCCATCGCAGCCCCCTTTATGTGATTAATTGCACTAGTGTTTTTATTTAATAATTCGACGAAAAATCTCTCAATCCTTCTTTTAGATAAAAATTTTTGGTTTCCGCGTGCCGTTTCTCATGTCAACCTCGATTACCCTCTCCACTTCTTCACCCCTGCAGCCCACCAGGTAACCGGCCATATTGCAGGCTGCGCACGCGTGGTTAGGAATTATCCTAACCCGATCCCCTACCTTCAATGACGTTTCCCCTTCGACCTCCACCTTGGCCACTTCCTCCGACAGGCTGACTAAAGTCAGTTCGGGATGGCCTGCAACGGCGCCGAAACCCTTCATCAGGGAAATTCCGTGAGCTCCCCGGTCAAGGCCTAAACACTTGCTGCCCACGTCAAGGATCATGTTACCCGGCCTGGGGCGCGAGATCACGGTTCCCATGACGGTGAGGGAACACTTTTCGAGGGGGACAACCCCCAGCGAGGCCTGGATGACGTCGTAAAACACGTAGTTTCCGGGCCTGAGCACGTTTATCCTCTCGTCCTTTACGGCATAGCGGAAGGTGGGGGTGCTGCCCGTCGCGACGATTTCCACTTTAAAGCCTTCCTTTTCTAGAATGCCGGCGGCAGTCCTCAGAGCATCCACTTCCTGGCGAGCTATTTCATCTACCTTTTCGGGCCCGCTTGCGCCGTAAACGTGGCCGGGGTGGGTGGCAATTCCGACCAGCTTCAGGGTTTTCAAGGCGGCCAATTCCCGCGCAAGCCCGGCCGCGTCTTCCGGCAGGACTCCAAACCTCCTGAGGCCGCTGTCTATTATAATGAGGTATTCAAGCTCTACACCGTTTTCCTCAAGGGCTGAGTTGATCTCCCTCGCAACTTCCACGCAGTCTATGCTCAGGATGATACGCGCCTTTTGGGCCAACCGGATAACCCTCTTCAGGTTTTGCCTTCCCGCCACCGGGTATGCCAGCATGATATCGTTGAAGCCTTTTTCTACCAGCCTTTCCGCCTCCAGCAGGGTACCCACCAGGAAACCTTCTGCACCGGCCGCCTTCTGCATCGCGGCTATTTCGGTGCTCTTATGGGTCTTAACCATCGGCCACAGTCGCTTGCCGTAAGTTTTGACAATGTCGGCCGTCTCTTTGATATTTTGTTCCAGAACATCCAGGTCCACCAGGAATACCGGGGTGGGCAGGTCGTAAATTTTCATACCGGAAACCTCCTAAGCATTTTAATAATTAGAGGTTAATGGCTCTAATCTTTTTTCCAGTTCCTTTATCATATTATCATTTTGACGCTGCTAAGTCATGTACATTGCCGTTAATCTTTAGCAGGAGACCGGGTAACAAATATGCGGTCGCTAGTGACATACAAACCACACACGGCCGCACATTTTTCGTCCCGCCAATGAAAGGTCTTTCAACCAAGACCATATCACACAAATTATTATACAGCCAGCTGTTCGTCTCTAATGTCGGTTATAAACATATGACCCGGTGAATGAGTTATCATAATCTCCGGCTTCGATTCTAGGGCTACCGCCTGAGGCGTTACTCCACAAGCCCAGAAGACTGGCACCTCATCGTCTCTTATTTCCATCATCCTGGCCTCCCGGGCCGTCATTTTTTCCATTATATCCCCGCCTCCCGTAAACTATCACTCCAAATCCTCCATGATGACGTCATATGTTCTGCCGCTGACCTTCACATCGAAATATTTTATAGTTTTCAATGAAGCCTTAATCTCCTTAATAAGCCTTTCCCTCTCTCTTAGCGCCTCGTGGGCCTGCTTTAAATCCACTGCCTTGAACTGAAGTCTGTCCCCCGGTTTCAGCTGGGCGAGTTTTGATAGATCCACCCATATACAGGTCGCAATTTTGGTATACCCTCCTGTGGTCTGGGCATCCTTCAGCATCACTATGGGCTTGCCGTTTCCAGGCACCTGGACGGCTCCGGGTAAAATGCCGTCGGTGATTATGTCGTGCTTTAATTTTGCTCTTATTTCCGGACCTTCAAGCCTATAACCCATTCTGTCCGAGTCTTTTGTAACGGTATAAGTTGAATTCAAAAACAGCTCGAAAGCCTCCCGGTCAAAACAATCGTCCTGAGGGCCAGGGATAACCCTTATTTCGGCTTCAGCTCCGTAAGAGGGAATGTACTTATCCGCCACCCTGTAGAATTTGTTTATTAATCCACCCCTGGCTCTGGAGAGCACGTCCCCCCTTTTTAAAGGTCTGCCTTCCAGTCCGCCCAGCTTTCCCCTGGTATAGGTGGATGCACTGCCCATTACTGTATCGGCCGAAAAACCTCCGCAAACAGCAAGGTATGCGCGGCACCCCGAACTTACCGGACCAAGGGATAATATGTCCCCCCTCCTCACCGGAAAGGACGACCATACCGTTCTCCTTTTCCCGTTGACTTCGACGTTCAAGTCGGCCCCGGTTACCGCCACAACCGTGTCTTCCAGTACTTCCAGCGTAGGGCCTATTATCGTGATCTCAAGGGCGGGCGCATTTTCTTCATTTCCGAGCAGAATATTGCCTACTCTAAAAGCGAATTCATCCATGGCCCCCGATGTGGGAACACCCTGGCTTTCATATCCATACCTTCCCAGATCCTGTATTGTAGTAAAAAGTCCGGGTTGCAATACTCTGAAAGTTGCCATTTTTATTCTCCTCCTGTTCAGGAGTTTTTGCCAGCGTAAGTCTCATATTCGTAAGTTTTAATATTATAAGTCCCTCTCTCAACTTCTTCCCCGATTTTGTGGTATTCTTCTGGACTTATTCTGACGAATTTTATGTAGTTGCCGGCTTCCAGCAAAATGGGGTTTTCCCTCCTCGGGTCGTAAAGTTTTACCGGTGTTCTTCCTATCAACCTCCACCCGCCCGGGCTATCCAGCGGATAGATACCCGTCTGGCCGCCGGCGATGCCAACCGAACCAGCCTCAATCTTTTCGCGGGGTGTCTCGAGCCTGGGAGTGGCTATTTTCTCAGACATGCCGCCCAGGTAAGCAAAACCCATGGTAAACCCCAGCATGTATATGCGATAGAGGGGCTCCATGTGAATTTCTATTATTTCCTCCGGAGTCATATTATGATATTCCGCCACGAAATCCAGGTCTGGTCCAAATTCCCCACCATAGGCCACAGGAATCTCAATCACCCTCGGTTTAAATAAACTCCCGCTTTCTTCCATATCGGCCTTTTTTACGCATTCCACCAGTTCTTCGAAACCGATTTTTAGAGGGTTGTACTTAATGAGGAGCGACCGGTAGGTGGGGATCATTGAAACTACCCCGTCAACATTGCACCTTTTTAGAAAATTGTATATATTAAGCACCATGCTGTTGCACTCTTCAGATATCTCATCCCCGTATTCAACAACGATGGCCGTATCTCCGGCGAGTAAGATTCTGGGTTTATCGTACATCTATCCCATCTCCTTATAGGAATCTACCCATGGGCAAGACTTCTACGCTGTTTTCTTCCAGGGTCATTTTAAGCTTTTTAGCAAACTCTACAGCCTTTGGGTTGTCGCCGTGCACGCATATCGTATCGACCCTGACCTTCAGCAACGTGCCGTCCACTGCTTCTACCACGCCCTCTTTTATCATCTTCAGTACCCTAGCACACGCAACCTCTTCATCGTGTATCATGGCACCGGGCAGTTTTCTCGAAACCAGGGTACCATCGGGGTTCAAGTTTCGGTCTGCGAACACCTCGCAGGCAAACTTAAGTCCAACTTTCTCTGCGGCCCTTTCCATAGCCGTACCGGCCATACCGACGCATATCAAGCGACTGTCCACAGCAGCTATGGCTTCCGCGATCGCCAGCGCTATTTTTTCATCAACGGCTGCCATATTGTAAAGGGCACCGTGAGCCTTGACATGCTGCAACCTGAGCCCCCGGGCTTCTGCGAAGGCCTTGAGTGCCCCTATTTGGTAAATGACGTAAGCCTTCACCTCGTCGAAGGATGCATCCAGATTTCTCCTGCCAAAACCGATTAGATCGGGAAATCCCGGATGGGCACCTACCGCAACGCCATTATTGCTGCAATGCATTACGGTTCTGTCCATTACGAGAGGGTCTCCTGCGTGAAAACCACAAGCAATGTTAGCCGAAGATATGTATTTTACAATTTCCTCATCCATACCCAATTTGTAGGCTCCGAAGCTCTCACCAATGTCGCTATTGAGATCAACCTTGAAACTCACAAAAAGCACCTCCCTAAAAATTATCTAGCATAAAAAACAATGCAAATTTTATACCAATTCCGATCCGATAGATAAATCTAGGATATAGCTATGCAGTGTGCGATTCCGCACCCAAAAAAAGTTACTTTTTTTATTTTTTTAAATGAGCTATTATTTAGTTATAGATTCTGCAGAATCCCGGGGGTATAAAAATTGAATGGTCCTTTTTTGTCCATGATATTTTTCTTCATTTACACCATATTGATGATATACTCGGCAAGGAGCGGTTTTTATGACACCTACAGCGTGGAAGACTTTTTTGTGGCGGGACGCTCCCTCAATACCTTTTTCTCTACCGCCACTTTCTTAGCTACATGGTTCAGTGCCGCTTCCATTTTAGGCCTTGGTGGTTACATTTACATTTACGGGCTATCTGGGGTCATATACAGCATTTTTCCATGGTTTTCCGGTGCCATTCTCCTGGTATTGCTTTCCCGGCGGTTGAGAAAAGAGTACAGCCTATTTACTTATCCTGAATTCTTCAGCCTCAGATACAACTCGAAAATAATGCAGATCTGCGTTGCCCTGATAATGATATTTTCCTACATATTCTATATCACCATGCAGATTAAAGGATTCGGCCTGGTTATGAGCATGCTGCTCAACATACCTTATACCGCAGCTATCTTTTTAGTATACCTTTACATTCTTTATACAACTTTCGGAGGGCTCTTCTCCGTAGTTAAAACTGACACTGTCAACGCTTTCATAATATTTGCCTCCTTTCTCGCCTTCGGTACATATATAATCCTGCAGAACGGCGGTATTTCCAATATAATTCACCAAGCGGATTTGTTGGATGCCCCTCCCATTTTTGGGTCGGAAATAAAGACGCCACCTGGAGGGTTATTAGATATATTCTGTAAAGGCCTTCAACCTCCGGCCTACCTTCTTACTTCTTTCTTTGGCTGGGGCCTCGGTCTGGCGGCAAATCCCCAATACGTTATTAGGATAGTATCAGCAAAGGATACAGCCACAGCGAAGAAAATGATAATTTTTGCCGTTTTTTTGCTTTCTATTATCTACACCTTTATCGTGTTTGGAGCCCTGGGGCTCAGAGTGCTGATCCCTACCTCCCCGCCTGTAAACAACGTAGATGAGATAATTCCCACGCTGCTCAACCGTATATCTCCGGCTTACCTTAACGGCATAATACTCGTAAGCATCATAGCAGCTTCGGTCTCTACTGCAAATTCCCAGCTTCTACTGATAGCCACCAGCTTTACCTATGACATATTAAAGAACCTTAGGAAAGAAATTCGAGAAGAAGAGATGCTCAACCTGAACCGCATAACAATTGCAGTTGCCGGCACTTTATCCCTGCTTTTGTCGTTTAATCCACCGAAAAGTTTGATAGAATTCGGCGGGAATATCTGGGGAATATTCTCTTCGTCCACTTTTATTCCACTTTACGCAGGTGTTTTTTTGAAAAATTCCACTCGGGCGGCGGAAGCATCATTCACATCTGGCCTGATTACTTATTTGGTCTTCTTGCTCCTACAGACACTTACCAAAATTACAATTCTGTCCAACATCCATCCAGGCCTGCTCGGCTTCACCGCATCTTTAGCCGCATTCTGGGCTGTAGAATGGAGGTCAAAACGTGCGAAGCATTGAGCTCAGGATACTCATACCCATCCTCATTATAATCGTGTTTTCCCTGACCGTAGTCGGATTTACATCATATTACGGTTCTTACCGCATAATCCAGGACCTAGTATCCAGGTTTCCTGAAAGTTCCGCATACATAGACGATGAATTCATTACTAACCGACTTTTCGATTTGCAAAAGTACACCATTCTGGTAGCGATAATAGCCATACTTGCATCATCCCAGCTCACCATTTTTTTCGCCTACAGTCTGGTGCTGCCCATAAAAAAATTCGCCGCAGCCTGTGATGAGCTGGCCAAGGGAAATTTCAATGCCAAAGTAGATTACAGGCGCAACGACGAAATCGGGATTTTAAAAAATGCCTTCAACGCCATGGCAGAAAAGTTAAAAAAATATATAGATGATGTTCTCAGGTTAACGGAACTAAATCAGAAAATACTAAATGGTATAAATTACGGCATACTTCTTTTTTCCAAAGACCATAAAATACTCCTGTCCAATAAAGCCGCTAATAACATTTTTGAGACAAGCCCCTCTCTTTCAGAATGGGCAAAGGATTTTATAAGAGAATACCCGGAAGGCACAATTCCGTCAAAAGGCATGGCTAAGTGGCCTTCCAGCGGTGGCATGACGAAGTTTATACAATACGAAGTAACACCTACCGGTGAAAATTTCATACTTTGTTTTTCCGACGTCACTGAGGAAGAGAAATTGAAACATAAAATGGAACATATAAATCGTCTGGCTTCCATAGGCGAGATGTCAGCAGCTCTCGCCCACGAGATCAGAAACCCTCTTCAGGGTATACAATCGTGTTTTCAGGTGCTGGAATCCCTTAATTTACCGGGAACCAACGAAACCTCAGTAGAACTCTTCTCAGCAATTTATAGGGAAATTGACAGGATAAACAGGATTATCACCAGCTTACTTCACTACGCGCGTCCCTCAGAACCCATGCCGGCCAGAGTATCCTTGAAAAGAACCGTTGAAGAAATTAGGCCTTTTATAGTTCCCCTTCTTAAAGAAAAGGCCCTAGATTTGAGGTGCTCTTTGCCGGAAGGGAGCGATGAAGTGTATATAGATCCCAATCATCTAAAGCAGATCCTCATGAACTTAATTACCAACGCCATAAGGGCCAGCAGGCAGGGGGGCTTCATAAATGTGTCCTTACATCAAACTTTTGACGAGACGGTAATATGTGTGAGGGATAAGGGCATTGGCATACCAAAACAGCACCTCTCTAGAATCTTCACACCGTTTTTTACTACTTTCCCGGGAGGTACCGGCCTGGGTCTGTGCGTTGTCCAGAGCCTCACTATAAAAAACCGAGGCCGTATATGGATAGAAAGCACTGAAGATTCCGGCACATCTGTTTACCTGGCATTCCCTAGCTCATTTTCGCACAAAATGAGCGAAAACGTTGATTGAACTAAAAAGAACATCCTTTCCAAAAAATCGATCAGTTGTTTTGGTATTTGCGGCCTTATTTTTTTTGCAGTAAAATAGTTTTGGTGGTAATTAATGAACAAATTAAAAATACTGATAATAGATGACGAGCCCTCTATAAGCAGGGCTTTAAAAATAGCATTACAGGCCGATGGCCATTCAGTGGAAACCGCCCTCAGCGGCAGGGTTGGGTTAAATATGCTAAAAAACTGCTCTCCCGATGCGGTTATCCTGGACCTTCGCCTGCCCGATATCGACGGGATGCAAATTATAGACAAGATAAAGGAGTTTTCCGACGGCATCATAACCATTGTCATTACTGCTTTTGGAGATACGAAAACAGCCGTAGAGGCTATAAAAAGAGGAGCTTACGATTTTATAACAAAACCCTTCGACCTAAACGAGATTAAATTGTCTTTAGAAAGGGCTGTGAGAGAGAGAGCCCTTGAAGCCGAAAACGAACTACTGAAATTAAATCAAGATAAGACGGTATTTATCACCCGCGACAAAAAGGTACTCGACATTTTATCCCAGCTAGATGCTATCGCTCAATCCGATTCCAACGTGCTGATCGAAGGGGAAACAGGCACGGGCAAGGAGCTCGTCGCCCGGATGATCCACGAAAAAAGCAGGCGATCGTCCGGCCCTCTAGTCACAATAAATTGCAGTGCAATCCCCGGCAACCTTTTTGAGAGCGAACTTTTCGGCCACGAGAAAAACGCGTTTACGGGAGCAGGCGAGCGAAAAAAGGGGCTTTTTGAATTAGCCAACGGCGGAAGCCTTTTTCTGGACGAGATGGGAGAGCTGCCGCTGGAGCTTCAGTCCAAACTTCTCCGGGTGCTGGAAGATAGGAAGATAAGGAGGGTCGGGGGATTATCAAATCTCCCCGTTAATGTGCGCATAATTTCCGCCACAAACAAAGACCTCAAAGCTGAAGTAGAGCGGGGAAACTTCAGGCGGGATCTTTTTTACCGTATATGCGTTTTCCATATAAAAATCCCGCCACTTCGGAAAAGAAGGTGTGATATAATTCCTTTACTGGAATACTACCGCACCTTTTTTAACAGGCAATTCAAGAAAAACATCACCGGCTTCTCAGAAGGTGCCCTTCGAATCCTCCAAAATTACTACTGGCCCGGAAATGTAAGGGAACTTAAAAATATATTAGAAAGGGCATTTATTCTTGCCAGAAAAAACTTGATAACCGAATACGAACTTCCCATGGAATTGAAAAGCGGCCGGACGGAATCCACGGAAATCTCGGAAAGTTCGACCTTTCTTTCACTGGAAGATATGGAAAAGCGACATATAAAAGACGCCCTCGAAAGGACTCACTGGAACATAACAAAAGCTGCAGAGCTTTTGGGCATTAGCCGTTTTGCTCTGCAGCGCAGAATGAAAAAATACTTCCCAAACGAAAGTGAAAAATAAACTCTGCGCTATGAAGATATTATTTGAATAACTCTTTTATTCCTGATAGCGCATTGATTCCGCCGTAGACTTCTAAAATAAAGACTAAAATTCCAAGTACGATCAATATGGTCGGATGACGGTACTCACCAACTATCTTTTTATTCCTGCAAGCTAAGAGCATGCAGCCCAGGGTGATAGGTAGGATTAAGCCGTTTATGGCTCCCGCAAATATAAGAAGGGTAACAGGTTTTCCAATCAGTATAAAGAACAATGTGCAGAAGACTATAAAGCCTATGATGAATTTAGAAAAGTGCTCTTCTACTGGCTTGAAATACGTTTTTATAAAAGAAAGGGTTGTAAAAGAGCAACCGACGACAGAAGTAGCGGCGGCTGACCAAAGTACCAGTCCGAACATCTTATAACCCGCTATGCCTGCCACGGTTAAAAATGGTGTTGCAGCTGGATTCACCGCGTCAAACTTAATACCCTTCACAGCTACTCCCAGATTTGCTAAAAATAGAGCGTATCTCATTATGCCAGCAACTACTATTCCGAGCACAGCACTCTTGGTAGCTTCACTCACTGCTTTAATGCCTTTCATATTTCCTTCAATAAGACGATGTCCTCCTGCAAAGGTAATATAACCGCCTACTGTTCCACCTATTAGTGTAATCATTGGTAAAAAGTCAAATTGAGTTGGAGCAAAGGTACGTACTGCAACTTCTCCTATTGGGGGATTCGCAGCCACTGAAACATAGGCGGCCAGCAAGACCATAAAAATGCCTAGAATTTGGGCAAACCTGTCCATTGCATTTCCAATTTCTTTTGAGGTAAATATGAGTATACACATAATAGCGGATATGACCGCTCCCCAACGGGCATCAATTCCAAATATGGTATTTAAGCTCATCCCAGTGCCAGCTATATTTCCGATATTGAAAGCTATGCCGCCAATCACGACAATTAGAGACACGAAATAACCAAGTCCCGGCAGTACTTCATTCGCTATTTCCTGGCCTCGCTTGCCCGCGGCTACTATAATGCGCCAGACATTTACCTGGACTATTATATCGACTATTATTGTCACTAGAATTATTGCGCTAAAACTGGCCAAGTATTGTTGAGTAAATACTGCGGTCTGCGTCAGAAAACCAGGACCTATGGCAGAGGTAGCCATCAAGAAAGCTGCACCAACCAGCATGCTTAACGAATATGGTCTTTTCTCCAAATGCAATTCCTCCTTTTTTTAAAATTGTTTGATTGTTACTACCAATATGCAAATTTTGTTCCACGCAAAAGGCTCTTCATATGAGTGTTTTTCCTTATTAAAACCGATCAATAAGCCGCCTCAATTCCGATATTGCACAAAATGTGCGAAATCGAACAGAAAAAGAATCGTCTAAATTTGCTTTAATATATTTTTAGAATACTACCGGTGAGCAAAAGGGAATTTAATTTTACATTTGTATCACCGAAATAAATAACGTATTATATAATTGAAAAACACATAGATTAACTGGAGGTATGTCATGCTCACTCTCCTGTCATACAGCATGTCTAAAGGCTTATCGGTGCTCCGAGATCTTAATGAAATAAAAGCAAGAATATGCAGTACAAAAGACGACCTTTTCTGGTTGGATATGACCTCCCCAGACAAAGAGGAGATTTCCGTGCTGACAGATTGCTTTCATTTTCATCCCCTTACCATCGAAGACTGTCTTTATAGGTTGCAGAGGCCCAAAATTGAGGAATACGAAGGATATTATTTCATCGTGCTCCATGCACTTTCGGGAGATATTAAGAAGGAACCTATGGAATTCAACGTTTATATGTCCCACAATTACCTAGTAACCTTTCACTGGAAGCCGCTGTCATGTGTCGATAACCTCATAGAGCATTTCATAAAAAATCCTGCGGTCTTCCAAAAAGGTGTTGATTTTCTGCTGTACAGCATCTCTGATACCCTGGTCGATGAATACTTCCCTCTGCTTGATGACCTGGATGAGCGCCTTTCCATCATAGAGGATTCGATATTCGGCCGTCCCGAGAAAAATCTGCCATCCAGGATTTTCGATATCAAGCAGGAAATCTTGCGAATCAGGAAGATACTCTCTGCCCAGCGCGAAGTTTTCAACATGGTGCTGCGCCACGATTTTCCTTACATACGCAGTGAAAGCCGCCTCTTTCTTATGGACGTGTACGATCACCTGTTAAGGCTGTTCGATACCGTGGATCTTTATTCCGAAAGGGTTTCAGGAGCCCTGGAGTCCTATCTTACAATAGTATCTAATCTAACTAACGAGATCATGAAGGTGCTGACAATATTTACGGCTATAATGATGCCCCTCACTTTAATAGCAGGTATATACGGCATGAATTTCAAGTACATGCCGGAGCTGAACTGGCGGTGGGGCTACCCATTTACATTACTGCTCATGGGATTAACCGCCATCGGTTTGATCTGGTTTTTCAAGAGAAAGAGATGGTTGTAATCATAAAAAAAGCTTCCTGACCTGCAAAAGGTCGGAAGCTTTTATCATCTCATGAATATCGGTGCGAACACCAAGCCCATGATGGTATGAGCTTTATCCGCATGTTAAGGGACGAACCTGCGGTTATTTTAATACTATCATCATTAAGATGGACAACGCCAGGAAAGCGACGGCAAATATTTCGGTAATTTTGGCCAATTTATCGTCAATACCCTTTTTCTTACCGAAAAAAGTCTCAGCACCGCCGGCGATTGTCCCGGAAAGTCCGGCGCTCTTACCCGATTGCAAAAGGACCGTAGCTATGAGTCCAATACACACGAGGATGTATACCACAGTGAGCACTATGTGCAGACCCTGCATCCAATGTACCCCCTTTATTAATTAACGAATGTTATTTTATCATAATATGCTAAAAAACTCAATATTTTCGAGCACACTCAGGCAATAAAACAAAAACGAAGCTCTTCTCCAAAAGAGAAGGGCCTCGGAATAACCTAGGAATCTTTATCGGATTGCCTGTTTTCGAAAACTATCTCTTCTTTCTCGCCGTTTTCCTTCTCTATCTGTATCGTGCAGCGTGTTACCAGTGCGGCGATTACCCCTATAGCGGCAAGATACGGCGCCAGTATGGCTCCTATGGCTCCGACGGTAACCGGAATTTCCAGGAGCACGCGGTCACCTTGTTTTATGCGCAGGCGGGTTACATTACCCTTGCGGATGAGTTCTTTTATTTTCTCCAGGAGCATGCTGCCTTTTGTTCCGAGGTCCTCGAGTTTAAATCCCTCTTTTTGCTCCTCTTCAAGAATGATGAGCGCTTTTACCACGTCGCCTCCTGCGGCTTCCAGCGCTTCTTTAGCCTTGCGGTAGGTACAGCCGGTCCTTTCCCGGAGGATATCGATTTTTTGAAGGTCTATTTCCATATTTTTTAACCTCCCTTCACAGTTTATTCTACCTCACAAAATCGCGTTTATGCAACGGCAAAAACGGGCTCCCCGAAGTGCGAGGAGCCCTATTCCTATTTCTTTCTTATATTATAGAAGGCACTTATACCCGCGTAACCAGCGGCCGTGTCCAGGTCTTCCTCTATGCGTAGGAGTTGGTTGTACTTGGCCACCCGGTCGGTGCGTGAGGGTGCGCCGGTCTTGATCATGCCGGCGTTTACACCCACTACCAGGTCGGCGATGGTGGTGTCCTCGGTTTCTCCGGAGCGGTGGGACACGATAGCCGTATAACCTGCCCTTTCAGCCATTTTTATAGCATCAAGAGTCTCCGTAAGGGTGCCTATCTGATTTAGCTTGATCAGGATGGAGTTGGCGACTCCCAGTTCTATTCCCCTGGCCAGGCGCTCGGTGTTCGTAACGAAAAGGTCGTCACCCACCAGCTGCACCTTCTTGCCCAGGGCATCGGTGAGGAGCTTCCATCCATCCCAGTCTTCCTCAGCCATACCGTCTTCGATGGATATTATCGGGTATTTCTCCACCAGTTTCACGTAATACTCGACCATTGCCGCCGGGTCCAGTTCAAGGCCTTCTCCCTTCAGATGGTACTTGCCGTCCTTGTAAAACTCGGTGGCTGCGGCATCCAGGGCTACGTAGATGTCTTTCCCCGGCACGTATCCCGCCCTTTCGATGGCTTCAAGGATGTACTTTATAGCATCTTCGTTGGAAGCCAAATTTGGAGCAAACCCGCCTTCGTCACCCACGGTAGTACTCAGGCCTTTCTCGCTCAATACCTTCTTCAGTGTATGGAAGGTCTCGGCTCCCATCCTCAGGGCATGGGCGAAATTTTCGGCCCCTACCGGCATTATCATGAACTCCTGCAGGTCCACGTTGTTGTCGGCGTGCTTGCCTCCGTTCAGTATGTTCATCATCGGTATGGGCAATACTTTTGCGTTGGTCCCTCCTATATAGCGGTAAAGGGGAACCCCCAGGTAATTGGCGGCTGCCTTCGCCACAGCGAGGGAAACGCCGAGGATGGCATTGGCGCCGAGCCTGCCCTTGTTCTTAGTGCCGTCTAAATCGATCAGTAACCTGTCTACCGCCACCTGGTCCAGTGCATCCATCCCCTCCAGTTCCGGACCGATGACCTCGTTTACGTTTTCCACGGCTTTCAAAACACCCTTGCCCTTATACCTCTTCGGGTCGTTATCCCTGAGCTCTACGGCTTCAAACTGCCCCGTAGATGCTCCCGAAGGAACAGCTGCCCTTCCAACCGTTCCGTCTTCAAGGATAACCTCGGCTTCAACGGTGGGATTTCCCCTGGAATCCAGTATCTCCCTAGCAAAAACGTTCATAATAGTTGACATTTATACCACCCCTTACAATTTTCTAAAGCCTTTCTTCTATCAGCGAACACCCAGTCATTTCCGCGGGCTTTTCAATGCCGAGAAGTTCCAGCATGGTGGGTGCCACATCCGCCAGGATTCCCGGGCGGAGCCTGCAGCTTCGGTCGCTCACCAGGATAAAGGGTACCGGGTCGCTTGTATGGGCAGTATGGGCTTCCCCCGTCTCGAAATCCACCATCTTCTCGGCATTGCCGTGGTCTGCGGTTATAATTACTGTGCCGTTCTTTTTCTGTACGGCTTCCACCACCCGGCCGATGCATTCGTCAACGGTTTCTATGGCTTTCACGGCGGCTTCAAATACCCCGGTGTGCCCGACCATGTCCGGGTTGGCGTAGTTCATGATTATCACATCGTATTTGTCTTCGTCAATCTTTTTTATCACTTCTTCGGTCACTTCGTACGCGCTCATCTCCGGCTTCATATCGTAGGTGGGCACTTTGGGCGATGGGACAAGCAGCCGGTCCTCGCCGGGGAAGGGTTTTTCCTCACCGCCGTTGAAGAAAAACGTGACGTGGGCGTACTTTTCTGTTTCCGCTATGCGCAGCTGCTTTAGCCCGATGTTGGATATAACCTCAGCAAAGATGTTCTTGAGCAACTGGGGTTTATAAGCTATTTTGGCGTTTTTCACTTTCTCGTCGTACTGGGTCATGCAGACGTAGTGGACCGGGATGAACCCCTTTTGCCGGGTAAATCCTTTGAAATCCTCTTCACAGAAAGCGTACGTCAGCTGCCTTGCCCTGTCGGGTCTGAAGTTGAAAAATATTATGGAATCCCCAGCTTCTACGACACCCGTGGGTTTTCCTTCAGCGTCCGTTATCACGGTGGGGATGACGAACTCGTCGGTCTCACCCCTCTTATAGGCCTCCTCCAGAGCTTTCATGGCACTTTCAGCCCGGAGGCCTTCTCCCAGAACCATGGCGTTGTATGCCTTTTCCGTCCGCTCCCAACGCTTGTCCCTGTCCATGGCATAATATCTCCCGGAGATGGTCGCTATGCGTCCTACGCCGAGTTGGGCCATCTCCTTTTCGAGCTTTTCGATGTATACTGTGGCATTTGCGGGGGGGACATCCCTGCCGTCGAGAAAGGCGTGGACGTAAACCCTATCCAGTCCCTCTTTGCGGCTGAGCTTTAAAAGGGCTATCAGGTGATCTATGTGGCTGTGGACTCCGCCGTCGGACAAAAGGCCCATGAGATGGAGGGCTTTCCCACCCTCGCGGGCGCGCCTTACGGCTTCAACGAGTTCCTCGTTTTCAAAAAACCTCCCGCTTTTTATGTCTTCGCTGATGCGGGTAAATTCCTGATAGACAATGCGACCCGCTCCTAAGTTTAGATGTCCGACTTCGGAGTTCCCCATCTGCCCCTCGGGAAGTCCCACGGCTAGCCCGCTGGATTCCAGAACCGTATTGGGATAATGCCTTAAAAGCCGGTCGTAATTGGGAGTCCTAGCGCTCAGTATAGCATTGCCTTCGCGCCTTTCGTCAATTCCCCAACCATCGAGAACCATTAGCAAAAGCGGTTTTTTCGACACTTCCTTCAACTCCTAACCCTGATCGTATGCAGCTATCCTGTAAAAAGTATCAGCATCGAGGCTGGCGCCGCCTACAAGGGCGCCGTCAATGTCAGGTTCAGCCATGAGGTCCCTTACATTTTCCGGCTTGACACTGCCGCCGTACAAAATCCTGATGTTCTGAGACACCCGAGCACCGTAAAGTTCGGAAAGCTTATTCCTGATGGCTCCTATAACCTCCTGGGCATCAGAAGGCAGGGCCACCTTTCCGGTACCTATTGCCCAAACGGGTTCGTAGGCAAAAACCAGCTCTTTCCCGTCGCGAATATCAACCCCTTCCAGTGCTCTTTCCACCTGGCTTAAGACAACGGAAAGCGTCTTTCCCTTTTCCCTCTGCTCCAGACTCTCACCCACGCAGATGATCGGTTTGATGGCGTACTTCAGCGCCGCCTTTACCTTCCTGTTGACGGTCTCATCGGTCTCGTTAAAATACTGGCGGCGCTCCGAGTGGCCTATTATCACGTAATCGCAGGGTATTTCCTTGAGCATCGCCGGGGAAATTTCCCCGGTAAAGGCGCCTTTATCCTCCCAGTGCATATTCTGAGCGCCGATTTTTACGCCGGAACCCTTCAGCCTTTCAGCCGCGGCCCAGAGGCTGGTGAAGGGAGGGCAAAAAGCTATTTCCCCGTGAACGTCCTTCGCCTTTCGGAGAAAGGCTTCCAGGAATTCCAGGGTCTCTACGACGTTCTTATGCATCTTCCAGTTGCCTGCGAAAAGCGGCGTCCTGGGCATGGACTTCACCTCCAATTTTTACTAAACTATTTCACTGTCGAATTATTCTTATAGCAGAGCGAGCCTTAGAGCGGCAGGCCGCACGGTAGGTGCCAGGCTGTTACCTGCCAAATAACATTACTTGTCATTTAATACCGCTACACCGGGAAGTTCCTTGCCTTCCAGGAATTCCAGGGAAGCGCCTCCGCCGGTGGAAATATGGGTCATGGAATCGGCAAAGCCCAGCTGTTCCACCGCAGCTGCCGAATCTCCGCCGCCCACTATGGTTACGGCTCCGGACTCGGCCATGGCACGGGCCACGGCAAGCGTCCCTTCAGCAAAAGCCCTTATTTCGAATACCCCCATGGGGCCGTTCCACACCACCGTACCGGCCTTCTTTATTACTTCGGCGAACCTTTCGCGGGTGGCTTCCCCGATATCGACGCCTATCATGTCGTCCGGGATTTCACTTACCGGCACCGTCCTGTACCCGACCCCTTCTTTAATCTCAGGAGCAACGACCACGTCTACGGGCAGCAGCACTTCGACGCCCTTTTTGCGGGCTTCTTCTAAAAGGGATGCGGCCAGTTCTACCTTGTCCTCCTCAAGGAGGGACATGCCGATATTATACCCCATACTCTTCAGGAAGGTGAAGGCCATTCCGCCGCCTATCAACAGGTGGTCGACCTTGCCCAGCAGGTTTTTGATTACCCCTATTTTATCGCTCACCTTGGCCCCTCCGAGGATGGCTACAAAAGGCCTATCGGGGTTTTCCAGAGCTCTGCCCATCGTCTCGATTTCCTTTTTCATGAGGAATCCGGCACCGGCGGGCAAAAATTCCGCCACTCCCGCCGTAGAGGCATGGGCTCTGTGGGCGGTGCCGAAGGCGTCGTTTATATATATGTCAGCAAGCTTTGCAAGCTTTTCAGCGAATCCCCTGTCGTTGGCCTCTTCCTCTGCATAGAAACGGACGTTTTCGAGCAGCATCACGTCGCCGGGTTTCATCGACGCTACGGCCTTTTCCACTTTTCCCCCTATACAGTCTTCCGCCATTATTACCTCTCTGCCGAGCAGCTCCGAGAGCCTCCTGGCTACCGGCGCAAGGCTGTACTTGGGATTGAACTTACCCTTGGGCCTTCCCAGGTGAGAGGCCAGAATTACTTTGGCTTCACGGTTTACGAGGTATTCGATGGTGGGCAGAGCGGCCCTAATGCGGGTATCATCGGTTATTGTTCCCCGGTCGTCCATGGGAACGTTGAAGTCCACCCGGACCAGTACCCTCCTACCCTTCACATCAAAATCCTCTACGGTCTTCTTATTCATGCATTCTTTCCTCCCTCTATTTCGAGAAGTTTTTTTGCCGCACCCTCATCGGTTATTAGAATCGTAGGCCGGTGGTACTTTAAAAAGGCCCTTATGGCCGGCGCCTTGCCGCTGCCCCCGGCTATCGCGATCACCTTCCGGATGTTTTTCAGGTCCTTTACACTGAGCCCCGCGCTGGTGGTGCTGTATACTATCCGGCCTTCATGGTCGAAGTAAAAGCCGAAAGCCTCGGCCACCGCACCGTTTTCCAGTATCCTGCGGATTTCGCTTTCGGAGAGGCCCCGCCGGCGGGCCATTTCCTCCGCACCACCTATGCCGTGAACCACTATATCGGCTCTGCGTATGAGGGCGATGACCTCTTTTATCCCCGGCTCGTTAACGATGGACTCCATTGCCTCCGGCCCTAAATTGTCGGGCACGTAGAGCAACCTGTACTGGGCTCCCAGCCTGCCGGCCAGTTCCGCTGCTATGGTGTTGGCCTGAAGTTCCACTCTTTCGCCCAAACCTCCTCTGGCAGGGACCACCACCACGTCCTCATATCCCGTGAGGTTGGGCATTCCCTTGGGAACCTGGGCCATAGTTGTGCCGCCGGTTACTGCGATAACGTCGCCGTTCTTCAGGCACGACCTCAAATAGGAAGCAGCTTCCCTGCCCAGTTGCTTTTTTACGGTCTCGTCCCTGTCGGAATTTCCGGGAATAATAAGTACGTCCTCGCATTCAAACTTTTCCTTAATTCTTTCAGCTATAAAGCTCAGGCCTTTCAGGAAATACACGAAATTTTCCAGCCGGGCGATGAGCTCTTCTCCTTCACGAGAAACCCTCATGCCCTTAGGGTCGATCTCCAGCAGCCCCAGTTCCTCCAGGCGTTTTACTTCGGTCCTCAGAGGCCTTTCCGAAAGGGCAAGCACCGCCGACAGGGCCCGACGGCCTATCGGTTGGTTGTAATAAATATTTCTGAGGATGTCAAATCTCTGTTCAACGATCTCGGCCATTTCGGGCGCAATTTTTTTTAAAAGACTTGCGATTTCTTCCATGGAATTTCTCCCTTTTAGCAAAATAGCCCGAAAACGGGCTATTTTGCATTAAAGTCCCTTCTCTGCTATATATTTTACCAAATCCATCACTCGACAGGAATACCCCCATTCGTTATCATACCAGGCAACCACCTTCACCAGGTCGTCGCCGATGACCATGGTAGAAAGGCCGTCTACTATCGATGAATACTCGGAACCTTTGAAGTCCATGGAAACCAAGGGTTCTTCGGTGTAACCCAGAATGCCCTTCATGGGGCCATCCGCCGCCGCCTTCAGCGCTTGGTTTACTTCTTCGGCGGTCACGTTCTTTTCAAGCACAGCCGTAAAGTCGACCACCGATACGGTGGGGGTGGGAACCCTCATGGCAAAACCGTTGAGCTTGCCGGCGAGTTCCGGGATTACCAGTGCCACCGCTTTTGCGGCACCGGTAGTTGTGGGTATTATGTTGAGGGCTGCGGCTCTAGCTCTTCTCAGGTCCTTGTGCGGAAGGTCAAGAATTCTCTGGTCATTGGTGTAGGAGTGGATGGTGTTCATCAGCCCCTTTTTAATACCGAAATTGTCCATCAGCACTTTGGCCACAGGGGCAAGGCAGTTGGTTGTACAGGAGGCGTTGGAAATTACATGGTGCTGCGCCGGGTCGTATTTGTCGTGATTGACTCCCATGACGATGGTTATATCTTCACCTTTTGCCGGCGCGGAAATTATCACCTTTTTGGCCCCTCCGGATTCGATGTGCTTCACGGCTTTGTCCTTGGAAGTGAAAACACCGGAGGATTCCACCACGATGTCGACTCCCAGGTCCTTCCACGGGAGATTCGCCGGATCTTTTTCGGCAAACACCTTGATCTCCTTGCCGTTTACTACTATAGCATTCTCTTTGGTAATAACCTCTCCTTCAAACGGGCCGAAAACGGAGTCGTACTTCAAAAGGTGTGCGAGGGTTTCAGCGTCTGTAAGATCGTTGATCGCCACGATGTCTATCTCCGGGTGGTTTTTCAGGGCAGCTTTAAAGGAATTCCTGCCTATCCTCCCGAAACCGTTGATACCTACTTTAATGCTCATGATAATTTCCTCCTCTTTTAATTAATCTATTCTACAGCGGGAAAAAGACTTTCCCGCCGTTTTTGCGGCTCGTTATAACTTTTACACACCACAGTTTAAGTTTCTGCAATGAAGTCTTATTTGATTCAATGCCGGCCCAGGAATCTGAACTCTACCGGGATAATTTCTGTCCCTCTATTATTCATTTTGTCCCGATTGGAGTAAAAAAACAAAGATAACCAGATTCTATTTTTATATATATAATACCACAAATCCAGCCAAATTCCTGCCTCAAGCGGTAAATCTTAGTACCTTTTTCTTTTGGCGGAAGAGGGTATTCCCAGTTCTTCCCTGTATTTGGCCACCGTCCTCCTCGAGATGATTATTCCATTTTTCTTAAAGTTGTCGGATATCTTCTGATCGCTGAGGGGGTTATATGGGTCTTCCCGAGATATCATTTCCTTCAACATCTTTTTGATGGTTTCCGAGGACGTGGCCGATCCGTTGAGATTTTCAAGCCCGTTTTTAAAGAAGAATTTCAGTTCAAACACTCCGCGGGGAGTCTGGACGTACTTGCCGCTTATCGCCCTACTGACTGTAGACTCATGGACTCCGATTTTATCAGCTATCTGCTTCAACGTGAGGGGTTTCAGGCCCGAAATGCCGTAATCCAGAAACTCTCTTTGTACGTCAATTATGGCTTTGATAACTTTGTATAAGGTCATTCGCCTCTGTTCTATACTCTTTATTAGCCAGAGGGCCGACTCCAGCTTGCGGGTCAGGAACTTGGAAGCAAGGGATTCCTTGTCCTCCGACAACAGCAAAGACCTGTAATAAGGGTTGATTGAAAGCCTGGGCGCCACCGAATCGTTCATTATTACCACGTACTCGTTGCCCACTCTTTCGATAACCGCATCCGGGATAATATACTGGGTTTCATTTGCCGTAGAAAAATTCCTGCCCGGCTTCGGGTCCAGGGTGAGCACTATGTCTTTGAGTTCCTGCACCCTCGAGAGCGGTATATTCAGTCTCTCGGCTATTTTTGTATATTTTGCCTCCGCCAGGTCATTAAGGTGGTTCTCTATGAGGGCTCGCAGTTTGAGGTCTTTTATACCCCTTTGTTCAACCTGGATTAAAAGGCATTCCTTGATATTTCTCGCTCCTATCCCTGGGGGATCGAAAGATTGAATGACTTTGAGGGCTTCCTCAACCTCTTTTTCGGAGACCTTTAGAATTTTTGCCGCCTCGTCCACACCAACCGCCAAGTAACCGTTTTTATCCAGATTGCCGATCAGGAACACCCCTATTTTAAAAACCTTCTTAGATACGGGAGCAAGGCGCAGCTGCATTACCAGGTGTTCCTGCAATGTGGGTACGGCCGAAATGAAGTTCTCAAAGCTGTTCTCCTCTTCCCTTACCTCTCTGGGATACCTTAAAAAATCCAAATCATAAGAGTCTTGCAGATACTCCTCCCAGTCGAGAGTATCCTTGTCCTTTGCTCCGGTCTCAACCTTTATTTCTTCGCCCGGATAAGTTTCTTCTTCTTTGTCCAGCAGCGGGTTGTTCAAAAGTTCCTGTTCAATATATTCAAAAAGTTCCACGCTGGACAGCTGCAGAATGGTAATGGCTTGTCTCAGTTCCGGGGTCATCAGCAGTTTCTGGGTCTGCGAAAGGGTAAGACTGTAATTCATCTGCATTATTCGAGCCCCCTAAAGCCCTAAAAATCCTGCATATTATATATATTCGACAAAAACATTAATCTTACCTCTTTTATAAATTTACATGTATTGTAATACTTTTTTGAAATCTACTCTTAAAAAATGTTGTACAACGCTACAATTTAATTATATCATATTAAGAAAATACGGGGAAGAATGCTTTCATCATTCTTCCCCGCGGATACTTCAGTGGGTTTCTACATCCCTGGCCCCGTTTCGCCTCATTACATCGGCTGCTTTTTCCACCTTTTGTTCGTGGGTCCTTACGGCGGCCAGGATCTTGCCCCTTTTCACCTCTTCTTCGTAGTAGCGCCCTCTCTCCTCGGGAATGCCCCAGTCGATCAGACCGCCGGCAATACCTCCCGTGGCGGCGCCGGAAAGGAGACCCGCTATAGGTCCGGCAGCGATGATCGGACCGAGACCGGGAATTGCCAGCGCTCCCGCACCGAGCGCAAGACCTGCCAAGCCGCCCAAAACGCCACCGGTGGTGGTTCCGTCGGCGACGGTGTCCATGCCCATGCCACCGTTGTTGCCTCTCTGCTCGCCTTTAGCTACGATGGAAATTTCATTTGTATCAAAACCCGATTCCCTCATTTCGTTTACCGCTTTTTCCGCCTGCTCACGGTTTTCGAATACTCCTATTACTGTTTTTGCCATGCGCCCTATTACCTCCTCCTGATTTTTTATCACTCTTATTTTTTCCTTCTTTTCGCCAGGTATACACCGCATTACTTCGGCCAAAAAAGGAGAAAATAAATTTATAGGAGGAGGAAAAACCATGGCCGACGATAAAGGAAAAGAATTTATGGCCGAAATCAGCGAAAGTCCGGCGAGTGAAACGGCTCAAAGAATAAACCAGATATTAAATGAACAGCGGCAGCAGGCCGCCGGTTACCAGAACAACCAGCATCAGCATTTTGCCCAGGAAATCCAGTGTATATGCGACCTGGCCAGGGAACAACGTATGACAACGGAACAGCAGATACAGAGCACCTTAAACCAAGCTTCTACAAATCTCATGGATTCCCGGCGCCTGGAAAGCATATTTAACAGTGCACAGCAGCTGCAGCAGGCAGCCCGAATGGGGTTTTCCAATCTGCAGGCCAATGCAAAACAGTACAGCCAGATCCTTGAACAGATGGAAAAACAGTGTCACGAGCAGCAGGTAGCCACCGATATGCAGGTGGTCCAGGCCATGCAGCAGGCCATCTCGGCTATGGCACAGGCTCAGAGCGCCCTCCTTCAGAGCCATTCGATAGCTAAGATATTCGACTCGATAACCAGGTGCGGGGATGTGCTGGCGCAAATCGAACAGGCAGACACGACACTTCCTCAATGAGGAAAGCGCCCGGTATAAACCGAGCGCTTTATACTCTTTACTTTAGCTCTTCTATAATGGCCACGCCGGAGCTGGTGCCTATCCTGGTGGCACCGGCTTCGATCATCTGAAGGGCGGTTTTCAGGTCCCTTATTCCTCCCGAAGCCTTTACCCCCATAGTATCCCCAACCATTTTTTTCATAAGCCTTACGTCCTCTACCGTCGCACCGCCGGGGCCCAAGCCGGTGGATGTCTTAACAAAATCGGCTTTGGCCTCCTGGCAGAGTTTCAGAGCTGTAACCTTTTCGCTTTCCGTCAAATAGCACATCTCGAGAATAACTTTTACTATGGCTTCTGGATTTACTTCCTTTACCGCCCTGACCACGCCTTCGATGTCCTGCCTCACTGCATAATAGTCCCCGCTCTTTAAAAAGCCTACGTTCATGACCATGTCTACTTCCAACGCACCCGATTCCACGGCCTTTCTGGCCTCGTAGGCCTTTAACTCGGGCAACGCCGCTCCCAGCGGAAACCCTACAGTGGCTCCGACCTTTACGTTGCTCCCGGAGAGCTTCTCGACCGCGAAACTTACGTAGCACGGGTTCACGCAGACCAGGTAAAAACCGTATTTCTTTGCTTCTTCGCATAGTCTTTCGATGTCTTCCAGTGTCGCCGTGGGCTTCAGGAGCGTATGGTCTATGACCCTCGCCAGCTGTTCTCTTGTAACCACAAGAGTCCCTCCTTGGGCCCGAAAGCCCTAAATCTCTTTTGAAACACAAGAACTTGTACATAAATATTAGCATAACTTTTACCAAATTACAAAGAATATTAGAGTAAAATAAATTCATAATTCATGCAGGAATTCATCTGGATATGAAGAATATTATAAGTAATGAGTATTATTACCATCCAAAGGAGGGACTTATATGGATTCTTTAGCCAATCACCTTCAGAAAGACGACTGGAAAAAGGAAAAGCACGTCCCCGTGATAGAAGTTAAGGGACCAGTAAAAAAAGGTGAATCGTTTGATGTACATCTTTGCGTAGGCAAGGAAATTCCCCACCCGAACACTACGGAACACCACATAAGATGGATAAAACTCTTCTATCAGCCCGAAGGAGAAAAATTCACAATAGAATTGGGGACGTACCGGTTTGAGGCCCA
Source organism: Thermosediminibacter oceani DSM 16646 (assembly GCF_000144645.1). Classification (NCBI taxonomy): domain Bacteria; kingdom Bacillati; phylum Bacillota; class Clostridia; order Thermosediminibacterales; family Thermosediminibacteraceae; genus Thermosediminibacter; species Thermosediminibacter oceani. Next base: position 1,865,684 of record NC_014377.1, read on the forward strand.
CGCCGAATCGGTGGAAGGCCCCAATAAAGGTTCGGCCAAGTGCAACCCCTGTGTGCACACTAGCGTAATTGTCGAAAAGCCAGGAACATTGATTGCTCTGAGCTACTGCAATATCCACGGCCTCTGGGAAAATTCGCTGAAAATCGATTTTGAGGAGTAAGTAAAGCCCCGGTTTGAGCCATTAAGGCAGCCGGGGCTTTATATTGAAAATGAACTTTAAGATATGATAATTAATTCTCTCACGGGTATACTAACCTATGTAGTAGATGAGGAGGGTTAACATGGCGGAAATTTACATCAACCTGGGGCAGGAAATCAACGATTACGACATAAATGCGTTGAGAAGCAGATTAAAGTCAATTAAACCCGGAGAAGAAGTTGTCATTCGCATGGAAGCGACCGACGCTCACCAGGCCGACCGGATAGTAGATGAGCTAAGAAATCACGGTTTTGACTACCAGCCCCACGGCGGCCATACAGATGAATATTTTCTGATCGCCCGGAAAAAGGGCTGAGCTTTGTCCGTTGATTAATCTTATAAAACTGAGGCACCCCGTGAAACCGGGGTTTTTTTCTGTGAACACCGTAGGTGAACAATCCTTGGCCGCAGCAGCGGAACTTCTCTGCATTAAAGTTAATATAATATATTAGACCTTAAAAGGAAGAAAGGAGGTTTCATATAGATGACCGATTACAAAGGTTGCCCCGACTACAAACCCGACTACAAAGACTGCCCCGACTACCACGATCATAAACATTACCACGATCATAAACATGAGCATTATACCTACGACATGATTGAAGCCGAAATGATGCGCATGCACGATCCATTATGCCAGGAAATAATGCCCCACGTGCGCATGGTATGCGACAGGTACGATGATCCCTGGAGATGCCCCTGCCCCACCCGTGAAATGCTGGAGCGCTGGTGTGATGAGGTAATGTGCTCGTGGTCTCCGTCGTGGTATTCAGCCGAAGTAGAGACTCAGCAGTTTGGCCGCAGGAGACCCCTGAGATCGCTCGTACTCGCCCTTTTAATATTTGAACTGCTGCGCAGGAGACGCAGAATATTTAGATAACGGCAAGAGGGCTGCTGAAAAATTTCAGCAGCCTTCTGGTATCTCTTTTGTTCTTCGGACATTACCACCTCTTGCTAATAGAAATACATATACTTACAACAAAGACGGTGACCATGACCCAGATTTCCATCTTGTCTTCGGCGCCGGAGGCCTGTATGGTATTCCTGGTGATATTGACATCGACAAAATTTGTCTGATTAAAACTTAAAAAGGCCCGATTACCGGGCCTTTTTAAATTTGGCAGTCTCCACTCCTCTTTAGTTTTGACGGTTTCCGAAAGAGATTTGGGTGGAAGCAGCTGTTCATTTTATCGATCACACCTCTTTTTATTTTTCCTATTTTTTACTCTATATATTAGAAAGGAGCCTTCCGAAACCACAGCGATCTTACACCTTCATCCTCAAATCCGAATTTTTTGTATAATTTATAAGCCCTTTGGTTTACATCTATTACAAAAAGCCTTATTTCTTCGGCACCGGAAGCACGAAGGATATCGACGCTTTTTTTCAGAAGAGCCTTTCCTATTCCATGCCCCTGAAAATCCGGGTAGACACCTATTGTCTCGATCCAACCAATTTTATTCTTTAGTTTTAAGTCATAAATTCCGGCCGGCCTGCCGTTATAAAGGCAGAGTCCTTTCAATCCGGGATTTTCTTTACATGCCTCGAGCATCCCGTTCATATCTTCATCGTTGAGTAATGCAGCGTTCGGAGAATGTCGAAAGGCTTCATTGTGAACTTCCCGGAAGCTGTCTTTATTTTGATTCGACAGCATTTCAAAGAATATTTCCCTGGAAATATCGTTTTGTGTCGAGACATCCTCACCGCAGCAGTATTTCATGACAAGAATTCTGTGAGTGTACCTGTACCCGAATGATTCAATATTCGCCCGCAAAAACTCCAGATCGGGAGTTATGCCGAGAGAAATCTTTCTGGCCCCTTTTGAAATACAGTAACGCTCGCATTTTTCTACGAGTATTTTAAAGCAATCAGCATACCTTTCCGTATTATCTATGTTTATACCGGTTATAAAAGCTTCTCCCCTATGGGTAACTTCTTTAGTTATACAGCCCATGGTGCCCAGGATTTCCCCCTCTTCCCATAGGGAGAAATGGCTTTCACCGAAATTAAAAAGAACACCGCCGTAATTTTGAAGCATTTCTTCATATGTTTCTACGTAATGGTTCCAGCCGCTTTTAGTAATATAATTATAAAGCTGCTTTTTCGCGGGCTGCGTAAGTTCTTTGAATGAATAAACCTGCATCTAAAACCCTCCTATTTTCCATACCAGAATACAAAAGTGCACGCCATCGCTGCAATATTCTATAAAACAAAGGTGATATCCTTTTTTTGCATGTCTTCGCACTAAGCTTTCTTTTCTTGACTTTACTTTTTATTGGATTACAATAAAATTAACATAACAATTTAACAAAATTATCAATATTGACGACCATTCACCCTAAAACGATAGAAAGGAGGGGTGTCGTTGGATACCCTAATAGTTGCCAGAAACTTAAGCAAGGTATACAAAATGGGCGAAGTTACAGTAGAAGCTTTGAGGGGAGTCAGCTTTGAATTGATGGAAGGCGAAATGGTGGTGGTCCTCGGGCCCAGCGGATCCGGCAAGAGCACCCTGCTCAATATCATAGGGGGAATGGATAAGCCGAGCGACGGCGAACTTTTTTACATGGGCACACCTCTCCACAGCTCCGACGGAAAGCAATTGACTTCCTATCGCCGAAACGAGGTGGGATTTGTTTTTCAATTTTATAACCTCCTGCCGAACCTGACGGCTCTGGAAAATGTTCTTCTTTCGGTACAGATAGCCCGAAACCCCCTTTCAGCCGAGGAACTGCTGAAAAAAGTAGGACTTGCCGACCGGGCGCACCATTTTCCCTCCCAGTTATCCGGAGGAGAGCAGCAGCGGGTAGCCATAGCTCGAGCCATGGTCAAAAACCCGCGGTTGCTGCTGTGCGACGAGCCCACCGGAGCTTTAGACTATAAAACGAGCATTCAGGTACTTAAACTGCTTCAGGATTTTTGCTATACGTATTCCAAAACGGTAGTTATAATCACCCACAACGCTGCGATAGCCCAGATGGCCCACAGAGTTTTTTATTTAAAAGACGGCAGGCTGGACAGAATCGTGGAAAACGAAAACCCGCTGCCGCCGGAGAAGGTGACCTGGTGATGCTGTGGCGAAAGATGATAAGGGATTTGAAAGAGAATAAAGGTTCTTACATCGCCTGCACCGTGATCATAGTTATGGGCCTTCTGGTTTTTACTGCGTTTACCACGGTGGTGGGAAGTTTACGGGATTCTCAGCAGAAGTTTTATAAAGAGCAGAATTTTGCCGACGGCTTCATAAAAGTGCAGGCCATACCCCGAAGCGAAGTGAAAAATCTGGAAAGCATCGAAGGCATAAAAAAGATCCAGGGCCGCCTGGTGAAGGACGTGATGGTATTAAAGCCCGGTGTGAAAGATAACGTTTACCTGCGCCTTGTTTCCATCGACCCCGGCATTTCAAACCCGATAAACGGGGTGCTCCTTACCCGGGGCAGGCCCCTCGATGACGATTCCATGAACGTATGGATTGACGGTAAGTTTTTTGAAGCAAACAATCTCGATCTGAACGATGAAATCGAAGTCATAGCCGGCGGCAGGATTAGGAAACTCACCGTGGCCGGGGTTGGGAACAGCCCGGAATTCGTATACGCCCTCCGCACCGCGGCGGACCTGTATCCTTCGCCGGAAACCTTTGGGATCGCTTTTATCCCCATAAGAGCGATGGAAAAGCTGTTTCCCGATGAAAAAGCTTTCAACGAACTGGTATTTACCCTGAAGCCGGGAGCCAACTATGAAAAGGTCAAAGAAGAGCTGGAAAAAAGGCTGGAACCCTATGGCGTAGAAAGCATAATCCCCCGTGCGGAACAGATGAGCCATATGCTTTTGGACCAGGAACTGAAAAGCCTGGAATCCGTATCGACAGCTATGCCCGTAATGTTTCTCTCAATCGCAGGAGCAATTTTATATATTACCCTTAAAAGGTTGATAGAGCAGCAGAGGGTACAGATAGGAATTTTGAAGGCCGAGGGCTTTACCTCCGGAGAAATCCTATTCCACTACTTGTCCTACGCACTGACCATAGGCCTTGCCGGAGGCCTTACCGGCAGTATACTCGGCGCGCTTCTTTCCTATCCTCTGACATCGATGTATCAGGTATTTTTCAACCTCCCCGGCCTTGAAGGGAGATTCTCCCCGTCTTTAATTTTATTGAGCGTTTTACTTTCGCTTTCTTTTTCTCTTATAGCCGGTTTTCAGGGTTGTAAAAAGGTTCTTGCCTTGGAACCTGCCGAGGCCATGCGGCCACCCGCTCCCATTCTGGGAAGGAGGGTACTTCTGGAAAAGATAAGCTTTATCTGGAAAATGCTCAGCGTCCAGGAAATGATGGCCGCGAGGAACATTTCACGGAACTGGGGACGGAGCCTTTTCATATTCTTGGGCATCATGTTCTGCTTTGCCATTTCGGCCTTTACGTGGTCGATGAATGACCTGGTACAGAAGATGATGTTCGACCAGTACGAAAAAGTGGAGGTTTACGATGTAAAGCTCATCCTCTCAAGGCCCCTTGATCAAAAAAATGTTAACAGGGAACTTAATGCTTTCCCAGGAGTAAGATACGCGGAGCCGGTAGCCGAAGTCCCCGTAACTTTAAAAAACCGGTGGCTGAAAAAGGATACGGTCATACTGGGACTTCCCCGGGATAGCCGGCTTTATAACATTCTGGACAAAAATTATAATAAAATCACACCCCCCGAAAACGGTATTCTTCTTTCTGAAAGGCTGGCAAACCTGCTGAACGCCGGAGTCGGAACAAAGCTGATGGTGGAAAGCCCCATGAAGGCCGGTGAAAATGAGGGTGTTCTTGAAGTTGCAGGGATAATCCCCCAGTATGTGGGAATAAACGCTTACATGGAAATAGGGGCTTTGCAGGATTTTCTAAAACACGAAGATATGGCCACATCGATCTTGCTGAAGGTCGAAGAAGAAGCCATAACCTCCCTCCGGGAAAAATACATGCATAGCAAGTATATAAGTTCTATCGACGAGCGGGAACAGAGGCTCAATAAATTCAAAGAAATGATGGCATCCTACGGCAGCATGATTTATATATACGCTCTGATCGGAGTTGTAATCGGTTTCGCTATCATTTACAGCTCTTCGGTGATTTCCGTTTCGGAGCGTAGCAGGGAACTTTCTTCAATGATGGTGCTCGGCATGACGCCGGAGGAGGTACTGTCGGTGGTCACCTTCGAACAATGGTGCATAGGAGTGCCGGCCATGATTGCAGGCGTGCCGGTCTCAAAAATGATGTTGGCCGGCATATCGCGGGTTGTGAGCAACGATATGTTTACCATGCCGGAAAGCGTGACCTTCACCTCACTCCTTCTGGCCTTCGCTGCTACCGTATTCTCTATCTTTATTGCCCAGAAGGTCTCAGCCCGGAAGGTCAAGAGGTTGAACCCGGCAGAAGTCCTTAAAGCCAGAGAATAAAATATGAAAGGAAAGCGGTGAGGACTGTGAAAAGAAAAATATTGATAGTTTCGATAATCTTAATCGCCCTGGTGGGGACTTTTTTCTACGAAAACAATAGGGGCATTGACGCAGAAGTCCTGAAAGTTCAACCGGTCACGGTAACCAGGACTTTTAAGGAGGAAGGTCAAGTAATTCCCGCGGTGGAGTATTCCGTCCACAGCCTTCAGGCAGGTGAAATAGTCAAACTTAATGTAGAAGAGGGCCAGCAGGTAAAGGCAGGAGATATATTGGCCCTACTGAATTCAAAAGAGCTGGAGTTTCAATTAAAGCAACTTCAGGCCGAGCTTAAAAGCCTCCGGGGCGAAGAGGCCAAGGCTTTCCAAAAACCCCTGGACTCTGAAATAAAAAGCCAGGAATTACTGGTAGAACAGGCCCGGCATGACCTTACAATCCTGGAAAATGATTTTAAGAGAATGGAAAAATTGTATAGCGAAGGCGCCGTTACGTTAAAAGAATACGAGAATGCCAGAAATATGATGGAAACGGCGAAAATCAACCTCCAGCGGCAGCAGGAAGCCCTGAAACTACTTTATGAGTCCCGAAACCCCACCGGTGAGTCCCGGCAATATTACTCGGGGAGGGCCGAAGCTCTACAATCCCAGATCGACTTACTTAAGTACAGGATCGAAAGGTGCAGGATTACTTCACCGGTAGATGGAATAGTGGCCGACCTTACCGTCAAGCAGGGCGATGTCGTAAATCCCGGCTCCAGACTGATGAAGATTTTTCAAAAGGGCGAATACCTCGTGGAGGTTTTCGTCCCGGCTGACTCGGCACCGGATATAGCAGATGGAATGAAGGTGAAATTGATTCAGGAAAGGAAAAGCGAAAACCTCATTTTCGATGGAGTTGTAGAAAAGGTAGCTCCTACCGCCGTGGAAAAGATATCATCCCTGGGCCTCGAAGAACAGCGCGTCAAAGTTACCGTAAAACCTCTGGCTCCCCAAAACCTGCAATTAATCCCCGGCACCGTGCTCGATGTGGAATTTACAACGGATAAAAGGGAAGGCGTGCTGGCGGTGCCCAAAACCGCACTATTCCCCTACGAAAATGGTGACGCCGTATGGGTGGTGGAGGGCAAAAGGGCAAAAGTTCGTCCGGTAAAAACCGGTTTTGAAAGCGAAAGCCTTGCGGTTATAGAAGAGGGCTTGAAAAAAGGAGACCTGGTCATACTAAATCCCCAGCTGGCAGGGCTTAAAGAAGGAAGAAAAATACGTGTAAAATAACAAAAATCCCTGACCGGTACAACCGATCAGGGGACGATTTAAAATCTATTACAGCCGGATCATATTCCCGGGACCCAGGGGTAGGTCGAGGAGATACCAGAGAGAGAACATGATAAACCATCCCAGTGCGAAGTAGATTGAAAAAGGAAGTAGGGTAGATATAAGCGTACCCATCCCCAACTTTTCGTCATATTTACGGGCCTGCGAGAGGGCAATGGGAAAATAAGCGAGCAGCGGGGTGATGGGGTTGGTAATGGAGTCCCCTATCCTGTAAGCCAGCTGAGTGAAGGCCGGGGAATACCCCAAAAGCATGAGCATCGGAACGAAGACCGGCCCCAGCACAGCCCATTTAGCGGAAGCGCTGGCAACCAGTAGGTTGATCATAGAGGTTAAGATTATGATGCCGAGCAGCAGTGGTAAGCCGGTAAAGCCAATATTTTGCAGGAAGTTGGCACCCTTTATGGCCAGAATAGTGCCCATGTTGCTCCAGTTGAAGAATGCCATGAATTGGGCAGCCAGAAAAGCAAGAACAATATACGAACCCATCGTGCTCATCGCTTTTCCCATCTGGGCGGCCAGATCTTTATCGGATTTAATGGTTCCGGCAACGATACCGTAGCCAATGGCCGGAAACAGGAAAAATCCGGTCATGATCGGCACTAAACCTTTCATGAAGGGAGAGACGATCAGGGAACCGGTTTGCGGATCCCTCAACAGCGCATTGGCGGGCAGGGTCAAATAGGCGATTAGGCCCACATAAGCCAGGGCAATGAGGCCCGCGACCCGCAGTGCTTTCTTTTCTACATCGTTTAGGGGATGGAACGTCTCATTCTGGCCCAGGAAGGCACCTAAACGGGGTTCAACAACCTTTACCGTCACCCAGCTCCCTACGAAAGTTAGGAGAAAAGTAGATGCAATGAAGAAATAATAATTCATAGCTGGATTGGCAATATACTTGGGGTCGATGATCTGGGCCGCCTTTTCCGTAAAACCTGCCAGCAACACGTCCGACATATTGACAAATAAATTGGCGCTGAAACCACCGGCCACTCCGGCATAGGCTGCGGCAATCCCTGCGATGGGATGCCTGCCGACGCTTGCAAAAATCATCGCTGCCAGGGGCGGAAGCACTATGAAAGCCGAGTCTCCGGCGGCATTTCCCATAATTCCCGCAAATACAACCGCCGGCACGATAACCGAGACTGGAGCGCCGATCAACAACCTGCGCAAAAGTGCACTTATCAAACCGCTGGATTCGGCGACACCTACTCCCATCATCACCACCAGCACCAGCCCGAGGGGTGGGAAGGTAGCAAAGTTGTTGACCATTTCGGTAAGAATTTTAACGATGTTTTCTCTTTGAAGCAAACTTACCGCTCTTACCACTTCTTTGGTGGCCGGATTTACAGCCTGCCATCCGGCGACAGCCGCCACATGAGAGAGGATAATTACAAGCAGAGAAAGCCCGAAAAACAAAGTAGCCGGGTCCGGCAATTTATTACCGCCGCGTTCCACTAAATTCAAAAGTTTATCAAGAAGAGATGTTTTGTTCTTTTGGATATCCGCTAATTTTTTTGTGGTAGCAACACTCATTTTCATCCCTCCTCTATGCTCTAAGCTTTCCGTTATTCAAAACGTAGCGTACCAAAAGTTCCACACCGATGGCCAGAGCATCCTCATCTATGTCAAATTCCGGGTGATGATGGGGAGCAACAATACCTTTAGCTTCGTTTTTAGCTCCCACGAAGGCAAAGGCACCGGGAACCTTCTGCAAATAGTAAGCGAAGTCTTCGCCTCCCATCACCGGTTCGGCATCGATGACGTTTTCCGCTCCCACCACCTGTGCAGCAATTTGCCGTACGTAGCCTGTTACTTTTTCGTCGTTTATAAGTGACGGATAACCGTACGTATAGTTAAAACGATAATCGGCACCGTAAGCCGCAGTTATCCCTTTTAGAATTTCCTCCATTCTTTTTTGAATAAGTGCGCGAGTTTCATCGCTGTAGGTTCGAACGGTGCCGGAGATTTTGGCGATGTCGGCGATTACATTGAAGGTGTACCCCGCCTGCAGTGTACCTACGCTTATTACCGCCGGTTCGATGGGCTTTACGGATCGGCTGACAATCGTCTGCAATGCGGTAACCACTTGGGCGGCCACCACCACGGCATCGACGGTTTCATGGGGGGCGGAACCGTGGCCGCCTTTGCCGATGATCTCCGCTGTAAATGAATCAGGTGCTGCCATAAAGGGACCGGCTTTTAAACCGACGGTGCCGACGGGGTAACTGGTCCAAAGGTGAAGGCCGAAGATGTTATCCACTTTAGGATTTTCCAGCACCCCGGCTTCAACCATGAATTTTGCCCCTCCCGGAACTATTTCTTCACAGGGTTGGAAGATGAATTTAACTTTTCCACAAAAAGCGTCCTTCAACGATGACAAAGCTATTGCAGCCCCTAACAGCATGGCGGTATGGCCGTCGTGGCCGCAGGCATGGCAGACCCCTTCAACGGTGGAGGCGTAAGGCACCTTTTTGGCATCCCTTACGGGCAGGGCATCCATATCAGCCCGCAGGGCTACCGTTGGACCGGGCTTTCCGGTATCCAGCAACCCAACAACCCCCGTTTTGGCGATTCCGGTCTTTACCTCAAGGCCCAGACTTTTGAGAGTTTCCTCCACAATTTTGGAGGTGCGCGTCTCCTCAAAGCCGAGCTCCGGATGCGCGTGAAAATCGCGGCGTAAAGCCTGTACTTTTGGGAAAATCTTTTTTACTTCTTCTCGGATGTCTTGCATGTCCTTCACTCCTTTAACGTTTTAAAGTATATTGCGAAAAATTATATATAAAATTTAATATTTATGCAACCAAAAAATTAATCTCTAACGACTCAATGACCGGGATTTTATCGCATTTTTAAGCTATTTTGGGCCAGCTGCCTTTTTTTCGACCTTGTTTGATAATTTTTTGTCAGGCATGACGGTCCAAAGTCCCTCAGCTTTACTCCATATTGATTTTGTGTTAATGTTATCTTAGTTCCCTTTGGAAACGGGGGTTATTTCGATGGACTGCAAAAAAGTCCTGATACTGTCGGAGAAATTCGGGGCCGGTCACGAGAGAGCCGCTCTCGCCCTCTCAAAAGGCATAAAAAATATATCCCCCGACACTGAAGTCAAGGTTATCAACTTTTTTCAATATTTCCATCCCCATGTTTCAAAAGTCACCCTGAAGATGTACCTGAGCGCCATCAACATGAAGCCCGAAATATGGGGGTATTTCTACGAAAGGGAAAGAAATAAAAAGAAGGCAGGGCTTGCAAAGAAACTGCTCCGGTCCGCTATGTATTTTTTCCTCAGGGAAATCCTTGATAAAGAAAGGCCCGACGTAATCGTCTGCACCCATCCCTTCCCGGCCTGCGTGGCGTCCCGTTTGAAGCAGAAGGGGCTCGAAACCCCACTGGCAGTCGTGATCACCGACTTTGACGTCCACGGCTTCTGGATAAACGACCATACGAATGCCTATATCACCGCCGACGAGTTCCTGCTGAAACCCATGTTGGATTTCGGGATCAATCCAAGCATCATATACCCCACCGGCATACCCATAGACCCCAATTTCCACCGGGAGGTGATCGGGACCGACGCCAAGAGGGCGTTAGGGTTCAGGGAAGATGTGCCCCTTTTGCTTGTGACCGGAGGCGGCCTGGGCCTCACGGTCCTGGATGAGTATACCGTTAAACAACTGGCTTCGGCGACGGTGCAGCTCGCTATAATTTGCGGTAAAAACCCGCCCTTACGGGAGGCTCTTCGGAGGATCGTCGCGGAAAACCACCTGGACAACGTGAGGGTCCTGGGATTTGTGAGAAACATGTGGGATTACATGGGAGCGGCTGATCTGCTCATCACAAAAGCCGGCGGCCTCACCATCGCGGAAGCCATCTCTAAGGAATTGCCCATCGTCCTATATAACCCCCTGCCCGGCCAGGAGGAGAGAAACGCCGCGTTCCTACTTAAAAAAGGCGTGGCTAAAAAAGCCCAAAATCAAAAAGAGCTTGTGGATCTGGTTAAAGAATTGACCCGCAACAAACACCTCATTCAAACCATGAAGAGGAACGCCGCAGGCTTAAAAAAGACCCGGCCGGCGGAGAAGGCAGCGGATATAGTACTCAGCCTGGCGGATCACGGCAATAAAACCGCATTAATTTCCTTTTGACGAAATATCAAATCCCCGGTCTTAAAAAGACCGGGGATTATTTTACTTGCTTCACTAAAACTGAGGGGATTTTTCACCCTTTTAGTAATTCTTCAAATATGTTCAATTTTCCACCTAATTTTTTGCTTACATCTTCTATTATTCCTATTTCTAAAATAAAATCTTTAATTTCTCCGGGTTCGATATATCTTAATGTACCTCTCTCCCTCTCTTTATCTCGACCGAGGGTCATACAATTTGAAGGCTCTAATCCCACTACGTACTCTCCTTCACCCATCATCTTCCATAGATTAAGATATGGGAGTTCTTTTAAGTCAAATTTTATGTATAAGCCAAGACCATTACCCATCAATTTTTTGTTAAAAAGCACGGCTAAACCCATTTCTTTGTTTTCTAAAAACTCGTGAAAGTATACGTTTTCTATAGTTCCATGCTTAGGGGAAGTGATTTTAAATTGGTCTTTCATATTTTTTTCAGATTCTAAACTCGTTGGAATTGACCTGTCAGAATTAATATATATTTCGCTACCTTCATCAACCAGAGGAAATCCCAAATTACAATGGTAAATCATCATGATCGGCGTGCTTTCAAAACCGTTATTTTCAATTCTGTCATGAAGAAATATCCTGTTCTCCCCCGCCTTAACCTTTATAGTTCGGTGCAAAGTCAGATTTTCCCCGAAAAACTTAGTCTCATGGGATTGACCCGAAACCTCGATAATAAAATCCTCTCCATCCCAATAATTTCTACAACAAATATTGTCAGCAGGGCAGTTGCTTATCCTACCGTGGAGCCCTAAATTTTCCCCCAAATCAACACATGGTGCGCCGGCGTAAGATATACCGCATGTTGTAAGAAGTCCACCAATGAAGCTTCTAAACCACTCATTGCCGTCTTTTTCAAAAAACTGGGGTGCAACTATTCCATTTTTTGTTATATACGCTAAATTCACCCCTCGAAAATCGGCAAAGGCGATATCCATATTTCTATCCAATAAAATTGTAAATCTAAGGCCATTACCATTATTAACATCTACCGCCTCCACGCCTCTTGCCTTTCCCTCAGAAAAAAAATACCTTTTATAACCGGCAATTTGATTTATCGTCCCACACTTTCTTAAAAGTTCCTTTTTACTATAATACACATTATTTACTATCGGCAATCTAAATCATCCTCCTATTGAAATATGCATAAAGGCTGCTGAAGTAATTCAACAGCCTTTATGAGACTCGGTTATTTACTTAGCGAGCCGCTAATTATCTCTTCGACGTTCTCTTTTGTAATTACTGTTACGCCTGTATCCACTTTCTTTTCTACTTCTTTTCCTTGAAGCGTATCATAAGCAAATTGCACACCTAAGCTCCCCATCTTATACGGGTTCTGAACCATAGTTGCCTGCAACATTCCTTCATTTATTGCATTTATTGTATCCTGAGATTTATCGAAGCCCACCAGCTTTATTTTGCCGGTAGCATTCCTCTGTTTTATCGCCTGTGCAACACCAACAGTTGACCCTTCGTTGCAAGCGTAAAATCCGGCAAGATCAGGATTTGCTGTCATTATGTCAAGAGCCTGGTTCATGGCTTTTGTCTTATCACCCATACTGTACTGGGTCGTAACAATTTGAATATCAGGATATTTATTCTTGATCACTTCTTTGAAGCCATTCTCTCTCATCATTGCCGTCCCGGCACCGGGCTGGTGATTGATAATGGCTATTTTACCTTTCTTGCCAATTAATTCTGCCAGGGTGTCAGCTGCAATCTGTGCAGCTTTTATATTGTCTGTTGCAATGAAACTTACTATTTTATCGGTGTTGACCGGGGAATCAATAATGATTACAGGAATGTTTGCATCTGCTGCTTTTTCTACTACCGGCTTTAATGCCTCTGCATCAAGGGGAGCGAGAAGTATTGCATCAGCCTTCTGGTTGATAGCATCCTCAACCATTCTTACCTGTTCACCGGGATCAGTTTTATCCGCCGGAGCTCTAAACGTAACGGTGACATTGCCAAGTTCCTGGGCTTTCTCTTCTGCACCCCTCTTCACGGATAGCCAATGCTGGTCCATGGAATCCATGGTGATGAGAACAAAGTTGTACTTTTTACCCCCTTCCGCATTAGCCCCCGTACTGTTGCCACTACCGCCGCACCCTGCAAGTACGAACGAAAAAAGTATGGCGGCAGTGATAAGAACGGACATCAGCTTGATGCGTCTAAGCATTAGAGATACCTCCTTAATCTTAATATATTATCTTAAAACCCGGCATTCTTCAAAATAGAATGCCAAGTTTTATAATTTAAAGTTATGAAAGTTTATTTCTCCTTAAACCATCAAAGTAAACGGCCGCGATTATAACTATACCTATTGCTATCTGCTGCCAAAAAGCGGAGACATTTAATAAATTCAAACCGTTTCTGAGAACCCCAATCACAAAAGCTCCTATAACTGCTCCCAGGACCGTTCCCTCTCCACCCAACAGACTCGCGCCGCCTATTACCGATGCTGCCACCGCATCAAGTTCATACCCCGTACCTGCTGTGGGCTGGCCTGATACTATTCGCGCGGTCAGTATGATTCCTGCGCATGCAGCTAAAAAGCCGCTTATAGAATAGATAGATATCAGCACTTTATTTGTATCAATTCCAGAAAGTCTGGCAGCTTCGAAATTGCTACCAATGGCATAGTTATACCTGCCCAGTTTTGTTTTTGAAAGTATGAATCCAAAAACTAGCGCCAGCACTATCATAATGTAAACCGGGATAGGAATGCCAAGAACCCTGCCCGAACCTATTACTGTAAAGCCCGGCGGGAGATTGGTAATTGGGATACCGTTGGTCAGTACCAACGCAATGCCCCTAACTATACTCATTGTACCTAAAGTCACGATAAACGGTGGAACTTTCCCATAAACTATTACTAAACCGTTTATGAAACCTATAATAATGCCAACCAGGAGCCCTACCATAATTGAAAAAAATACCGGAACTTTTGCCACAAGCAGCATTGAGGTTATTATGCCGGACAATGCTATGGTAGAACCTATCGAAAGGTCTATTCCAGTAGTGATTATGACAAACGTTTGACCTATAGCTATTATCGCTATGATCACTGTTTGTAATGCAACCGTTAAAAGGTTTTCGGTGGAAAAAAAGACTTTACTCGATAGACCAAAAATTATGCACATGATGATCAATATGCTCAATACCGACAATCTTTGAAAAGTGTTACTATTCAAGCCTTTCATAATATCACCAGTTTTCATAACACTACTTTCCTTTCATTTTTATATAATGTTGCATAATACATTATTTCCTTCTGCGTAGTCCTCCTTGTAATCAAATTAGCCTTTATTTCTCCTTCGCACATCACATATATTCTATCGCTAATTCCCAGCAGTTCAGGGAGTTCTGATGACACGATTATTACGCCAATACCCTTCTGTTTCAATTGATTAAGAATATTGTATATCTCAATTTTTGCGCCTACATCTATACCCCTTGTAGGTTCATCAAATATATACAGTGCCGGATTTTTTAAAATCCATTTTCCTACAACTATTTTCTGCTGATTGCCACCGCTCAGGTTTCTTACTCTTTGAAAAAGGCTTGGTGTCTTAATTTTTAGATCGGAAACTATCTTATTGGAAACAGAAATTTCTTTTTTTGTATTCAGAACGCCTATTTTGTTACAAATACTTTCCACGCTTGCCATCGTAATATTATGAGAAACGCACATGTTGAGAGCGAGACCATCGTGTTTTCTATCTTCCGGGACGTATACTATTCCATTCTTAATTGCATCGGCTGGTGAATTTATATTAAGTTTTTTTCCATGTAAGTAAATTTCACCGCTGTCCCTTTTGTCGGCTCCAAAAATAGCCCTCATAAGCTCCGTTCTACCCGAACCCATAAGTCCAGCAAATCCAAGAATTTCCCCTTCATAGAGTTCGAATGAAATATTCTTCAGTATATTGCCCCGGCTTATATTCCTCACTTCAAAAATTTTTTCGCCCCTTGGAACCTCGACTCTAGGGAACTTTTCGTTTATTTCTCTTCCCACCATTAGGGAAATAAGCTCGTCCAACCTTGTGTCTTTAAAATCAAGGGTCTTTATATATTTTCCATCTCTGAAAACCGTGACCCTATCCGCTATTTCCTTCAGTTCTTCAAGGCGATGTGAAATATATATTATTCCGCAGCCGTTTTCCTTCAACTTTTTAATCATCGAAAAGAGTTCTTCAATTTCATTTTCCGTAAGTGCTGAGGTCGGTTCGTCCATTATAAGTATCCTTGCGTCGGTAGATATGGCTTTAGCTATTTCTACCATCTGTTGCTTTGACACAGGGAGGTTTTTTACCTTGGTTGCCGGGTCAATATCCAGGTTGAATTTCTTTAATATTTTTTTAGCTTCTTCATTTTGCCTTTTTTCATTTATCACACCATTTATCATGTATTCCCTTCCGAGAAAGATATTCTGGGCTACTGTTAGATGCGGACAGAGGTTCAATTCCTGGTGTATGATGCTTATTTTATGTTCCTGTGCAGCTTTCGGGTTGTCAATTGTCACCGGCTTTCCATCGATATAAATAGTACCTTCATCTTTCTTGTGTATACCTGCAAGGATTTTTACAAAAGTCGATTTCCCCGCTCCGTTTTCTCCTAACAGTGCGTGAACTTCACCTTTTCTTAATTCGAAGCTCACATTTTGTAACGCCTTAACGCCGGAAAATTGTTTTGAAATATTTTCTGCTTTGAGTAACAAATTTTCCATAAAATTATCTCTCCTAAAAAAATTTTTGCGAAATCACCTCTGAAAAAGCTTTGATATATTTGCAAAAGACTTATTTAAATTTTTATAAAGACCATGGTATATTTTATATATATCGTTATAAACATTTACTTCGGCATCATCCGGGAAGACACTGTCCATGGTTTTTATAATACTCCTAGATGCTTCATTGACATCTCTGAAAGCACCAGCTCCTACCGCAGCTAGTATTGCAGCTCCAAATGCCGGACCTTCGGTAGAATTCACTACATCAACTCTTAAGTTAAATACACTCGCCAGGATCCGCCGCCACAAAGTGCTCGTCGCACCTCCACCACTTACCCTTGCGGATTTTATCGGAATCTGCATTTCCCTTATTATTTCCAGGGAATCCCTGAGTCCAAAAGCCACACCTTCCAGTATAGCTCTGGTCATGTCTCCTCTTTTATGCGTTATATTCAAACCTATAAAAGAGCCTCTTGCATCCGGATCATTGTAAGGGGTCCTTTCGCCCATTAAATACGGTAGAAATATGATGCCATTGCTTCCCGGAGAACTCTTTTCTGCTTCTTCCAGTAATAGATCATAACCGTTTTTCTCACCGTAAGTGGTCACATTTTCAACCCACCACTTTAGACATGACGCTGCTGAAAGCATAACTCCCATCACATGCCATTTCCCGTTGGCATGGCAGAAAGAATGTAATCTGCTTTCCTCATCAACACTGTAGCTGTCCTGGCATGCGAACACGACACCTGAAGTACCTAATGCCACCGATATTATACCGCTTTCTACAGTACCTGTACCAACCGCACCGCAGGCTTGATCTCCTCCCCCTCCAACCACGGGAGTACCGGCAATCAGGCCTGTTTCATCTGCTGCCCATTGAGAAATCTTGCCGGTGACTTCATAAGATTCATAGCATTCTGGAAGAACGCTTTCGGAAATCCCAACTATTTCAAGCATCTTTTGTGACCATTTTCTATTTTCAACGTCAAAAAGTAATGTACCTGACGCGTCTGATACATCGGTAGCATATTCTCCCGTCAATTTAAACCTAATAAAATCCTTTGGGAGGAGAATATGGGCTATTTTTTCAAATATATGTTTTTTATGGTTTTTTACCCATAAAATTTTAGGTGCCGTAAAACCAGCGAGAGCTTTATTACCGGTATATTTTGCGAGCAAACTTACTCCGATTGTATTATTTAAATAATCACACTCTTCTTGTGTTCTTTGGTCACACCATAAAATTGCAGGCATTAAAACTCGATCGTTTTTATCAAGTGCCACCAAACCGTGCATCTGGCCGCTCAACCCTACGGCCTTTATTGCTTCGGCAGGTACTTTCGACTTTTCTAATATTTCTCTGATTCCGTCTTTAACCCCCCTCCACCAATCTTCAGGATCCTGCTCAGCCCATCCGACATGCGGATAGTGCAACGGATATTGTCTGGAGGTTGTAAAAATAGATGTTCCGTTCATATCCATCAAAATGATTTTAACCGAGGAAGTCCCCACATCAATGCCCAAAAAATACATTTTCTTTTCACCTATTATTCTTAGATTTTATAAAGTCCCGCTTTATCGTCGGACTCAAATAGACACATATAGTGTTTAAGCATGCGCTTGTATCCTTCCTTCGCAGATCTAAAAGCATTAAACAAATTCGGTGGCACTTTTACAACTTTTCCGGTTTCAAAATCCTCTTCCTCTGCTGCTATATCGCCATTCTTAATGTATTCATACATCGCATTCAAGCCCGCATTGCTCAAATCGGTAAACAGGTTGACTTTTTGAATTCCCATTTTTACAGCTTTCTTTAAGTTCTCATCGCCCGTACCGGATCCGCCGTGGATAACCAATGGCACATCAACCGCGGAACTTATTTTTTCAAGCAGTTCAAAATCTATCCTCGGAAGGCCTCTGTAAGTTCCGTGAGAAGTCCCTATGGCTACCGCCAGCATATCCACCCCGGTTTGCTTCACATATTCGACTGCTTCGTCAACTTTTGTAAGGCCCTCATCCCGTGTTTTTTCATACTCATATCCCTGTCCCACATGCCCCAGTTCAGCTTCTACGGATACTCCTGCCGCATGTGCTATCTTTACTATTTCCTTTACCTGGGCTACATTTTCTTCAAAAGGAAGAGTGGACCGATCAACCATAATGGATGTATAGCCTTCTTTTATGGCCTTTATAGCTATTTCAAAGGAAGTTCCATGATCCAAATGTAACGAGGCAATTACGTGAGAAAACTTTTCAGCATAGTATTTCACAATAGGGCCTAGTTTTTCGACGCCGTGGGGTTCAGCCACATCTATTATTATGGGTGCGTTTAGTTCGCTTGCGGCTTCAAATGCCGCTTCTACGGTTTCCATATTAATTACATTAGGAGCAGCAACACCAAAGCCATATTGTTTTGCTTTTTCAAGTATGACCTTTGTCGAAACAAGCATGATTATATCTCTCCATCTTTGTGCCGTTTTATGAATTCAAGAGTATCGGCTAATGACTTTATACCAGCTGATGCTCCGTAACTGGTGACGCAAAGCGCTCCAGCAGCATTCCCCAATTCCAGGGATTCCTCAAGGGAAAATTCTCTAACGATTCCTGTTAGAAACCCGGCTACAAACGAATCCCCTGCTCCAGTGGTATCTTTAACCTCAACCTTAAAAGGCGGCATATATATCTGTTCCTGCTTATTGCAGCCGAAACTACCTGCCGAGCCCATTTTTATAACAACGGTTTTAATTCCATAAGACATGAAGAACTCTGCAATTTTTTCAGGTTTTTCTTCACCACTTATCATTTTAGCCTCATCTATACTCGGTATAAAAATATCAATGTAGGGAAGGCATGGCTCAATCGTTTTTAGCCATCTTCCACTGGCATCCCAAGCAGTATCTACTGATGTCGTCACTCCCATTTCTTTTATTCTTTTTAGGGCTTTTGCAGTTTCAATCCCATCAAACTTGGGCATCAGGAAACTTCCAGCTATGTGCACTATTTTGTTACCCTTTAACAGTTCAAAGTTCATGTCATCCAACCCAAATTCCGCATTTGCCCCTACATAATGAATAAAGCTCCGTTCTCCGCTCTTATCTACTATTACAATCGTGCTGGAAGTATTTTTTACATCAGTTCTGACTATTCCCCCTGTATCTACGCCTTCTTTTTTTAATGAATCTATTAAAAATTCTCCCAGGTAATCGCAGCCTACCTTTCCGATTAATCCGGTTTTTATTCCCAGCCTAGAAAGGGCTATTGCAGTGTTTACCGCACATCCTCCCGTATAAAGACCTATACTATCCACTGTAACCAGTCTTCCCGCTTCCGGATATTCAATAACTGGCGCACCGATAATGTCGGCCACTAAAATACCTATACAGGTTACTTCAGGCAAAAATTTAACCCCCAATCTAGTCCTCAATTTCAGGTATTCTTTTTATTCTTGGGTCCGTAAATATGTCTGATTCATCATCGCTGTGGGAGGAAAACTCGGAAACTATAGCACCTTCCTCTCCTGCCTGGAACCAATGCAATGTATTGGGCTCTATGGTATATTGCTCACCCGGGTTTAATTCGATCTCATGCCAGACGGTATAATACTGTTCGCTCCCTTTAGGCGGTCTGCAGTGAGGGTTTTCAGTCTTTTCCCCCTCTACATACAAATATACTTTTCCGTATCTGCAGCGGAAGGTTTCCTGCTTTCCCGGCTTGCCGTTTACCGGAGGATGCCTGTGCTCCGGGCATGTTTGTCCGGGGAACAGCACCAATTCCTTGGCGCAATACCTGTCGGTGTTGACATAGACTAGGAGCTGAAGACCTGTATTTTCTAAATCACCCAAGCCGAAGTCCGCAACCTCAATGTTCTCCTTTTCCTCGGGGGTTATTGCTATATTGGCCTTTTTCAATGCTTCATAAACTTTTTCCTGAATTTCTTTTACTTTTGACTTTTTCAACACCTTTCTACACCCCTCTTCTTTTTAGAATGAAAAATGTCTAACGTTGTCATAAAAAATATATATTGTATTAATTATTTTTTTTAATCATAGTACAGCCGCAGGAATCCCTTATGATCAACTGGGTAGGTAATACAACTTTTTCCAATTTGGATTCTCCATCCATCTGTTTAAACAGGATATTTGCTGCGTGCCTTCCTATTTCATAGGCCGGCTGGGACATTACAGTCAGATGAGGTCTGAATCCTTCTGCCCATTTAATGTCATCGAAGGTCACCAATGCTATATCCCTCGGCGCTTCTAAAGAATAATATTCCAGCGCTTTCATAGCGCCCAAGGCCATCACGTTATTACTTGTAAAAATGGCTTGAGGTCTGTTACCGCTGCTTATTATTTCTTTTGTTGCTCGATACCCATCTTGTGCAGTTTTATTATCGAGCTTGATTAGTTCAGCAATCGGGGTAATACCAAATTCATACAATGCTCTTTTAAATCCTTCGTATCTCTTGTCGCTCGTCGTAACGCCCATAGTATGGGATATATATGCAATTTTCGTGTAACCGTGGTCCACTATAAGATGTTTTGTGAGTTCGTATGCCCCTCTTTCATTATCTACAGTAACTGACGATACTTCTAATTCTTCGACATCTCTATCGATGAATACAATTGGAACATTCTTTAATAGAGGCTTCAAATACTCCTTAGAACCTGCCGAAGGAACAATTATCATCCCTTCAATCTGTTTTTCAGTAAAAACCCTAGTGTATAATTTCTCTTTTGAAAGCATCTCATCAGAGTTTGCAAGCAGCATGCTGTAATTTCTACTGAGAGCGACATCTTCTATTCCTCTAACTATATTGCTATAGAAATTGTTCGTAATATCTGCGATAATCACACCTATGGAGTAAGTTTTTTTAATCCTTAGTCCTCTCGCAACTGCGTTCGGGCGGTATCCCAAGGTTTTAATTGCTTTTAAAACCTTCTCCCGGGTCTCCGGTTTAACCTTGCTGGAATTATTTATAACCCTCGATACTGTTTTAAGTGATACTCCTGCTTCTCTTGCTACATCCTTTATTGTAGGTTGTTTACGTATATTTTTCATCTAACACCTCTGTATTTTGATAACGTTGTCATTATGCTATATTATTTCGCCATAAATTTTGGTTTTCCTGCTACAAAAAAATTTTTTATGCTATTCTTTTTAAAGGCTTTTTAGCCTCAATTTAGTTCTCTGGAGCCGCGTAAAAATTTTGCCCATACTATATATTTTCCCTCCGGGATGGTATACTAAGATAAAAACACCCGAAGGGCTGGTATTTTTATGAAGCGTATTGTTGAACTCGACTTTTTCCGCGGCATAGCCATCGTGCTGATGGTAATATTCCATGCCGTTTTCGACCTTTCCTACTACTTCGGCGTCGACATCGATTATACCCGCGGCTTCTGGTACTACGAGGGGAAGCTTTCAGCTATTATGTTCATAGCTATCGCTGGCATAAGCTCCTGTTTCAGCTGCCGCCCCGTTTTAAGAGGCATCCGCATCTTTCTGCTCGGTATGGCCCTCACGGCGGCAACCTACACCCTGGATAAAACCAACTATATAAAATTCGGGATACTTCACTTCCTGGGCTCTGCCTATATGATCTCAGGGCTCTTAAAAAGAATGAAGCCGGCGGCAGTGATCCTTCTCGGCACTGCCACAATCGCAACCGGTATCTATTTCAACACCCTAACGGTCCGGAATCCATATGTTTTCCCTTTCGGGCTTACGACCCGCTCTTTCGCTTCCCTGGACTATTACCCCCTCCTGCCCTACTTCGGTGTCTTCCTCTACGGCACGGCCTTGGGACAACTGTTTTACGCCAGGGGATTCAGGCTCCTCGGCACCCTTACCGAAAACCCTTTATCCCGCCTGGGACGGCACTCCCTCTTTATCTATCTGGTTCACCAGCCAATCCTCCTTTTTCTCTTCTACCTTGTCCGGAGAACGGGTCTACTCTAATATCGCTTTCACCCAATTAAATATTACAAGTTTGTTACATATAAAGGAAATTCCCCGGGCGCATAGAATTAGAATATTTAGGAAAGGGACACCAAAAAAAATTAACAAGGAGTTGAATTCAAAATGCACCTGGGAATCATCGCCAAGCGGATTCTACCGGCTTTTCTTGCATTTTTCCTGCTTTTCTCTTCTGCGTTCCAGGGCTTAGCTCAAGAGGTGCTCCTCCACGAAGAAGTGGACGGGTTTCCGGTAACCCGGGGAGTCACCTATGAAGGAAGGACGGTATTTACATCCCTGGGGTGGCAAAAAATACATATCCTGAAAGTAGACCTGACTTCGGAAAATGTGGACATAGATGCCATAATGAACACGAAAGGGCTTTCGGAGCGCCAGATCCTGAGCAGGATGGTAGCGGAAAACGGAGCTGTTGCCGGTGTGAACGGCGACTTCTTCATAATGGCCAATCCTTCATCGCCCATAGGCGTCCAGGTGACCGACGGTGAACTTATCTCGTCTCCATCCAACAGAAAGGACATGGCCGCCTTTGCCCTTACATTTGAAAAGATACCCCAGCTGCTGCGCCTGGAATTCACCGGAAAGGTGGAAGCTCCCGACGGCACTTCCTTTGAGATCGGTGGTGTAAATAAGGTGGGTACCGGACAAGGCAGGATAATGGTCTATACCCCGGACTTCGGAAAAACCACCCCGGCATTACCGGCGGGCACTCCCGATATGACATTCGCCGTTATCGAAAACGGCGAGGTTGTCAACATCTTTGACGGAAGATCGGCCGAAATTCCGCATGACTCCCTTATACTCGCCGCCATAGGAGCAGGCTCGGAGTTTTTAAAAAATAAGTTTGCAATCGGAGACGTTGTAAAGATCGACCTAAAGATTACGCCCGACATTTCAAACCTAAAAATGGCTCTGGGCGGCGGTGCGGTTCTTGTGGAAAACGGGGCAATACCCCCCACCTTCTCTCACAACATAGCGGGGCAAAACCCCAGAACGGCTATAGGTTTTACGAAAGACGGCAAGACTCTCATACTGGCTGTGGTGGACGGAAGGCAGGCGGAAAGCAGGGGTATGACCCAGGAAGAGCTGGCCCGGCTGATGTTGAACCTGGGTGCTTACAACGCCATTAACCTGGACGGCGGAGGCTCGTCCACCATGGTAGTGAGGGCTCCAGGAGAAAAAGCTCCGGCCGTCATTAACAGCGTTTCGGAAAAAACCGAAAGGCCCGTCGTCAATGGCCTGGGCATCTTTGCAAAGTTACCCTCTTCGGGGAAGGTCCACGGCTTTAAAATAGTCGCTAGTTCCTTCAACATACCGAAAAAGGGCCACAGAGTATTTGATATAAAGGCCTTCGACGAGAACTACAATCCCGTCGATGTGGACCCAAGCCTTATCAGGTGGAGCGTTTCGGGGGGACTGGGCACTTTTAGCGGGAACGTACTTTACGCCGAAAAGAGCGGCACCGGCACCGTTACGGCTTCTTTAGGTGACCTCAAAGCCTCCGTCAACATCAGGGTGCTGCAAGATACAGCGGCGATCGCCGTGGAACCCGCCAGGATTCAGCTTTCCCCGGGTGGGAAGAAATCCTTCGCAGTTTATGCAGTCGACAGAATGGGTTACAGAGCTCCGATTGAGCCGGTGGACATTACCTGGGAGGTCACCGGAAACCCCGGATACTTTGAAAACGGTGTATTTATTGCATCGACCAGCCCCGGGGTGGGTGCGGTTATCGCCCGATTCATGAATCTTAAAGCCGGCGCCCTGGTAAAGGTAGGAGACTCCGGAGAATTCGACGAATCGCTTTTGCCCCCTGTTCCGCTTCCCGTTGACGAGGCAAATACCCCGTTCCAGAGCGATAGCGTAACTTTCGGCGTTTTCGGGGACCTATTGATGGGCACTAACTACAGTCAGGCCTACCAAAAGACCTTCAATATGGCGTCTTCGGTCTTTGGGCGTTTTAAGACCGGGTTCAACGTTATCGCGGGTCGGGCCTATGTCGGCGGCCTTGCCCCGCAGAACGGCAGCGCAGCGGCAGTCCTCAAAAATTACAGGATGGCCGGATCCGGCTATTCCACCCACGCTGTCGCCGGAACCTTCTTTATATTCCTGGACGCTTCGAAGGGCAGCCTGAGGCTTACCAACCCCGGCCAGTGGTTGAAACTTAAAGAGGACGTAAAATCTGCCGCTTCCAAATATAAAAACATCATTGTGGTCCTGGACAGAACTCCCGAGGCTTTCAAAGATCCGCTGGAGGGCGACCTCCTCAAAAAGGTCCTTTCCGATCACAGGGATGCTTACCGAAACATGTGGGTGATTTCCGGAGGGGCGGAAAAATTTTCGACCAGAATGGAGGACGGGATCAGATACGTAAACGTCCCCGGAGTAAACGCTCGAGAACCGGCAGCTGTGCTGGTCAATATTCAGGGAGACAGAATAAACTACAGGGTGGTACCGTTACTTGAAAAGATCATCACCGAAACTCCAGCGCTTAAAATGGGCCAGCCAACGGTTCTCAAGATCTACGGTATCTCTCCTGCGGGCCATAAAATACAGCTCGGCTACCCGTATTCCGTAGAATACGCCGTATCCCCTGCCGGGTCGGCGAGCTTCGACGCAAAAACCCTTACCATCAACGCAAAAAAATCTGGTGAAATTTACCTCACCGTCAAAACCGAAGGCCTCACAGAAAAAATAAGGCTTCAGGTGGTTGATCTTACCGTTAAGGTCAACGGCGTCGAGGTGGACTTTCCTGATCAGCAGCCCTACATCAACAGCGAGCAGCGCACCATGGTGCCCGTCAGGTTCATTTCTGAGAGCCTGGGTGCCAGGGTTCATTGGGACAGTAAAAACAACATGGTCATAATAGAGGGCAACGGGAAAAATATCAGCCTTAAGATAGGCGAGAAAAAAGCGATCTTGAACGGAAAGACCGTGCCTTTCGACACCAAGGCCGAGCTGAAGAACTCCAGGACAATGGTTCCGCTGAGATTCGTGAGCGAGGTGCTCGGGGCAAAGGTGGTATGGAACCCTGCCGCAAAAACGGTGGAAATAAGCCGTTAGTTCTGACTATATAAAAGAGGGATATGAAATCCCTCTTTTTTTTTTTCTGCGATTAAAGTGTTGCCTTTATAAAGGAACCCCCATTGCCGACTAATCATATATTATAACAAGAAAATGAAAGGAGGTGCCTGAATGTCCGGCGGATTTTTCGACGACCGCAGGAGATTCTTTGACGATCGCAAGGCGTTTATAGTATTTCTGATACTGATTCTTCTATTGTTAGGCGAAAAAGATTTCCACGACAAGTGCTAAGCCTTGTTATATAAACATGAGCCGTGCCCTAGGCACGGCTCTTATTATGTCGTTCCTGGCGCCCATCCCCAGTTCTTCGGCGTATTCCAGCTGCACCAGGCCATTGGCCTCCGGGTGCACGGCGGCGAACTTATCCTCCCCGGGATGGAAATTTCACGACCCTTTTCTCACTCGCCAATCAAAATGTTGCCTTTAAAAGTAACCCCGATTACCGATTTATCATATATTATAACTAGAAAATGTTAAAGGAGGTACCGAAATGTCCCACAGATTTTTTGATGATCGCAAGGCGTTTATAGTATTCCTGATACTTATTCTTCTCCTGTTGGGCGACTTTAAAGACTTCGATGATAAGTGCTAAGCCCTGTTATAAGCACGAGCCGTGCCATAGGCACGGCTCTTATTTTGTCTTCTAGTTTAACTCCACCAGCTCGTATTTCCTGGTGCCCATCCCTAGTTCTTCGGCGTATTCCAGCTGCACCAGGCCATTGGCCTCCGGGTGAACGGCAGCGAATTTATCCTCACCGGGTTCGAAACCCCTACCTGCCTCTCCCAGAGCACTGTTCCTGTGCCCGTGCTGGCTCGTTACCAGGTCGTAGCTCGCCTGGTCTATGGCCACCGGGTCCAGCGACGCCAGGATGCCTACATCGGGCACCAGCGGTGCGTCACTCCAGGGGGTGCAATCGCACAGCGGAGTTACGTTCATCACGAAGTTCATGAACGCTATTTTGCCTTTTTTTGTGAGGAAGGCTCCGTAGGCGTGCTCGGTCATCCTCTCAATGAACTCCCGGTTATCGGTCTTCCACTGGGGTTTAATCACGCCGAAGTAGCACATCGAGATGCACTCGCCGCAGCCGACGCATTTTTCGGGATCTATATACGCCGCCCCGTCTACCAGCGAAATCGCCTCCTCGGGGCAGTTTTTGATACAGGATAGACACTTCCTGCAGTTTTTATCCACGAAGGGCTTCAATGTGGAGTGCTGCTGCTGCTTGCCAGCGGCAGGGGCGCATCCCATGGCCAGGTTCTTTATGGCCCCGCCGAAACCCGCCGTCTCGTGGCCTTTAAAATGGGACATGACAATCATGGAATTGGCGTAATAAATCCCGGATGCGATCTTCACAGTCTCGAAATGCTTTTTCCCTATCTTAACTTCAACTGAGTCTTTGCTCACAATACCGTCGGCGATAACCACGGGGGCCCCGGCCACTGCATACGCAAAACCGTTTTCAATTGCGGTCACAACATGGTCAACGCCGTTGCTCCTGGAACCTTTGTAGAGGGTATTCGTGTCCGTCAGGAAAGGTTTGCCTCCGCTATTTTTAACCTTTTCCACCACCTGCCGGACGAATATTGGGTTTATGTAAGCGTTGTTTCCCTTTTCTCCGAAATGAATCTTTATCGCCACAAGGTCGTTTTCGGATATGATGCTTTTAAATCCAGCGGCATCGAAGAGCTTCGTGACCTTCGCTGAAAGGCTTTGGGAACGCTTTTTTGCGCGCATGCTGTAAAAATACACTTTTGCACTCATGGAAATCCCCCCCAAAAAGCATATCTCAGATTCGATTTTACCACAATTCCGCTGCAAAGAATATACAAATTTTAAGCCCGCACCGCTTAGTGAACTGCCCCCTGTCAAGTAGACAGTTGAAATAATAAAAACCGTTTACTTCAGAGGGGAGCATATCACCTAGCGGTGCGGGCTTACAGTTCCTCTACAGCACTCCTTTTATCTTACGAACACGAAATACAGCACGAAGGTTGCCGTGAGCACGTACATCATCCAGTGGACCTCCCTACCCCTGCCGGACAGGAGCATCAGCAGGGTATAGGATATGAAGCCCACAGCAAGCCCCATCGATATGCTGAAGGTAAGGGGCATGAGCACGGCGGTGATAAAGGCGGGAAAAGCCTCGTAAAAGTTATCGAATTTTATCTCATTAAGGCTGCTCGCCATAAAAATGCCCACTATTATCAGGGCCGGAGCGGTGGCCTGGGACGGTACTGCCAGCGCTAAGGGCGAGAATAATATACTGGCTATGAAAAGCAGCGATACAACCACCGAAGTGAGGCCCGTCCTGCCTCCCACGCTTACGCCGGCGGCGCTTTCCACATAGGTGGTGGTGTTGCTGGTGCCCAGCAGTGAACCTATGACGGTACCAAGAGAATCGGCAAGCAGAGCCCTGTTGCCATTCTTTAAATTGCCCTTCTCATCTATCATGCCGGTGCGGCTGGCAACCCCGACGAAGGTACCGATGGTGTCGAAAAGGTCGGCAAAGAAAAGGGAGAATATCACCGGAAACATCGAGAACTTCAGGGCTCCGGCTATATCGAGCTTTAAAAGCCCCGGCGCCATGCTGGGGGGTGCGGAGATAAGAGACCCCGGCAATTTGGTAATCCCCATAGGTATCCCGATTATGGTGGTTATTATTATTCCCAGGAGCATCCCGCCCCTGACTCCCCGGGCCACCAGGACCGCGGTAACTATAAGGCCGATGGTAGCGAGCAGGGTGCCCGGGTCTTTGAAGTTGCCCAGATCCACGAAAGTAGCTGGATTTGAAACTATTATGCCCGCGTTTTTAAAACCTATAAAGGCTATGAAAAGCCCTATACCTGCACCCACTGCGTGCTTCAGCGGCAGCGGAATTGCTCTGATAAGCATCTCCCTGAGGCCGGTCAGCGTAACGATTACAGCGATTATACCCGAGATAAATACCGCACCAAGAGCGGTCTGCCAGGGAATCTGCATTTTTCCTACCATTACGTAGGCGAAGAAAGCGTTGAGGCCCATACCGGGCGCAAGGGCGAAAGGATAGTTGGCGTAAAGCCCCATGAACATAGTCGAAACGGCGGCAGCCAGGGCGGTGGCCATAAAAACCGCTCCCTGGTCCAGGCCCGCATCCTTGAGGACTATCGGATTGACCAGGAGTATATAGGCCATCGTGACAAAAGTGGTGAGACCCGCGGTGACCTCAGTCCTGACATCGGTTCCGCTTTCGGAGAGGTTAAAGAGTCTGTCCATCAGATTACCGGATGACTTGCTGTAAATTGCCATCTCGTCCTTCAAATGTATCCCTCCACGTTTTATTATTCCCCCAGCAAAAAACAAAAAGTCCCCGACTACGGGGAAAAGAAACTTTCCCCTATAGCCTGCGGTGGTTTACGGCCACCCGGTAGAGACTTCCGGGCCATATTCCCGGAATTATATAGGGGGTAGACGTTAATATTTTTTTGATACCTGTATGTTACCAGATACAGCTCAAAAAGTCAATATAAAATCGAACATTTATTAATAAATTTTCATGAATGTTCGCTTATTTACTGTATCTTAAATGGAAAAATTTTTGTATAATATTAGGCAAATACAGCAAAAGGTGGAAGAGCTATGAAAACCTTTATGGTTGAAGGCCCGAGCCCTAATCTTTCGGCTTCTGTAGACACGGCCTGCAGGGCCGTGGTATGCAAAAAAGTTGAAGGCGGCTATATCATCGACATAAATGGCGAAAGGATCTTAGCCAGGACCGACCTCGGGTTTGCGGAAGGTCAGACCCTCACCCTGAAACCGGTCCGGTTCTCAGCTGACCAGATCGTGTTTAAAGTACTAAACCGGCAGGATAAAGCAACCCACCGCCCCCCGGCCGCTACTCCTGCCGGGAGGGACCTTTTGCCCATTCTTACCCTGTCCAAACTCAACATCCCCATAACCCAAAACCGGCTGAAAATATTTTCCCGGGTCATTGAAAAACTGGTCGAGGAAATCGACCGCCCCCGTGAAAACCCGACCCTCGAAGACGAGATTCTGCCCCGTTCGACCGGGGATCTTTGGAATAACGCCGTAGAAGAAAAGCCCGGTTCCGCTGCCCGGGAAGCTGCGGAGCCCAGCACCTTCATCCGGATAGCGCTGAAGGTTCTGAATGCGGCCCACGCCGACCTTAAAGACGTAAAGGTGGCCTTTTTCTCTGTTGGTCATCCATTTTTCGGAAATATACTGCTAAAGGTAAAAAGGCGGCGGGAAGAACGCCAAGGGTCACCGCCCGTTAACCTTTCTTTCCTGGTCAACATAGCAGGCCTGGGAAGAATTCTTGTGAATCTTACTTATTCAAAGGGAGTCATAGACGGTAGTTTGGTGTTCGAGGATAGGGAAAAGCTGGATATTGCGAGGAAAAGATACGAGGACATAAGGGAGAAGATCCCTCGCTCCCTGGTGGTCGAATCCCTCCGGTGGAAATGGCAAAAAGTAGACATCGATAAATTTCTTTTCGAGGACCTTGATCCCTCCGGCATCAACAGCGGCGTGGACATAACCGTATGAATAAAACCGTAAAAAGGAGAGGCTAGCGTGAGTGAAAGGGAAAAATTTCCTCAAAGGAAAGCCGTTGCTTTAAAATACGACCCCGAAAAAGATGGAGCCCCCAGGGTGGTGGCTTCGGGCAGGGGCGAAACCGCCGAAAGAATAATACAAACAGCAAAGGAACACGGCATTCCCCTCCACACTGACCCGGAACTGGCCGGGGCCCTTCTTTCGGTGGAAGTCGGACTTGAAATCCCACCCGAACTCTACAGAGCTGTCGCAGAAATTCTTGCCTTCATATACCGGCTGGATAGGGATTTTAAAGAGACTCTTGATTAAGAATTCTTTACGTATTTCCTTGTAATAAATCTGTAACATAAAATTGTGAAATATTTTTTTAAATAATGTTATAATTTCCATAAAGGGAGGTGATGGAAAGTTCCAGAAAACGTACCTTAATATCATATCAGGGAGGGAAAACATTATGAAAAGATTCAAGGCCCCTTTTGCATGGGCGCTTATCCTTCTTTTCTTTCTTTCGACCTTTCCCGCTTCTACTTTCGCCGGTGAAAATCCGAAATTCTCACAGGAGCAGGCCGTCGAGCTCGTAAAAAAGTTTTTCGACACCAGCATCTATGACAAATTTTCTATAGACTATAGTGAAACATCCGAAGGCAGGATGTGGAATCTAAACTGGAGTACCTCCAAAGAGCCCTATAAGAGGCTCTACGTTACGGTGGACGCCGATAGGGGATACATAAAACACCTCTCCAATTACTCCGGCGAAGATACTCGAAAAGGTACCCTTTTGCCTAAGATTTCCGAAGAGGATGCGAAAAAGATTGCTCAAGGATTTGCGACAAAGCTTCAGCCTGAAGAATTTGCAATGACCGTCTACCGCAGGCAGGTTGCCCCCCCGGTAAGGCCACTGATCGACGTTCACACCCGCCAGTATCACCTTTATTTTGAAAGAGTTTACGAGGGTATCCCTGTAATCGACAACGGTTTTAACATCACCGTAGACGCCTTTACCGGTGAAGTCACCAACTACAGCTTCCAGTGGACCTTTGAAGCACTGCCGTCTCCGAAAAAAATTTTACCCAAAGAGGATGCCGAAAAGGTATTCCTTGAAAAATCCGGATTGACTTTGATGTACAGGCGGTTTTACAATTACGAAACAAGAGAGCAAAAGGTTAAACTGGTATATCAGGTCAATAATCCCAACAGCTTTTACGTGGACGCCTTCACCGGAGAGGAGCTGAGCCAGGGATATTCCAACGGGAATCCCGTATTCTTTGACGGCTACGGAGCCGGAGAAGCCAAGCGGGCTTTGGATGAACTGACGCCCCAGGAACAGAAGGAACTGGATGCTGCAAAAAAATTGATCCCCAAGGAAAAAGCCGTTGAGGTCGTAAAAAAATACGTGGAAATACCCGGTAATTACGAGCAGCGGTATGCAGGGCTTTACGAGGATTACGACAACCCCGGGCGCAGGGTGTGGAGCATCAGCTGGGAGAAAAATTCCGGAAAGCCCGAAGATTACGGCTCAATAAACGCCCGGGTTGACGCATCGACCTCGGAACTCCTGAGTTTCGATATATACGACAGCTCGCGCTACAGAGATGACTTTAAGCAGAACATCGATCGGGAAGCAGCCGAGGAAAAAGCAAATGATTTCCTTAAAAAGGTGCAGCCTGAAAAGCACTTGATGGTTAAACTCGAAAACCCTGAAAATCAGCAGCCGGTTCCGGAAAAAACAAGAGAATTCGTATTTAATTACACAAGGCAGGTCAACGGAATACCCTTCCCGGACAACGGTTTCAGTGTAACCGTCGACGCCCGGACCGGCAAGATCTTAAGTTATTACAGCAGATGGTCCGATGCCACCTTCCCCGAGCCTAAAGGTGTCGTAGATAAAGACCGGGCCCAAGACCTCTTCCTCGAAAAAGTAGGCCTGCAGCTGGGATACATACGGTTCAATGAATCCGAAAGGAGCGGTAGTGGATACAGGCTCGTATACGGTGTCAACCCGTCGCCCTCGTACACCTTCGACGCCTTCGACATGAAGCCCCTGGATTATGCCGGCAATCCCATCGAGGAAAAGCCCAAACCCGAGTTCACCGATATTAGAGGCCACTGGGCCGAAAAGGAAGTGCAATTGCTTGTAAATATGGGCATCATCGATTCGCAGGGCGAAAAGTTCGGCCCCGACGAAAAAATCACCGCCGCCGAATTCCTTAAAATGATGCTTGCCGCCACCGGTAATTACCCGGTTGAAACGGCGCGGGAGCTTATGCTCAAATACGGAATCCCCACACCGCCAGAAAAGGACGGCAAAGAGGCCGAAAAGATAATCGACGCCGCCGTCAGGGCGGGGTTTGTTAAAAAAGGCGAGGTTCAGGGTGAAGGTCCCATTACGCGGGAACTCATGGCGGCAATCCTGGTGAGAGCCATGGGGTATGACAGGGTCGCTTCCCTTCAGGATACATACGTTATCAAAGCGGAAGACGGCGCGTCGGTCAATCCCGTTTACAGAGGCCATGCAGCCATCGCCATGGGTCTCGGCCTGATCAAGGGCGTTTCCGGCAGATTCCTGCCGCAGGTCCCGGTTACAAGAGCCCAGGCTGCTGTTGTCTTGGTGCGTTTTATGAACACGGAAAGGTAATGTTTAAAAAAAGCGGGTTAAACGGGCTAGCGCTTGTTTAACCCGCCTTTATTTTTTCAATATAATCCCCTTCATATTGTCCCCGTCCAGATAAACATCGAATTCCCCCTCATAAATCCAAACCGCCCTGTGGCCGGTGGCTTTTCTCGATGCATTCCGGAACCAGTCAAAATTGATTATATTGGTCTCGATGCTGTCGAAAACCGGTATGTAGAGGATACCGTCCAGCTCCAAATTGGCGAAAAAATGGGTGCCGTAAGAAAGCTCCGGTGTGAATCTCTTCCTCTGGATGCCCACTTCAATAAGCACGCCGCAGTTGCATATCTCATTGTAGTTTACGGGGACACCCTGCACCGGATTACTGGAACCCCACCGTCCCGGCCCCACCAGGATATATCTTTCACCGGCCAGCGTTTCGTTCACCCTGCCCACTTCCCTGGCGATGGCGTATTTATCAGGGCTTTTGTGGAATTCGTCATGGTCGACGTACACCAGGTATTTGATGCCCTGCACCATACCGTTGGTCAACATCCGGTCGCCGGCAAGGATGATATCCTCCTTCTTTATTTTTTCGGGAATCCTAACCTTCCGGTACTCTTCCAAGCTTGACAGGGGCCTCACCTGAATAAGGGCGAACCTGGGGTCTTCCGGCTCATAAGCCCATTCCACATCCACCGCGATCCCCATAGCGTCTTCGAGCACCGAAAAAAGATATTTCATCAAACTGAAAAATCGCGGTTTATAAGCCGGGAATCTGTCGAATGTAAATATGAGCTTTTCACCCGCGCTGAGAGAGGTTATGACTGGAGGAATGTCTTTTATCATGTTTTCGGCTGCGGAATACAGGGAACACAACCTGTTGAAACTCCTGTGATAAGGTATCAGGTCAAGCCTCTCATTGATATTATACGATTCTAACTTCCCCGTCTTCAGATTGAGCATGTCAAAGGTCTCCTGAGAATACTTGGCTATTTCCTGAGCGTTGTTGCCTTCGGGCCTTAACTCCAGGTTTGTCAGAGAAAAGGTCCTGGCATATCCCCTTCCGGTGCTCCTGGTGCCGAGCCCGAACACCATGCGGACGACCCCGTCTTCCTTTCTTATCCTCTCGGTAAAACGCCGGTAGTTCTGCGAAAAACCTACGCCTGCTATTTCCGGGTAAAAGCCGTCACCCCTCTGTTTTCCGAAGAGTTCCTGAATAATAACCGCCATCTTTTCGTCTTCGAGCCCGTGCTTTTTTCTGTAAACCACCGAGTTTTTACCGAAGGTGCTGGCGTAGACCTGTTTTATGGCATCGGTAAGCTTTTGCAGTCTCTCCTTTTCGCTGCCTCTGTTGGATATAAACGTGGTAAAATACTTACCCGCAAAGGAATATTTGACACTGTCCTCCAGCATCGAAGATGACCTTATAGCCAGCGGACAGTTCATAACGCTCAATACCCGTTTCAGAAAATCATTTACATAATCGGAAAAATTCCCTTCCATGATCGCTCTCTGGGTCCTCTCGAGATCCTGGGATGATTCCTCTAAAATTTTATAAATGCCATTTTTTTCTAAAAATTCTTCGTACACGCTGGTCGCGATAAAATAGCTCTGAGGGAACATCACATTTGTTAAAATCTCATCGCTTTTTCCCTGCAGAATTATCTTTGAATAGAGAAAACCTTTAGCCTTTCCGCCTATGGTGCCATCACCAAGGGTTCTCCGTTTAACCCCCTCGATTTGAAGCGGATCGAAAGCTATATATTCTTTGAGCTTATCCTTCCTTTGTTTTGTCATTTAAACCACCTCCTACAATTTAAAGTACATATAAAGTTTTTGGAATGCGAATATATATCCATCACCGGGGCAATCGCAATGGCCGATCCAAGACTTCAGGATCCCTTCACGGGGTTTTGTAATGGTCCCATGAAGCCGAAAGGTTGCAGCGGGCTATGTAGAGATCCCTGATAGCTGAAGCGTAGGTCATTGCGGGCTCTTACTTTTTTATTAAGAGCGTAGCTGTGAAATAAGCCGCCCGATCATGGGTAGCAGCGCAAGGCCTTTATACATCAAAAAAGTATAAAAAGCTGCCCATAAAAAATCTCCGAGAAAACTATAAATCACATAGACCCTGAAATCGATCCCGATGATCCCCGAGGCCCAGACAGCCGGTGTTCGGGGAATGCCTATCAGGCGGCTGCCCACGATTACAAGGCCGCCGTAGCGCCTGTACCACTCCTTTATCCGGTCAAAACCTTCCCGCCATAGCTTGATTTTTTTCCCGTACCTGTCGAAAAAAGGTTTCCCTTTTTTCCGGCCGGCATAATACGCGAGCACGTTTCCCAAGAGGTTCCCCAGAGCCATGGTGAGTACCGCTTTCCAGAAAGAGATTTTACCTTTTTTTATGAGGAAGGCCGCCGCCAGAAAAACCACCTGTACCGGCGCGGGCATGCCTGTGCCTTCGAAGGCCAGTATCGAGAATATGGCGACGTAACCGTAATCGAGCACAGCCTCATATAACTCAGATCCAAGGGTGTTCATGGCTACCACCATAAAATTTTATTTATTTCCGTTTTTTTATTTTCCCTTTTTTTAAATAAACTATAAAAAATTGGGGTAAAACATTCTCCAATAATCCAAAAATTGCACCCGTCGCTCCGGTATGTTAACATTGATTTAGAAAGGAGAGTGCAAAAGTGAAAGACGGCTCATTCATCACTCTAGGCATCGAGACCTCCTGCGACGAGACCTCGGCGGCGGTAGTGACGGACGGCAGGAATATCCTTTCCAATATCATACTCTCGCAGACTGAATGGCACGAGAGATTCGGCGGCGTCGTGCCCGAGATCGCTTCACGAAAGCATCTGGAGTCGATCTGCGCCGTCGTCGAAAAGGCCCTGCTGGAAGCCGGCGTAGGGTTCAAAGACGTGGACCTGGTGGCAGTCACCAACGGTCCGGGCCTCATAGGAGCCCTGCTGGTGGGGGTGTCCTACGCAAAAGCCGTGGCCTACGCGATAAAGAAACCCCTCATAGGTGTAAACCACATAGAGGGGCACATTTACGCCAACTTCCTTGAAAACGATTTTGAACCTCCCTTCGTTTGCCTGGTGGTTTCGGGAGGACACACGCACCTTATACACATGCGGGATCACGGGCTATACGAAGTGCTGGGCAGAACACTGGACGATGCTGCGGGCGAAGCCTTCGATAAAATAGCTCGGGCCCTGGGCCTGGGTTATCCCGGCGGGCCGCTGATCGATAAAATCGCCAAATCCGGCGACGAAAACGCCATCGCGTTTCCGGTGGCACACATAAAGGACGGCGCCCTGGATTTCAGCTTCAGCGGGCTCAAGTCGGCGGTGTTAAACTTCCTCAACAACAGCAGGCAAAGGGGTGTCCAGGTAAAAGTAGAAGATGTGGCGGCCAGTTTCCAGAAAGCGGTAGTAACTGCCCTGGTGGAAAACACCCTGGAAGCGGCAAAGCGGGTGAATTCGAAGGTTATAGCGCTGGCGGGAGGGGTCGCGGCCAACAGCCGCCTTAGAGGGGAACTGCTGAATAGGACCGGCGGTGACCTGGAGGTCCGCTTCCCACCGGTCAAACTCTGCACCGACAACGCCGCCATGATAGCGTGCGCAGGCTACTACAGGTACAAGCAGGGGTTCTCCTCGGATCTTTTTCTTGACGCCTATGCAAACTTGAGGCTTTTTTGATGATCTTGTGGAAAATAAATCTGGGGATATTGTGAATAAGTTGGGTACAAGGGACGGTTTTTAAGTTTTTTCTGTGGATAACTCTGTGGATATGTGGAAAAATTTACTTTTCTAACAAATCCGC
Source organism: Thermosediminibacter oceani DSM 16646 (assembly GCF_000144645.1). Taxonomy (NCBI): domain Bacteria; kingdom Bacillati; phylum Bacillota; class Clostridia; order Thermosediminibacterales; family Thermosediminibacteraceae; genus Thermosediminibacter; species Thermosediminibacter oceani. Next base: position 1,901,622 of record NC_014377.1, read on the forward strand.
CCACATTATGACCGCATCTTCCCGGTTATCGGAATAATAGCCGGGCCTTATGCCCATGGGCTCAAACCCCAGCTTTGAATATAGGTTCTGGGCAACGTAGTTGCTCTTTCTCACTTCAAGGGTCATCCTGCGGGCGCCGCTCCCCCGGGCAATATCCATTAGAGACCTCATCAGGAGTTCCCCTATTCCCCTTCCCCGGTACTCGGGCAAGACGGCCACATTGGTCACGTGGGCTTCGTCTACAACCAGCCACATCCCGGCATAACCCACTACGCTGCCGTTAAACTTTGCCACTATGTAGGTGGAAAAATGGTTGTCCGTCAGCTCCGCGGCAAAGGCGTTTCTGGACCAGGGGTTGGTAAAGCTTAGCTTTTCTATCTCTATCACCCGGTCCAGATCTTCCAGCTTCATCAGCTCAATGGTAACCTTTTCCCGTTCAGCATTTTCCATATTTCTCCTCCCATTTCTCCTCCGCATGCGATTTCCTCATGTAAAAGGGTTTGATGGAAAAACAGTTGCAGGTCTTGCCGCTAAGAAAATCATTTAGCCCCGCCGCAGCCACCGAAGAAGCCCTGGGCATGGCAAAGATCCGGTGGGCAACGGTGATTTTCTCCCCCGCAGTCAGTCCTTCCGGCAGCGCGGAAGTCACAAGGCCCGCACCGTCTCCAACCAGAATCGTCCTGCTATTCAGTTCCAGCAGGCGTTCTATCAACCTTTCCACCCTTATGACTTCATAATCCCAAAGACGCTTCAGCTCCCCCTCTTCCCAGCGGTAGAGGCAGGTATAAACCTCTCCCCTCTGGGCATCGACAACGGGGCATATGAGGTCACCGCAGTGCATCAAATTGTACGCCAGGGCATCCAGGGTATTAACCCCCACGAGAGGTATATTGCAAACGTGAGAAAGCCCCTGGGCGCAGGCCATTCCTATCCTGATACCCGTAAAGGACCCAGGCCCTACAGCCACCGCTACGGCGCCCAGCTCCTTCAATTCCGTATCGGCATCGGTAAGCAGCCTGTCTATCATTGAAATAAGTTTTTCCAGGTGGGTATGCCGGTTGTTCAGGACGTATTCGGCCACCAGCCTTTCCTCGGAAAGCAGCGCTGCTGTAGCCACCGTGGAAGATGTATCTATTCCCAGAATCTTCATTGCCGCTTCAACTCCCGTATTATTTTTTCGTACCGCCCGTCCGTTGCCGTAAAGGTTATTCTCCTCCTTTTATAGTCCAGGATTTCGAATTCTATCCAGAGCACTTCCGGCGGCAGGATATCCGTCACCTTATCGGCCCATTCCATCACCACTACATGGCTTTTAAGATAATCCCTGAACCCTATGTCTTCCAGTTCAACGGCGTCCAAAAGCCGGTAAACGTCCATGTGAGCCAGGGGTATATCGCCCCCGTACTCGTTTATTATCGTAAAAGTGGGGCTCGTCACGTAATCGATGGAACCCAGCCCTCTTGCAATACCCCTGGTAAAGGCCGTTTTACCCGCACCAAGGTCTCCTTTTAGAGCCACGCAGTCCCCGGGCGAAAGCAGTTTACCCAGGGCTTCGCCCAGCTTTTCGGTTTCCGTCACACCGTTTGTTTCAAAAATCGCTTTCATTTCCCTCATTCTTTCTCCATTCGTATTATTGTGTTACATATACATTATATCGCAAAATGCCTGATGGTAAAAACAGATAAATTTGTTTAACACACAAGTAAAAAAGCTGTCCCAAAATTGATATGCTCCCCTTGTAGTAGACAGAGGGGTGCATGACACCAATGGAGTATCGCAACTATCTTGCCGGTATGCAGCATAAAGAAAGCACCAATCATTTTGGATTGGTGCCTTACGTGGAATTTTTATTATTTCCACTGTCTACTTGACAGGGGACAGTCCAGCACGCGCCTAGGGACAGCCCTTTTATTTACCGTGACTTTATATATGCAATATCGGCGAAACTCTTTTGTAGATCAGCATTGTGATTATCGTCAGTATTAAGCCTTTTATGAGGTTGAAGGGCACGATGCTGTATACTACCAGCGTCTTGAGGTCTACCACTCTGGAGTTGACGCTGCTGCCCATACCTACAATTGCTTCCAGGGGTATGTTGAAGACCTTCGCATACAGAGGTAAAAAAACGTAGTAATTGGCCAGGGCCATGCCCAGGGTCATTATGACCGTACCAAACACCATTCCGAGTATAGCATTCGTCCGGGTCTTCCTCACCGAGTACAGCAGGGCCGCCGGCACCACAAAAAGTGTGCCCGTAAGCAGGTTGGCGATTTCTCCCACAAAAGCGGTCTGGTTCTTGAAAATGGCGTGCAGGATATTCTTGAGCACCTCCACCGCCACCGCCGCCCAGGGCCCTACCCCGAAACCGGCGAGCAGTGCCGGCAGGTCGCTCAGGTCCATCTTCAAAAATTCGGGAAATAGCGGCAGCGGAAACTCAAGATAGGTCATTATCAAAAAGGCCATCACTCCGAGCACCGCAACCTTAGCAATATTTCTGGTTTCGCGCCATGTCGCTGCTCCGGACTGGTTTAATGCATCCATACTTACACCTCCTGTAAAATTTGAAACCCCGGGACAAACCCCCGGGGCTTAATCTCACATCGCCACTATCGCCTTCTCCCATCCGGACTTTAACCGTCGGCCCCGGATTTTCACCGGGTCAACCCCTTTAAAGGGCTCGCGGGCTCGCCATAAAGGCTCACCGCCGGTCGGGAATTTCACCCTGCCCCGAAGGCTTGATCCTTCGATCTTATTAAATTCTGTAGATTAGTATACCACATAATTCTTTCAGATTCAAGTGAAAAAAGCGACTATTGTTGTTGAATCCTCAGAGCTATTGTTATACTTCATTCATAGAGAGGACGGATTGGGATCTTTTCCCTATAAGTAGTAAAGCTCGTGTCCACCAAACTGATTCCTTAGGACAGCTACAATTTTGCCTGAGAATGTATCATTTTCTAACGATCTGTATCTCATAAATAAGGATAGTGCGATGATAGGTACAGGAATACCCTTTTCCAAAGCTGTTTCTACAGCCCATTGAGCTTCTCCAGTCGATTTCATAATACCCTTAATATTTGTTAACTTATTGTCCTTAGATAGGGCATCATACAATAACTCTATCAACCAGCTTCTGATAACAGAACCATGATTCCAAACTTTTGCCACTTTATCCAATTTAAAGTCGAATTCACTTTTATATAACATTTCAAATCCTTCTGCGATTGATTGCATCATACCATATTCTATGGCGTTATGTACCATCTTACAAAAATGTCCGCTTCCAGCTCTTCCAGTATATAAATAGCCATCTTCTACAGAGATATCTTTAAAAATTTTCTCGCAAGTTTCAAATACATCTTTATCTCCACCTACCATTGCACAAATTCCATTTAGCGCTCCACTTACGCCGCCACTTATTCCACAATCTAAAAAATTAATATTCAACCTCTTGAGCATTTCATACTTTGCAATCGAATCTTTATAATGCGAGTTACCACCATCTATTATGATATCGTTTTCATCTAAATATTTAACTAATTCATTTATAACATTATTGGTGGGTTCTCCAGCTGGTAGTAATAAAAATATCTTTCTTGTTTTATTTAATTTACTAACTAAATCTTGAATACTTTCGGCAAAAATTGCTCCTTTTTTGTCTAAACCCTTTAATTTTTCTTTGTCGATGTCATATATAACTGTTGTATATCCTTTTGACAATAAGTTAAGTGTAAGATTATATCCCATTTTACCAATTCCTATTAATCCTATCTCCATTTTTCAACCCCCATACATTAAATTAAATGTGATAAATAAATTAAGCATCGCATTTCTAAAATTGTACCTGCCAATGAGTTAAACTTGATTTACTAAATTTACAAACTCGATAGCCCTTTCGGTTATTTTATCAAACATACCTTTTGCTATAAGATCTCTATCTACTAATGCTCCTCCTAATGACACGCCTGTTGCACCCGCTAAAATAAAGTCTTTAATATTATTTTTATTAATCCCTCCTGTAACAAAAATAGGTATATGTTTAAGTGGTCCTAAAATTTCTTTAATATATTGAGGTCCGAATACACCGGCAGGGAAAACTTTAATGAAATCCGCTCCTGCCTCATAACCTGTTAAAATTTCTGTGGGTGTTGTAGCCCCGGGAATTACAGGTATACCATATCTATTGCACAATTTTATTACATCTAGCTTCATAACCGGTGTAAATATAAACTTCGCACCTGCTAAAATAGCAGCCCTTGCCGTTTCCGCATCCAATACTGTTCCAGCTCCAACAAAATATTTATTGCCTTTACTCAATTCTTTAATTACATCTAGAGCCCCAGGAGCCTCAACGGTTATTTCTAAAGCCTCAATACCTCCTTTTTTTAAGGCATCGGCTAAAGAAAATATTGTGTTTATATCACTATTTCTAATTACAGCTGTTATTTTAAGTTTTTTAAGTTTCTCAATAATTTCATGCTTTTTCATTTGTATCCTCTCCAATAAGTTTTATTTCTTATTCTCATAAAGATATTTGGGCTCCATATCTTCCAATACACTAATAAGCCCTTCTACCGCCATAATTGCCATCCTCTCCGAGGCTTCTATAGTAGCTGCCCCGCAGTGGGGTGATAAAATTAAATTATCCAATTCAAACAGTTTGCTATTTAATGGTGGCTCTTCTTCGAAAACATCTAATGCTGCTCCTGCTATTTTTTTGTTTTTCAAAGCGTTATATAGTACAGCCTCGTTTATAATTCCACCCCGAGAAGTATTAATTATATATGCAGTGTTTTTCATGAGATTAAATTCCTCTTCGTCGACAAAATGATATGTTTCCTTATTTAGCGGTAAATGTAATGTTATAAAATCTGCTTCTTCAAATAATGTCTTTTTATCAACATATTTTACACCTAGTTTATTTGCAAAATCATAATCAGGGTATTTATCATAAGCTAATATTCTCATATCAAAACCTGTAGCTCTTTTGGCAACACTCCTACCAATATTTCCTGTACCGACGATCCCTAAAGTCTTACCATAAACTTCACAGCCAATTATCTTTTCCCATTTGTTGCTCCTCACTATATTATCTAACTTAATAACATTTCTGCTTAAACACAGCATCAGAGAAAAGGTTAAATCTGCTACAGATTCTGTGTTTGCACCAGGGGTATAAGTAATTTTTACTCCTAACTTGTCAGCTTCTTCAATATCTATATTATCTACCCCAACTCCATACTTCGTTATGACCTTCAGCTTTTTTGCATTTTTTAATACATTACTCGTTATTTTGTCTAAACCTACAATAATGCCATCAACATCCCTTATTATTTTAATCAATTCAGATTCTTCATACGGTTTCCCTGAGTTATTTATCAAAATTTCATAATCGTATTTTTTTAGCATTTCAAATGGAACATTACTTGTCTTGCCAAAAGATCTCGGTGTTATTAATACTTTCTTCCTCATTTCGAGCCTCCATTTTTCTCTACTTTATTCTTCAAAGTCTATGTCATACTCCTTTGCTATCTTTATTACTTCCTCATACGTTTGGTCGTTTATAGGAACTCCATTTTTTAAACGTTCTTCTATTCTCCTTAGTTCTGGTTCACCGGGGAACATAATTTCATTATTATCATCTGATTTTGGAACAGATTTCATTTTTTCTATATAACGAGTAATTTTCTCATTATATTCATTGATTGGCATTAATTCGCTGATGTTTATCGCTATAAATACTATGCCTAAATCCTGACCACGATCTAATGCATTATGAAGCGATCCCACATCAGGGCCCCATGATGAACCTGTTAATAGACCGGCTATTATATCAATCAACATTGCAAGTCCAAATCCCTTATAGCCACCTAACGGATATAGTGTCCCTTTTAAAGCTTCTTTAGGGTCAGTTGTAGGTTTGCCATCTGCATTAAGAGCCCAATTATCCGGGATTTTATTACCTTTAGATAATTCAACATAAATTTTCCCTTTTGCCACAGTTGAAGTTGCCATATCTAAATTTATCACTTGGTCGTTATATGGAATCGTAATACAAAGAGGATTTGTCCCAACAAATTTGACTTTCCCTCCCCACGGTGCCATCGATGCGGGGGCATTTGTCATACCTATGAAGATGCAGCCATTATCTGCTACTATATTTCCATAAAAACCTAATGAACCACAATGGTTTGTCCTCCCTATAAATGCTGCTGCAATTCCGCTTTTCTTTGCTTTATTTAATAAAGGTTCAACCGACTTATATGCCGCGATCTGTCCCATGGTATTATTGCCGTCAATCAATAATAGTGGTATATCTTTATCTAAATTTAAAACGTTTATATCGCCTGATAAATTATACAAACCTAATTTTGCCCTTTTTACATAAATAGGTAAATTGGATATACCGTGCGATTCTATCCCTCTTAAATCAGAATAAATGAGACTTTCCGCTATTATTTTCGCATCTTGTTCTTTAAAACCCGTCTTTTTAAAAATTTCTATTTCCAATTTTTTTAATTTATCTGCATCTATAATCTTCGGCATCGACATCAACCTCTCTATAAGTTTCACATCTCATTTATTTATTCCAAATAGCTTTAAAGCAGCATCTAAGTTAACCCTTTTGCTTTCTGGCAATGTTTGAAAAAAGACCTCAACATTAAAATCATTTGCCAATTCCCACAGCATCTCAGCTTCTTCCTTTTTTAAACTAACACTTGGAATCACAAACTTTTTCTCCGGACTTTTAGCAAGTCCTCCAATATTCAATTTTTTGATAGGCAAACCTTTAACGACGGATTCTTTTACTGTAGCAATATCCTTGTAAAGTAAAATAACTTTGTAAATCCCAAAGTTATCTTTATTCCATAGCGAGATTGCATCATCCACGCTTAATATTTTTGCCGGCAAATTAGACGCGGCAGCTGTCATTAGGTAAATACTTTTCATATATTCATCTTTTACAAGGTTATTGTCTATCACAAAAACAGAATTACATCCAAATCCTTTGGCCCATTTTGTCATGACTTGTCCATGAATTAATCTATCATCCACTCTAGCAAAAAGTATTTCTCCCATCGCTGATCTTTCCTCCCTTTTATAATTTGGATCCTAGCTTTTTGATACCATCCACACTTGATTTATATACAATTTCAATCAATTCTTCCGTATCATATTTATCCCTAGATGATAATATTTCTATCAACATCGGTAAATTAACTCCTGTCAAAATTTTTACATCATAGTTTTTTGAGACTGACAAAGCACTATTTGATGTACTGCCGCCAAATAAATCTACAAGAATAATCGTTTCTTTATTAGCTTTTTGATTCTCTACAACAATTTTTTCAACGTCCATTCGCAATGATTCAATATCATCCCCTAAATTAAGTCCGAGTGTAACCACATCTTTTTGTTCTCCCATTATCAATTCAGCGCTCTTCAATAATTCTCTACTAAAATTCCCATGTGTAATAATCAGTACAGCTTTTTCTTTCATTGGTTCCTCCTCATCTCTTACATTTAAATATTTGAATCGATGTTTTGCCACTTGGCAAAATAAAATTAACCGAAAATACTGCAGAACAAAGGTAAGAGGGAGAAGCAAAGCATCCCCTCTTTTATAATTTCTCAGAGTATACCCAAAAATCCTAACACGCCAAAAATAACTACCAACCACAGAAGTACCTGTATAATCTTCAATCCTTTTCTAGAAAAATACAGGTAAATTGACATTACTACAAACAAAGGTAACATACCGGGTAAGATCTTATCCAATATTTCTTGAAGCACAAACTCTTTCCCAGAAATTGTCCACTTGAGCGGAGTGCTTACATTCACGTATGAAGCTGCGAGAATACCCATCATGAAGGTGCCCAAAACTGATAATGCTTCTATTATGCTTCGTATGCGGCTACCACTTACTATTTCCGCAACTGCAGCACGTCCTAAATTATAGCCCAATCTGGTAAAGTAAAATCCATATAGATACGTTATTGTAACGAATGCAATCCAAGGAACTAAAGCGCCCAAAGGATTTCCTGCTTGTGCCCATGGAAGAGCAAGGGCTATTAAAATATACTGTACAGTTCCAGAATCTATAGCATCTCCTATACCCGCAAGGGGTCCCATCAAACCAACTTTTGTATTATTAATAGCTTCCGAAGTAATGGCTTCATCTTTTTTTCCTTCAGCCAAAGCCTTAGCTCTTTCTTCTTCTAAAGAAATCGTAATTCCGAGTATAGTACCTCCACCCCAGTTACACTGTGTATTAAAAAATAGGAGGTGTCTTCTAAAAGCTTCTCTCAGATCTTCTGACTTCTTATATAATTTCTTTAAAATAGGCATTATAGCCCACAGGAAAGACGGAGCTATCATTGTTTCGTAATTATGGGGAATCTCATTAACAAACCACCAACGAAACCAAGCGCGGTGCAAATCCTTGTTAGTAATTCTTTCAGGATAATCTTTGCTCTTTACATTTGCCTCCATTTTTCATCTACCCTCCTTATAGATTTATTCTTCAATTTGTTGCGGATTGGTTAAGGAAACATACAAATAAGCTGTTATTGTCCCTAAGACTGCGTATGTCACAGTATTCACATTAAGAGGCTTCAGAATTATGGCCATGAAATAAGCAAGAAGGAAAAATACAATAAATTTTCTTTTGCCTATAACAGTAAGTGTCAAAGCTATTCCTAAGGCAGGCAAACCTCCTCCTATGACCGACAACATATGGAATATCTTCCCCGCAGAAACTGTTTTAACTAATGCAGCTATTAGAGGCGTTCCTTTATAAAGAGCAATGAAAATTGTCGGGAAAAAGATGACCAGACTAATGATTATAGGCAGAACGACAATTGAGAAAGTTATACCTCTTTCATTTAGCCGATCTGCATATTTGTTAGCCAAACGAACGACAAAGGTATTAACAAAAAACCTAAAACTATAAAGATAACTACCTAAAAGCCCTATAGGGACGGCTACAGCAATTGCTGCTTCTGGACTTAGGTTGGCCAAAACCGCAACCGGCACTGCTATAGCGGTCGCAACAGCTGGTTCGCTTGGCATTGTACCACCCGGGGCTATTAAACCCATATAAATTAATTGAATTGCAGCAGTAACTGTCATAGCAGCAGGAACATTGTTTAAAACTATACCTACTACCAACCCTGTCATCATAGGAGTAAAGCGGAGCATCAATGTAGAGTATCCAAGAGCACGCGCTTCTACTATCGCTATCCACAGAGCTATTAGAGCCGCTTGTCCAGCACTAAGAGTAACTTGCTGATCCATCTTTACATCCCCCTTAATTATTAAGTTTTAATTTTTATTTTATTTTCGATGCTTTTACTATCCTACTTGCATTCCCACCTCTTTCAGGTTGTAGTTGTATATTAATATTTATAAATATTTGTCTATATTAAGCTTAGGGTCATCAGGTAAAATTTGAAAATAAACAGGTATACCTTTCGCTAAGATACTTTTCAATATCTCTGTTTCCTCGAGTGAGATAAAAATATTTTTTAGTAATAATCTCTTTCCCGGTCCCGCACTCATACCCCCTATATTTATTTCTTTCAATTTAACTTCCGCTTCTATTAGAGAATACATTGTAGAAGGGCTCTTTGCTAACAATATCACCCTTTCTTCACCAACAAATTTTTCCTTCAAGGCATAAATAGCCTCTCTAATGCTAAAAATTTCTGTTTTTATACCTTGAGGAGCTGCCATTTTTATTACTTTGGCAAGAAACACATCATTGGAAACTTCGTCATCGACAATAATAATCTTTTGAGCTTGAGTATAATTTACCCAGGAAGCTATAATTTGCCCGTGAATTAATCTATCATCAATCCTCGCCAGAACAATATCTCTCATAATATCAGCTTCCTTCTTAAGCTATTTCGTAGTCAGAAATAACTTTTCGTAAATCTTTTATTCCGCAGTGTCCCTTCTCAATACAATGCTCTTTTAGCATGCTTAAATTATAATTTTTTCGCATGGTCAATGCTTCTATAATCATAGGCATATTAACACCCGTTATATATTCGACTTTTAGATTATCCTCTAAATCTCTGCTGCCGATAATAGTAACATTTGATGGACTTCCACCATAAAAATCTATAAAAATTAAAACCCCATCACCTTCATCGAGCATTTTAATCGTTTCTAATATATTGTTTTTAAATTCCTCAATATTGTCACCTGGAAAAAGCCCCAAGGCCATTGTTCGCTCTTGATTTCCTACAATAAGTTCTGCACTTTTTAAAAGCTCCTTGCCTAAATTTCCATGTGAAACTATTAAAATTCCTATCATGAAATTACTCCTTACTATCACAACTTTTTCTCTAATATTCTACAAGCAACTTTCATGCCAAGTATTTTGTCATATAAGCGCTAATTATGGCGAAAAAAAAATTAGTGCTATTAATCTAAAGCATTTAGCACTAATGTATGTCAAAAAAAATATCTGTGTTACGATCTTTTTAAATATATGTGTCAACCCTAATAGAAAGTGTGCCATAATATGTGCTAATCATTTCTACTATATACGCAATTTCTGTATCAGGTATTGAAATTCCAAAAACCTCTTCCACTATTTCAAAATGTTTTTTTATAAGCTCAAACTTAACACTTTGATCGTTTTTAATATGATCTAAATTCCTATAAGGCAAACTTTCACCTCTTATAATCCTCTCTATCATACATGAACAATGAAACAAGAATTTTATCAATATTTCTTCGTCTATATCAGCACCAATATCCGATAATATACACTTTAACACACTCTCTAGAATTTTATATGCCTTACTAGGATTTAAAAAGGTCAACGTTTTATCAAGTATATTAATCAAGCTTTTCTTTAAAAATGGCATATCATTTTCAAATTCTATTTGCGTATATTCTATCACTTCATTTTTCTCTTTATTATTGTTAAAAGCAAAACTCAAGCTCATGATTTCTTTCGTTAGTTCGTCAAGAGTCATATCAGGCATTAAAGCTTTTCTTGTAGCTTCAATAACAATAGGCGTACTTACCATATCTATTGTCTTTGTCATAATCCCTGTTCTTTCTGAAATTATCTCAGAAAAAGTTGTAAGGGATCCCATATCCACCAATATAAGTACACCTTTCCCCTTATCTATTTGCTTAACAATGTCAATAGCTTTATTTAATGTAACTTCAACTTTTTCATCAAGAGGCATGTCCAAAGCCTTTGCATGATCTACCCCAAGAAGAACATTTGCCACATTCGCCATTGTGCTTGCCGCATGATCCCCATGCATTATGACTAATACACCTATGTTTTCATCCTTTCTACCTATTCTCAATGCATGCAAAAACATAGCGAGAAACGCCGTTTCGTCTTCGGGTATTTTTACGTATAGCTTTTCTTCCAATTTAGCCTTTATTTCTTCTGCCGCAATATATTCAAACTGGTAATCTTTTGCTATATTTTCTCTATCCGGATGAGATATCACTATGCCCTTTTTTAATCTTTCTAAAAGTGTCGCAATATGAAGCGTTATAGTATAAATTATCCGTTGATCAATGAGTCCTTTAAATTTATCTTTTACATTATTTAAAGCATATTCCACAGCTTCCAAGATATCTGGACTTACAAATTTTAATACCACATCCCGATTTATAGTGTTAGGCTCTGATTCACCGGAAAGCAAATACTTATTAAAATATTCTTTAATCTGATTTTCTATTTTTCTTCTGATTTCCTCAGAAGATAATCCCTCTTCATTATATTTCCTCCAGTTATTTACTATTATCTCATAAAAATCATCTTTTGCCTCATAATTGCCTGCACTCCCAAGAAATTTTTTATTAAATTCATTCATTAGTTCAGTATTATCTCCCTCAAATACAACATCCTTATAATTATTAACCTCTCTTATTATTTCCTCGTTTTTCTTGGCATCCCTTATCCTAAATAATCCTTCTTGAATATGACGGGAAAGTATTGAAAGTTTTACCTCCACTACACCATTCGGAGACATCATATACTCAAGAAAGGCTCCCGCACATATAAGCCGGATGTCATTCTTTAACTGGCCTATATTTCCCGGACAATCGTATAATAGTAAGGCTTTTATAACCTCCTTTGAAACTTTTATAGGCACATTAATACGGCGAGATTCCTCCCAAAAAAATTGATATATAAACATCAGCCGTTCTTTCAACGTACGCATTTCCAAACTCGGAAGTTGTATTACAACGGGAACCCTTCTTAAAAAAGTATGCAATAAAACCGATTGCGGTTCCTCGGTTGTAGCCGCAATTATCCTTACCTTTGCTTTTCTTGTATTTTCCGACTCACCCATTCTCCGATAAATCCCTTTATCCATTAATGTGAAAAGCATTTCCTGACCTTCTGGAGGTAAACGATGTACCTCGTCTAAGAATAAAATTCCCCCATTAGCTTCATCAACAAGACCTCTTTTTTCTTTATCTGCACCAGTAAAAGCTCCTTTTACATAGCCAAACAATTGAGACAGTAATAATTGAGGGTTTTCGGCATAATCCGCGCAATTGAAAATAATAAATGGAGATTTCTCTGGCAGCACTCCTATCTGAATCGCATACTTATACATCGCTTCCGCAAAAGTGGTTTTACCAACACCTGTTGGTCCAACAATTAATGTATGAAGGCCATCTGGAGGATATAGTATTGCAGCTTTAGCTCTTGTTATTTGGTCTTTTAAGCTATCTTGAGCCCCTATGAGGTTGTCAAGACTATTTTCTACATAATTTGTTGTTACATTATTTTCGATTTCTCTCTTTATACCTTTTAATACACCCTTTTCTTTAAGCATTAAAATAAACTTTTTTTGACTCTCTATAACTGTATTAGCAAAATTTATACCCCACTTTTCTTGTAAGTAGATTCTATCTAAATACAAAACCGGTTTACCTTTAATTTTTAGAACTTTTCCTTCTTTTACTAAACTATTAAGTTCTCTGCTTGCATTAGACCGATCAATACCAATTAAATTACCTATGTAACTAGCTTCAAATCCTAATCTGCTATTGTCAACACTCAAGGATAGTGAGGCGGTAAGATCTCTTAATTTTTGATAAATTCTGTCTTTCCTTTTTAAACTTAACATACTTTTCCTCCCCCCTTTCATCAGTCGCTTTTTTTGGAGACCTCGTTTTACAATTTAGCTCAATTTAATATTACATTAATTTCGAATTCTTTATTGAAAAGAGATCAATTTGTAGGCTCAGACCCCCGAACATAGTTTAAACGATATCAAATACTTCATTAAATCTAATTAATAAAAACCAGACACCAAAGGCGTCGGGTTTGGACATCTCTCCTTTCAAGAGTCCTCCTTTTGTTTTAAAAACAAATAATTACCACTGCAGAGCATTTGAATAAATTTTACAAGCCTTGGGTATAGCGGCTCCACTCTGTCGCCGAACTTTTCTGAAAGGGCATTGCCTATGTCGTAAATGGTATTTTTACCGTCGCACAGCTTCCATACGGTTGATCCTATTTCATCAAGGTCCAGCGTTATTTTTCGAGGAGCATTAAAAACAAATTGAAGGATTCTGGCAATTATTCCATCCCTTTCGATGCAAAGTTTTATACTGCCGCTTTCATCTTCCGTCCACTTCACGTGAGGTTTTCTCTCAGGTATCATTAACAGAAGGTTTTCTTTGCCCAAGCCGCTAACCACTCCCTGATTAAAATTTAGGAGGGGGAATTATTATCCCCCTCTTTTATTCTTCAACCTTTTTAAAGCATACGCTGATCAGAGTAAGTGTCAGAATTATGAAAGCAACAAGGCCTCCGACCTGTCCGAGGACATTATTCCCGAAAGCAATGTCGACATTTGCAGCTACAAAAGCCGCAATGATAATTCCCATTATTCCCTCGCCGGCAATCAATCCGGAAGCGTAGAGAACACCGTTTTCAACTTTCTTCTTCAGATCTTCTTCGGATTTCGTGACCTTTTCAAGGAAGCCTCTTACTAAACCGCCTACCATGATGGGCACGCTGAGGTGAATGGGTAGATACAGTCCAACGGCAAAGGGCAGTGACGCTATGCCGAAAAGCTCTACGACAGCTGCTGCAGCAAAACCGGTAAATACCAGCGACCACGGTAGATTTCCGTTCATAACTCCTTCTATTACGAGTTTCATCAGGGTTGCCTGCGGAGCTGCTAGTTCCTTGCTTCCAAAGCCGTAGGCTTGGTTCAGGAGAATTAAAACAAAGCCTATGAGCAATCCCGATGCGAATACACCTATAAATTCTCCAATCTGCTGTTTCCAGGGAGTGGAGCCGACCAGGAATCCGGTCTTCAGGTCCTGTGAAGTATCACCGGCGTTGGCCGCTGCAAGGCAGATAATTCCACCCACCGAAATGGCGGCAACCATTCCCTCAAGTCCCGTCATGCCAAGAGCCTTAAAAATTATTGTTGTGAAAAGCAACGTAGCAATAGTCATACCGGAAACCGGGTTGGACGAGCTTCCAACAATACCCACGATCCTGGACGAAACCGTGACGAAGAAGAATCCGAATAATGCGATGAGAATTGCTCCGGGAATACCTACAGGTATGAAGGGGCTAAAAGCGATTAAAATTATCAGTATAAGGGTTCCCACCAATACCCATTTCATCGGTATATCTCTGTCGGTGCGGGGTTTACCTTCGTTTTCGTCTTTTAAGCTGAAGCCGCCTACCGACTGGCGGAAGGCATTGATGATAGTGGGCAGTGCCTTTATCAAACTTACTATTCCGCCAAAGGCTACCGCACCGGCACCGATATACCTGAGGTAAAAACTCCAGATGCCCCAGGCATCGAGCTCGGCAATCGGAGCTGATGCAGGGTATATGACCTGATTAATGTAACTTCCGAAGTGGGAAATTAGAGGTATAAAGCCGAACCAGCCGAGAACTGCGCCGGCAAGCATATACGCTGCTATTTGCGGCCCTATTATGAATCCTACGCCGAGCAGCGCCGGAAGAATATCCGCACCAATTAACGTCCTGTATCCGGGTACGGGCCATTCGATCTCTGATGGAAAGATTTTAAACCCGTCTGCTATCAATTTGTAAATGGCTCCTACTCCAAGACCGGTGAAGACCGTCCTTGCACTGACGCCGCCGACCTCGCCGGCGACGAGCACCTCAGCGCAGGCCGTGCCCTCAGGGTACGGAAGTTTCCCGTGCTCCTGCACTATGAGGAACCTTCTGAGCGGGATCATCATCAGAACACCGAGAAATCCGCCGATAATTGCAAGGCTCGAAATCTGCAAAATGCTCGGGTTGGCGTTCCACAAAAACAGCGCGGGTATTGTAAATATTACGCCTGCAGCCAGCGATTCGCCCGAAGATGCGATGGTCTGAACCATGTTGTTTTCGAGTATAGATTCCCTGCGCATTATTCCGCGCAAAATGGCCATCGAAGCCACAGCAGCCGGAATGGAGGCGCTTACGGTCATTCCCACTCTTAGGCCGAGATAAGCGTTGGCAGCTCCAAATACAATAGCAAGGATGATTCCGAGTACTATTGAAAAAGCGGTTAATTCGGGTACCGTGCGATCAGCGGGAATATAGGGGATATACTGTTCACCGGGCTTAAGTTTATAAGCCTGCTCCGATAACCCTTTCTTTTTTTCCACCGTTTACCCTCCCTTACGAATAAATTTAGCAGCCTGCCATATCATCGTCCAAATCGCTTTCTCACCCCCTTTGATGTATCTTATGAAAATTCTAACACTGTACAAGTGTCATGTCAAACATTCGTATATGCCTAATAATTCTGATTGGAAAATAATACAATAACGGAAAACCAAATATGCCCTCCGTTTTCATATTTTCGCCCGTATGATCTTTTTTACGGGTTTTCAGCGCAATTTATTAACAAGGATAATCTATTCTTTTTTATACACCACCCGGCCCTCTATCATCACGACCTGGGGCCTCGACATTATCTCCAGGGGGAATCCGTCCCATACGACTATATCGGCGTCCTTGCCTTCTTCGATGCTGCCCACCCTGTCGGCGATGCCTATTATCTCGGCCGCATTGATGGTAATGGCGGCCAGGGCATCCTCGGTGCGCATTCCCTCTTTTACCGCCAGAGCAGCACATATATTCAGATACTGGACGGGTATGACCGGGTGATCGGTCATTATGGCCACTTTAACGCCCTTACTTGCCAGTATCCCCGGAGTCTTGAAGCTCAGGTCCTTCAGTTCTACTTTGGACCGGGACGTAAGCGACGGGCCTACAACGGCCGCAACGCCCAGCTCCGCCAGTTCGTCGGCTATCAGGTGCCCCTCGGTGCAGTGCTCTATAGTTACGTCCACATCGAATTCCCGTGCTATCCTGATGGCCGTCATAATATCATCGGCTCTGTGGGCGTGAGCCCTGAGGGGTATCTTTTTTTCCAGCACGTCGCACAGGACCTCCATCTTCAGGTCCCTTTCAAAGACCTCGTTCTCCTTCCTCTCCCGGTCCCGCTTCTCCTTGTAATTCCTGGCCTTGTTTAAAGCCTCCCTCAAAAGGGCGGCGGTGCCCATGCGGGTCGACGGCATCTTCTTCTTGTTGCCGTAAACGCGCTTCGGATTTTCCCCGAAGGCCACCTTCAACCCCGCCGGAGCCTTGACGACCATTTTATCAATAACCCGGCCGTAGGTCTTTACGGCTATGGATTGGCCTCCTATGACGTTGGCGCTGCCCGGCCCTGTAAAGACACAGGTTACGCCGCCCTTCACCGCATCTTCAAAAGCCTTATCCATGGGATCTATCGCGTCAAGGGCCCTGAGGTGCGGTGTGATGGGGTCCGTCCACTCGTTGCCGTCTTCCCCGATGTCCCCAACGCCCTCTCCGAAGATCCCCACGTGGCTGTGGGCATCTATAAAACCGGGAAACACGTATTTACCCCGCGCATCTATTACTTCGCAGCCCTCCGGAACCGGCAGATTTTTCCCGACTTTGCTGATCTTGCCGCCCTCGACGAGCACGACTCCGTCTTCCAACACTTCGCCTTTCATAGTGTAAACCATGCCGCCTTTTATGGCTATCATACTGATCCTTCCCTCCACGCCTCTTACTTTTATACATTACCCGAATAAAATTCATCATTTTACCTTATTTGCTCCAACTTTTGCCTTAACCTTATTAGCGTATGCCGGAGCCCATGGCCAGAGCCGCCCTGAACACTTTATACGCTTCTAAATAATCAGCAGCGTTGTAAACCACGGTCCTGGCATCCTTTTTTTTCATGCCAGGAATCAGAAGGGCCACATCAGCCAAAATGGACTGCTTAAAGGCAATTTCCAGCTCAACGGTTCCCTCCTCGATGGTTGGCCTGAAACGGGAGACGTCTTCTAGGGCTTCCTTTACCCCTTGCCGGATCCGTTCTTTCACTACGTCGAAGGGGCACACCTTAGCCGAATACCTGGTAACAGCCTCTTTTACCACCACACCTACCGGATCGTTGAGCTCCTCTCTTGCGCATCTTACCGCGTTCTGGTCTCCGGTCACCAGCACCACTGGCACACCGTAGTAACCCGCCAGCCTGCCGTTTAATCCGGCCTCGCTCATGGCTCTGCCGTTTATTTTTGCGCACAGCACGCTGCCGGTATAGGTATGGTCCATTATTGCTTCGGAACTACCAGCCCGGGCGTGGTATCCGACGAAAAATACCGCATCGAAACTCCCGTCAATTCCCTGCATCATGCTGAGTGGTTTGGGGCTGCCGCTTATTAGAGAAGCCCGGGGATGCAGTTCTTCCACCAGGATATTGTCCATTTTATTGTGGGAGTCATTCACGACGACCTCGGAGGCCCCAAACTCAAAAGCGGCCTCCACCACCGCGTTTACCTCTCTGGTCATCAGCCGCCGAAACCTCTCGTATTCCCCGGACCCCGGTTCTACGTGAGCCAGCGAGACGACTCCCGAAATACCTTCCATATCGGCGGATATGTAGATCTTCAAAAAGCCCCTCCTCCTTCTTACAATTGCTATTAAAAAGTTATTAAAGTCCGGCCGAAATTATTCGTCGATCCGGGCGGCAGCCTCGACGAAGCTTTTGAACAGCTCGAGCTGCTCTGGGTAGACTTCCCACATCTCTTCCGGATGCCACTGCACTCCCAAAAGAAACGCATCCTCCGAAATACCCTCAACGGCTTCCACCAGACCGTCCGGGGCGAAGGCCACCGGTCTGAGAGGGCGGGCGATATCCTTCAGGGCCTGGTGGTGGAAGCTGTTCACCAGGAGCGTCTCTGCTTTGATCAGGCCGTAAAGCATCGAATCTTTCTCTACCCTGACCTCGTGGCTGCCGTACCACCTTGGAGCTTCCTGCCTGTGCTTGAGCGGCTTTTCTATTTCCGACCCGATATCCTGGTAAACGCTGCCTCCCAGGGCGA